>JAMFRW010000570.1 GCA_026224975.1 Rhodoferax sp. | reverse complement strand
GTCGAACAGGCTGTTCTTGGTGCTGTAGACGCCCACCGCAATGAAGAACAGCGCAGACGGGAACAGAAACTTGTAAGGCACCTGCAGCAGTTTGACCCACACGCCGATCATCGGCACGTTCAGGATCACGAGCAGCACGTTGCCGATCCAGAAGCTCGCGATCAGGCCCCAGAAAATATCCGGGTGTTCGCTGATCAACTGCGGGCCCGGCTGGATGCCCTTGATGATGAGGGCGCCGAGGATCAGCGCCATCACCGCATCGCCGGGAATGCCGAGCGACATGGTCGGGATGAAGTCGACCTGGGTCTTCGAATGCGAGGCCGCCTCGGGGCTCGCCACGCCGGCCAACATGCCCTTGCCGAACTTCTCGGGCGTCTTGGATATCTTGCGCTCCAGGGCGTAGGCGATGAAGGTGGTGATGGTCGGGCCGGTGCCGGGCATGGCGCCGAAGACGGTGCCGACCATGGTGCCGCGCACCATCGGCCAGAAGGCCTCTTTCAGTTCGGCGCGGCTCGGGCGCATGTCGCGCATGCTGACCTTGGCGTCGCTCGCCTTGACCGTCGTTCGGTTGACGCTGACGAGGAAGTCGGCGATGCCGAAGAGGCCCATGCAGAGCGCACCGAGTTCGACGCCATCGGAGAGTTCGTTGATGCCGAACGAGAAGCGGATGGTGCCGCTGATCACATCGGTGCCGATGGCGCCGCAGAGCAGGCCGAAGACCGTCATCGCCACGCCCTTGAGCGGAGAGCCGCGCGACATGGTGGCGCCGGCCAAGAGGCCCAGCAGCATGATCGAGCAGATCTCGGTCGGCCCGAACTTGAAGGCGACTTCGGTCAGCAGCGGCGAGAGAAAGATCATCACGATGATGCCGACCGAGGCCGCGAAGAACGACGACATCATCGTGATACCGAGCGCGGTGCCGCCCTTGCCCATCTTGGTGAGCGGGTAGCCGTCGAGGCAGGTCACCGCATGCGGCGGGTGGCTCGGCAGGTTGAGCAAGATCGCGCCGATCGCGCCACCGTATTGCGAGCCGTAGAAGATGCCGGCGAGCATCAGGATGGCCGGCACCGGCGGGATCACATAGGTGAGCGGCAGCAGCATCGAGATGGTGGAAAGCGCGCCCATGCCGGGCAGCACACCGATCAGGTTGCCGATCAGCACACCGAACACCGACCACATCAGATTGCTCGGCTGCAGCGCAATGCCAAAGCCGTACCACAGGTCCATCAAACTCTGATGCATGGCTCAGCCCCAGGTGAAAAGCGGCAACTGCAGCCGCAGGCCATAGCTGAAGATCAGCACGCCGAAGACGACCATCAGCATCGCCAGCCAGAACGCGTTCTTCACCGTGTTCTTGCGGTCACCGAGCGCAGCGATGAAGACCGACGCAAAGGTCGCCGGCACCAGCCCGCCGTACACGCCGAAGAAGACGAAGGCGACCACGCCGCCCAGGATGCAGAACCAGCCGCGCCACTCGGGCGGATGCGGTTTGTGGAGTTCATCGGTGGGAGGAGCATCGGGGCCGGCAGTGACGGCGATGGCCACGCCGACGAGTGCGAGGATCACCCCCAGCACCACCGGCACGAAGCCGGCGCCCATGCGGTTGGGCGAACCCACGTGGTATCTGATGCCCTCCATGAGGGCGCCCAGCCCCATGAGGATGAGCAAGGCGGCACCGTAGTGGTCCTTGCCGAAGCGGCTCTTGCGTGGCACTGAAAGTCTCCTGATCCGCCCGCGCCTCTTCGAGGACTCGTGGCGCGTTGTTAGCGATGCGCCACTCGGGCTCAACGGATCAGTATGCTGTGCGAGCCCTGCATGGAGCCCGTTCCTTTACCTATCTTCGCACTGTAGAGCGGCCCAGTCTTCGATCCTCAACCGAGTGGCGAAACCCCGATCAGCACGCGGTGCCCCCAGAGCAGGAACACCACATAGACCGCGACGCCGCCGACCACCGCGATCACGTCGTTGGCCTTCGACGGCGGCGCACCCGGCACCACGCGCGCGACGGTTCGGCGCTTGGCCGAGATGCGGTCGGCCACCGCCCAGGCGAGAAAGCCGCCGAACAGCAGCACATCGGCGAGCGTGCCGTTGGCGAGCAAATGCGCCGTGGCCCAGATCTTCGTCGCGAGAAGCATCGGGTGCTTGGCCGCGCTCTTGATGCGGCCCGGCAGGTAGGCCGCGAACAGCAGCGGGAAGACCGGAACCATCAGCAGCAAGGCGATGTGCCGCAGCATCGTGGGCGGGCTGTAGAGCACCACCGGCGACTGCCTCGCCATGCCGTAGCCATAGACCAGCAGCACGAAGGCAATGATGGCGATGACGGAGTAGATGCCCTTCCACGCGGGCTCACCGCGCCGGGCGACCTGCGCATCGCGCCAGGCCGGCGCAAAGATCGAGACCGAATGGATGCCGAGGAACAGCACGAGGCCGATGACGAACAAGCTCATGACACGCTCCCGCAATGAAGGAGCGCCGAGTCTAGAGCGTGCGCGGCTCAGTTGGACTCTTTGATCAACCGCCCCGAAGCCTGCTGGATCGGCCGCGCGTTCATCGGGTAGAGCCGCGCGAAGATGCCGATCTGCTCAGCGGAAATCTGCACCGGGTTTTTCATCACCATCCAGAGCACGCCTTCGCTGCACGGCGGCGTGGTGAGCGAGCCCATGTAGGTGAAGTAGCTGCGCTCGGTGGGCAGCAACGCGTTCAGATCGATGGAGACGCGCGCCGCGACTTCCTCGCCTTTTTCGAGCGGCAGGTTGTTCCAGACCGACTGGATCAGCGACTGCGCCGCGCCGCGGTCGAGCAGCACCGCCACCACGGCGAGGCGGCCGTCGAGATCCTTGTGCACGAGGTGCGCCACCATGTCGAACTGCTTGCCATTGATGCGCTCTTCCGACGGCCGGTGAAAGTGGAACTGCACCAGGTCGTAGCGGCGGCCCATCACCTCGATGGAGTTGCCTGTGCCCACGTTGACCTGCACCGTGTGGCCGTTGTCGATGACGCGAAAGCCGCTCGGTTTGTAGTCGAACTGCACCGGGTCGAGGTTGACCTTGATGCCATCGCGAATGTCGATCGGGCTCTGGCGTGCGCCGCTGGAACACTTGGCGAATTCGGGCTTGAGCTGGCCCCAGGTTTCGGGGCCGCCGGCGCCGGCGTACTCCCAATGCGCGTGGCCGGGCTCGACGCCCGACATGGCCGCGATGGGCTCGCCGGAGACGACTGGCGCGGCGCGCGCAGCGGTAACGCGGGGGCGAATGACGATGTCGCTGCCGGTTGCCCTGAAGTGGCCGCCGGTGCCGGCGGGGACTAGCGTGGCCAGGGTTTCGTGGCCGCTGCCGCTGGCAGCCGTGGCCTTGGTGGTGACGCGCACCACGTTCGGGTTGGGCGTGTCGGGAGGACGCGTGGCGCCGAGCTTGGCGGCGAGGCGCTCACGCACCACATCGAGCGGATCGCGGGATTCGGGCAGCTTGACGCGGCGTGATTCCTTGTCGGGCGCTGCCTCGTGGGCGTCGGCAGGTTCGAACTTGGCCTCACCCCTGGCCGCGGTCTTGGGCTCGGGCTTGGCTTCGGCCTTGGCTTCGCCCTTCACCTCGGCCTTGACATCAGCTTTCGCTTCGGGCTTGGCCGCGGCCGGCGCCGCGTGGTCGGAAGCCACGACGTGTGCCGATAACCCCGCCAAAACGAGGGCCGCGACCAGCGGCAGGCGAACAATGAACGAGGGGGCGGGCATGGCGAATCTCCGGCACGGACGTGCGTGTGTCTCGCCTCCATATCGACGCGCCGCCGAGCAACTTGAACTGTGCGCCCCAGCGAGGCCCCCGAACCACCCCCCTATCGGACCTGTACCGCGCCCGCGCCGGTCACCCGCGGCTTGACCCATATCCACGCGAGGATGCCCACGCTCATCATCAGCAGCGAGGCCACCGCCAGCAGCATGGTCGAGTGCATCACCAGCGGCGCGATCACGCCAGCGACGATGCCGTTGGCCATGCTGCCGATGAAGGCCTGGAACGACGAAGCCATGCCGCGCCGTTCGGGCACGAGGTCGAGCACCATCAGCGTGACGACGGGCACCATCAGGGCCCAGCCGAAGGCGTAGATACCGAGTGGCAACAGGGCCCACCAGACCTGCGGCACGAAGACCAGGTTGAGGGCGAGGTTGATGACCGAAACGATCAGCATGATCAAGAAACCATGCCGAATCTGATGGTGCGGCTTGATGCGGCCGGCCAGTCGCCCCGAGAACCATGCGCCGCCCATGATTCCGGCGATGGTCATCAAGAAAAACCAGAAGAATTGCCCCGGCGCCAGGTGCAGGTGGTCGCCGAGGAACACCGGCGCCGACAGCACGTACAGGAACATGCCGTTGAACGGAATGCCGCTGGCGAGCGCCAGCATGAGAAAGCGCGGGCTGGAGCCGAGCTCCCAGTAGCCCGCCATCAGGTTGCGCACGTTGAACGGCTGCTTGTGCGATTCGTGCAGCGTCTCCGGCAGCAGTTTGTAGTTGGCGATCCAGAGAACCACGCCGACGAAGGTCAGAAACCAGAAGATCGCGTGCCAGTCGACATGCACGAACAGAAAGCCGCCCACGATCGGTGCAATGGCTGGTGCAATCCCGAAATAGATCGTCACCTGCGACATGACGCGCTGCGCGTCGGCCGGCGGGAACATGTCGCGAATCACCGCGCGCGAGACCACGATGCCGGCGCCCGCCGACATGCCCTGCACCGCGCGGAAGAAGACGAGCGCGCCGATGTGCTGCGACATCGCACAGCCGACCGACGCGAGCGTGAACAGCGCCAAGCCCCACAGCACCACCGGCCGGCGTCCGAAGCTGTCGGACAGCGAGCCGTGGAAGAGATTCATGATCGCGAAGCCGAACAAGTAGGCCGAGAGCGTTTGCTGCATCTCGACCGGCGTGGCGCCGATCGCCAGCGAGATGCCGGTGAAGGCCGGCAGGTAGGTGTCGATCGAAAACGGCCCGAGCATGCCCAGGCAGGCCAGCAGCGCAGCGAGTGCCCAACGCGGTGCGCGCCAGAGGGTGTGTGCGTCGGGATTCATCGGAGCTTTTCAGTGTAGGGCCGCATGCCGAGGCCGGCTGTCACGTGCGAGCGCGGCCGGATGCGTCGATCGGACATCGAATAAGTGTGAAGCGAGCCGATAGGCCGGATTCTGTGCAGCCGTGCCCGCTTGCGCGCGCTCGGCCGTGACCGCCATTCCTCTGGGCCGCACATCACTGTGCGGCTCGGTGCTACCTACCCGCACACTCCCCCGGAGCCAGGTTCCGGGCCGCGTTGCCGCCGCCCATCGTGTGCCTATTTGGTATTGCTGCGCGTAGAGATTGCCCGTTTCACCCGGCGCCCGTTTCTTGCGATCCGGACGCCGACTCGTCTCTGTTGCTCTGATCCTCACCTCGCGATGGGCAGCCGTTAGCTGCTACGCCGCCCTGCGCAGTCCGGACCTTCCTCCAGTGCACCCTTTCGGGCTTCGCACCAGCGGCGGTCTGGCTCACTTCACGGGCGCGATTATGTGCGACCCGTGCAGCCCAGGAGCGGCTTATACCCGCGCCGGAATTGCGGCAAAGACGCAACACTTCGGGCCGATCACCGCTTCCCACCGGCCGAGTAGATTCACATTCGTCAACCGATCCACGCAATGCGCGTTCTAATACGCAGCCTCGCTCAAAACGGTAAGCCTCGGCGAACCGAACGCAAGTCGACCTGATGAGGGCATGTCGTTCGAAATGCGTTGGCTCTTTGAACCGCCCTACCCCTCGAACTGACTAGGAGATACACATGAAGATGAAAACCGCTCTGACCGTTTTGGCCGCTGCTGCTGCCGTGTTCGCCCAAGGCGCCTTCGCCCAAGCTTCGGCACCGGCAACCCGTGCCGAAGTCAAGGCCGAAACCAAGGCTGCCGAAAAGGCTGGCAAGCTGACCCCGGCCGGTGAAGCCGAAGGCGCCAAGACCCCGGACACCAAGTCCACCAAGACCCGCGCCGAGCGCAAGTCGGAAACCCAGGCCGCTGCCAAGGGCAAGGAACTGACCCCCGCCGGCGAAGCCGAAGGCGCCAAGACCCCGGACACCAAGTCCACCGTGAGCCGCGCAGACCGCAAGGCCGCGACCGCCAAGGCCGTCAAGGAAGGCAAGACCACGCCGGCTGGCGAAGGCCCGGACGCGCCGAAGAAGTAAGAATTCCATCCGGCCCCTGCTGCGGCAACGCGGCCCGGGCGATGACATGAAGACAGCGGCAGGGTGCCGCTGTTTTTTTTCGTCAGTGCATCGTTGCCTACCCCCGGGGCGGCCGGAACACGTCTGCGTCGTCGTAAAAAGCGGCGCGCTCGTTCGCCGGCCACCAACCCGGCACGCCGAGCACCGGCAGCGGCAAATGCGGCTTGGTCGCCAGCAACGTCGGCGTCAGCGATGCGGCGAACCGCGTGATGGCGTCGTCACCGATCGGCGACTCACACCCTCCACCTTCCGCGGCGGCTTCCTCCGGCATCAGCCAGACATGCGCCGTGATCGCCTTGCGCGGCCGGGTGAGTTTCTCCAGCAGCGCGTGGCCGAAGAGCGTGAGCCGCACTTCGGCCCAAGCCTCGCGATGGACGACGAACAGACCGCGCCAGTCACGCTGGCGCAGCGCCTGCACGAGGATGGCCGGCGCGTGCCAGAGCGCGGCGTTTTCGTCGAAGATGGTGAGCGCATCACGTACGGCGCCACGTTGCATTGCGGTTCCGGCGGTAAGGCTGGCGGCGATCTGCGCCGCTTGCAATTCGTTCAGCCGCCGCTTGAGCGCCGGGAAGCGCAGCCACGCGATGCCGTTGAAGAGGTCGTGCAGGTTGCCGCGCGTCGGCACGAAGGCGGTGCGGGCGATGAAGGCTTCGTAGGCTTCGGCCGGCGGCAATTCGGCTTGCGGCACAAAGCGCAGCCGGCCAGCGCTCAGTTCGATGGCTTCTGCGCCGCGCGCTTCGGCTGCCGCGTTGAGCGCTTGCACCACGCCGTCACGGCCCGCCTGCTCGGCGACCGGCTGCCCGATCGCGCGCCAGGGCGTCAGCCACGGCGCCGACCAGTCGATGGCCGGCATCGCTGCGCCCACGATCGGCGTCACCGGTTCGAAGAAGCCCTGAATCGAACCGTGCGCGGCTTGTCGATCGGCATCAGTTCGAAGTGGGCGGGAAAGCGCTTGAGCAAGCGGCTCGGCGACGCGCTCTTGCTCGTCAGCAGATCGTGTTTGCGAAGCTGCTCGCCGATGCCGTTCAACAACACCTCACTGCCGCCGCGCAGCGACGGCACGGCTTGCAGGATGCGCTGGACCTCGTCGGGCAGCGTTGTGGATGGCGGCGATGCCGCAGGTGCACGTACAGGCGCAGGCTCGACCGCGCGCGTCGGCGCCTGCAATCGGCGCGAGGGCGGCGGCGGTGGCGCGGAGACGGCCGAAGGCGCCGGTGCTGCGGCCCTCACAGGCGCTCGCGGTGCTTCACGATCGATGTCCAGGGCATCCACCTGAGGCTCTGCTCGCGGCTCCATGCGTGGCGCGAGCGATGGCACAGGAGAAGGGGAAGGCGCCAGCGCCCTCGCCCGCCGCACCGGCGTCTTCGCGGCAGGCCGCGGCGCGGCGCGCGAGGTGGCGACGGCGCGGTGGTGGTCGAACTGCACGAACTCGTCGTAGGCCAGCGGCGATTCCACGCCCGTCTTGCCGGCCTGGCCGATGCCCATGACGCGGCAGCCGCGCTCGCGCAGGCGCATGGCGAGGGGCGCGTAGTCGGAGTCGGAGGACGCGATCACCACCACATCCGGCTGCTCGGTGAAGGCCAGGTCGATCGCATCGACGGCGAGCGCGATGTCGGTCGAGTTCTTGCCGGTCGGCACGTTGATCATCGGCCGGATCGAGTGGCGGCGAAACAGGTCGAGGTGCTCGGTCATCTTCTGCGGGCTGCAGTAGGCGCGCCTGAACTGGATCGCGCCGTAGCGCTCCATCAGGTGCGCGAGCGCCTGCTCGATCACGTCGGCCGAGAGGTTGTCGGCATCGATCAGCAGGGCGACGCAGGCCCGGCCGCCCGCCGTTGCGTTCATGCCGTCACCTCGTCGAGCAACTTCCAGCCCAGCGTTTCACCGCCGCGCAGGGGTTTGAGCACCGTCTCGCCGAAGGGCACGGTCTCGGGCAGCTGCCACTCCTGCTTGCGCAAGGTGACGCGGCCGGCGTTGCGCGGCAGGCCGTAGAAGGCGGGGCCGTTGAAGCTCGCAAAAGCTTCGAGCTTGTCGATGGCGCCGACCGCATCGAAGGCCTCTGCATACAGCTCGAGGGCGGTCAGCGCGGTGTAGCAGCCGGCGCAGCCGACGGCATGCTCCTTGAGTTCGGCCGCGTGCGGGGCGCTGTCGGTGCCCAGAAAGAATCGGTCGCTGCCGGAGGTGGCGGCCGCTACCAGCGCGCGGCGATGCTCTTCACGCTTGAGCACCGGCAGGCAGTAGTAGTGCGGGCGAATGCCGCCCGTGAAAATCGCGTTGCGGTTGTAGAGCAGGTGGTGCGCGGTGATGGTGGCGGCAGTGTGCACGCCGGCCTCGGCCACGTACTGCGCCGCCTCGCGTGTGGTGATGTGCTCGAAGACGATCTTCAGCTCGGGGAAGTCACGCCGCAGCGGGGCCAGCTTGGTGTCGATGAAGACCTTCTCGCGGTCGAAGAGGTCGATCTCCGAATCGGTGACTTCGCCGTGCACCAGCAGCGGCAGGCCTTCGCGCTGCATGGCCTCCAGCGTCGCGTAGGTCTTGCGCAGGTCGGTCACGCCTGCATCGCTGTTGGTGGTGGCGCCCGCCGGGTAGAGCTTGAGGGCGACGACGCCGGCCGCCTTGGCACGCACGATCTCGTCGGGCGGCAAGGTGTCGGTGAGGTAGAGCGTCATCAGCGGCTCGAAGCTGGTGCTGGACGGCACGGCGGCGAGGATGCGCTCGCGGTAGGCCACGGCCTGGGCCGCGGTCGTCACCGGCGGCTTCAGGTTGGGCATGATGATCGCGCGGCCGAACTGCCGCGCGGTGTGTGGCACGACGCTTCGAAGCGCCGCGCCGTCGCGCACATGCAGATGCCAGTCGTCGGGGCGCGTGAGGGTGATCTGTTCGGTCATGGGCGCATTTTCACACCCTCGCTTCCACTCTCAATGCTGAAGGATCTTCGACAAGAATTCCTTCGCCCGTGGTGTGCGCGCATCCGGGTTGCCGAAGAACTCGTCGCGGGTGCAGTCTTCGACGATCTTGCCGGCGTCCATGAAGATCACGCGGTGGCTGACCTTCTTGGCGAAGCCCATCTCGTGGGTGACGACCATCATCGTCATGCCCTCCTTGGCCAGCAGCACCATCACGTCGAGCACCTCGCCGACCATCTCGGGGTCGAGCGCCGAAG
>JAMFRW010000569.1 GCA_026224975.1 Rhodoferax sp. | reverse complement strand
TGGCTCTCTTTCGTGTACTGGATGCCGGCGTCGTACAGCGCGGCGAGTTGTTCGACGCGCCAGCCATCGAGCGGATCGCCGACACCCGGGCGCAGGCAATAACCGGCGAGGCTGAGCCACAGCCGCTCGTGCGTGGCCGTGCGGCGGCGGCGCCGGGCGCGCGGCAACAGCGTGGCGAAGAGTTCGCGCAGTAGGGGCGTGTCCCAGGTGTCTCTTTCGCCGAGCAGCTTCTCCAGCGTCGCGCGAAGTTGCTTGACCTCCTTCGGCTCGATCTGCAGCGAGCGCCCGCCATACACACGGTCGATGCGCTCGACGGCATCGGACAGGCGCGGGTGCGCGGCGGCGATCGAACTCTCCGCCGGCGCATCACCGCGCAACTGGAATTCGAGCTGCCAGCGTTGTTTGGGATCGTCTGCCGCGATGCAATGCAGTTCCAGCGTGCCGACCTCGGTGAGCGACGCGCTGAGGCGGACGGGCACGTCGCGGCCCGATGGAGCGCCGCGTGCCTCCACGACGGTCGCGATGGGTGGCAGCCGGATGAAACCGGCACCCGATGGGTCGACCAATTCGCCAGCGGCAAACGCGGTATCGGCCGCCGAGGACACAAGGTGGAATTGCACAGGCTGGCCGACCTTCAGCGCGAAGCTGCGATCGGCGAGCAGCAGGTCGCGGCCTTCTTCGGTGCCCCGCGGGAGGACACAGATGGCGCGGCGCATCGCGGCCTCGGCGCGGCCTTCGGAGTTGTCTTTGCTGCTGTCTTGGCCACGGTCTGCAGCGTCGTCCAGCACCAGGAAGAAGCTGCGCGCCGAGCCGCCGCCGATGCGCGGTGCCTGCCCTTCGCGTGCGAGCGCGTAGGCAACCGCGCCACGCGCCACGGCGGCGTCGAGCTGCGCGTTGTGCAAGACCGTCGGCGTGGCGCCGGACCATCCGCCGAGCACAGCCGCAAGCCGCTGGGCCAACGCATCTGCGCGAAACACACCGCCGTTGAGCAGCAGCGTATCGGGCAGCGGCAGTGCCTGTGGATCGGTCGGTGCCCTGTCGCCCAGCGCCTGGCGCGATGCGGCCGCGTGCCGGCCCAGGAAGGCCGCCACATGCCGCGTGATCGCCGGATCGCTCGCATACGGCAGGCCGAACTCGACGATGCCGGCGCGCTTGCGCTGCGGCCTGTCATCCGGCGCCACCTGCGGAAAGAACCCGTCGACGAGCCACGCATGCACTTCGTCGCGCGAGAGGTTCACCGAACGCGCGCCGCCGATCAGCTTGGAGCCCGCGCCGAGCAGGGTGACGGCCACCGACTCGGGCGCGTCCGCCGCCAGCAGTTGCTCCTTGGCGGCGCGGCAACGCTGCGTCAACTGCGACAGCCGGGCGGCGGAAAGTTTCGCGGCACCCGTGCCACCCAGGCGCTGCTCCGCATGGTGGGCGAGCGCGAGGTCCATGTTGTCGCCGCCGAGCATCAGGTGGTCGCCAACGCCGACGCGCGTGAGCACCGGCGCGCCTTCGATCATCTCGACCTGGATGAGCGAAAGGTCCGTGGTGCCGCCGCCCACGTCACACACCAGCACCAGGCGCGTCGCCCCGAGTTCTTCGGCCAGCCGGCCACGGTGCTGGAACAGCCAGTCGTAGAGCGCGGCCTGCGGCTCTTCCAGCAAATGCAATCTCGGCAACCCGGCACGGCGCGCGGCCTCGACCGTCAACGCCCTCGCGCCTTCGTCGAACGAGGCCGGCACCGTCAGCACGATCTGCTGGGCCTCCAGCGGGGCTTTCGGAAAGCGGGTGTTCCAAGCAGCGCGCACATGCGCCAGGTAACTCGCACTGGCCGCGACCGGCGAGACCTTGGCCACCGACTCATCCGCGCCCCAAGGCAGGATGGCCGCGGTGCGATCGACCGAGGCATGCGATAGCCAGCTCTTGGCGCTCGTGACCAGCCGGCCCGGCACCTGCGCGCCCAGGTCGAGCGCGAGCCGGCCGATGATGGCGGCATCGGCTGGCGGCTGCGGCCAGGGCAGTTGCGTTTCGCCCGCGCTCAGCTCGCCATCGGCCGGGTGGTAGCGCACCGAAGGCAGCAGCGCGCGCGCCGCCACTTCGCCGGGGCCGACGAGCTGATCGATCTCGAACAGCTGAACGTCCGCGGCGCCGAGTCGGCCGTAGGCGACGACGGTGTTCGTCGTGCCGAGGTCGATGCCGACGACGTATTTCGGCTTGGCGCTCACACGCGCCTCATGTGGTGCGCAAACCTCATGCAGCCGATGTCGCCCGCACCTCGAACTCCACCTTCCAGCGCTCTGCCCCTTCGCGTGGCACGGCTTCGAGTTCCAGCGTGCCGGCTTCCGTCACCCGCGCGTGCAGCTTCACAGCGACGACCTCGCCGGTGGCGCGGCCTTCGGCCGGCAGCGTGGCTTCGATCTCGGCGAGTTCTTCCAGCTCGCCATCGACCCATGAATCGAGCATCGTGCCGACCACATCCTGCCGCCGCACCGACGAGCCGAAGAAGCGAAAGCGCACCGGCTCGCCGACCACCAGGCCGAACTCCATAGAAGGCAGCGCGGCTTCGCTGCCTTCTTCCATGCCGAAGGGCGCCAGGCACAGCGCCTGCACCGGCGGCTCCAGCCCCGGCACGGCCGGCATCGAGGATTCGACGCCGACGTAATACGCGCGCGCCGTGCCGCCACGAATGCGCACGCCGCGGCCTTGCCGCACATAACCGTGGTATGCGGCGCCGCGCGCGACCGCCAGGTCCAGATCGGCCCCATCGAGCAAGCGCGCCGGTTCGGCGCCTTCGGCCGTGAGCCAGGCATTGAGTGTGGCCAGCGTGCGCTGCGTCAGCAACTCGCTCTTGAAAACGCCGCCGTTGAAGAGCACGGCTGTGGGATGCAGGAAGCTCGCGCCTTCGCGGCCATGGCCGGCAAAGCCCGGCAGCTCGGCGGTGGCCGCGACCTGCTTGCCGAGCAGCGCCGCGAGGTGGCGGGTGATCGCCGCATCTTGCGCATAGGGCAGGCCGAGCTGCGTCAAACCGCCACGGGCACGCGTGACCGGCCGCGCCGACCGCTCGACAACCGGGAAGAAGCCCTCGAGGATGGTCTGCGTGACTTCATCCCGCGTCAGCTCGGTGCGCAACGACCCGCCGATGAGTTTGCTGCCGCGGCTGGGCACGACCAGCGGCACGGCGGCCGTGGCCTCGTCGACCAACAGCGTCTCCTTGGCCGCGCGGCAGGCGAGCGTGAGGGCGCGCATCTGCCAGGCATCGAGCTGCTTGCCATCGGCCGCGAGCTTGCGCGCGACCACGTGCGCCAGCGCCAGATCCATGTTGTCGCCACCCAGCAGGATGTGGTCGCCCACGGCCACGCGGTGGAGCGCCAACTGGCCGTCCTGCTCGACCACGGCGATCAGCGAAAAATCGCTGGTGCCGCCGCCCACGTCGATGACCAGGATCACATCGCCCACGCGAACTTGCTTGCGCCAGCCGCCGGCGCTGCCGTGGATCCAGCTGTAGAGGGCCGCCTGCGGCTCTTCGAGCAGCGTCAGGCGCTCGCAGCCGGCGGTGCGTGCGGCCTCTGCCGTGAGTTCGCGCGCGGCCGGATCGAACGAGGCGGGGATGGTCACCGTCACGTCCTGCTCGGCGAAAGGCGCCTCGGGGTACGCCGCATTCCAGGCATCGCGCAGGTGCGCCAGATAGCGGGTGGAGGCTTCGAGCGGCGAGATGCGCGCGACTTCCTCCGGCGCATCCGGCGGCAAGATGGCGCCGCGCCGGTCCACGCCGGCATGGCCGAGCCAGCTCTTGGCGCTGGACACGAGGCGGATCGGCGTTTGTGCACCATGCCGGCGGGCGAACTCGCCAACGAAGCTCGTCGCAGGGGACGGCCAGGGCAGCGTCAAGTCGCCCTCGGGAAACTCGCTGGCGTGCGGCAGATAGGCGAACGAGGGCAGCAGCGGCAACGCCTCGACGGCGCCGGGCGCGCTGATCTGCGGGATCGCCAGCACATGCTGGACGGCGGTTTCGCCATCGCTGCCGGAGATGTCGACATAGGAGAGCGCGCTGTGGGTCGTGCCGAGGTCGATGCCGATGGAGTAGCGGGCTGTGGCTTGGTTCGTTTCGCTCACAGCTCCACCTCCGCCGCCGCCAGGATCTTCGCGTCATGGCTGGGCGCAAGGCGCGGCAGGCGCACCTCGGTCACGCGCCAGCCGCGGTGGCTGAGCGTTCCACGGTACGGCGCCGCGCCGACCACATTGCCGGTGAGCCGCACTGCGGCGGCATCGAAACCTTCGTCCAACACGATGCGGCTGCCCTCGGCTTCATCACGCGCCGGCACCAGCGTGAAATGCTCGCGCAGCACCTTGCGGCAACCCTCGTGCACCAGCCGCGCCGCGCCGCCGATCTCGGCGTCGGAATAGCTGGCCACGTCTTCCTCGACGAAGTCGATCAACCGCGCCTCGCGCTGCAGCAGGCCGAGCAACTGGAGCGCGGCTTCTGGCGTCGCTTCTTTCAACGGGATCACGGGCTTGATGGACGCGGGCGGCGCGACGGGGGCAGGCGCCGGAGATACCACAGCGGGCTGATCGACGCCCTGCACGCGAGCCGCGTACTGCGCATCCCCCAGGATGCGAAAGAAGCTGCCGATCGCCAGCGCGATGCGGGTGAAAAAAGACAGCGGTGACAAGTCGTGAGGTGCGGCCATGAAGGGCTCTCCTGGTGTGGTGTGTTGTTCTGCGCGCGCTGCCGACCGAAAGCTGCAGCCGCGAAACTGGCGCAAATGTACCGAGCCCCGGCGCGCGGCCAGGTTTGCGGGGTTGATGCGTGGCCGCCGAACCACTTCGACAACGGCCGCACAACGCAAAGCGGCCCGGGGTCACCGGGCCGCTTGGGGCTTGAGCTGCTTCTGCAACCCGCCAGCGCTCACGCGCCGGGCGGGTCACCAAAAATCAGGCTGCGCGCTTGTCGCTCAGGGCCTTGGCCGTTTTGGTGGCGGTGGCGCTGGCGGCTTCGAAGTTGGCTTCGGCGGCGCTGGCGGCCTGGTTGGCAGCCTTGGTCACGCCGTCGTAGGCGTTGTTGGCAGCGGCAACAGCCGACTTGACCAGCGCGACCACGTTTTCCGAACCAGCCGGTGCGTTCTTGACGGCGGCATCGACGGCGGCAACGAAGGTTTGCTGCGTTTGCGCGGCGCTGGCTTCGGCAGCCTTGCGCAGTTCACCGGTGGTGCCGGCGACGATGCTGTACACATGGCGGCCATAGGCCGTCGCCTTTTCGGGCAGGCCCTGGAACATCGCGGTCTGCATCGCCATCATGTCCTTCGGGTCCTTGGCGGCGAAGACGCTCTGCGCGCTTTCGGCGGCTTCTTCGAGGCTGGTGCGCGCCACTTGCAGGTTGAGTTCGACGAGTTTCTCGAAGCCTTCGAAAGCCTTGGTGCTCAGGCCGAACAGCATGTCGGCGGCGGACTTTTGGCCGGCGAGGAAATCTTGGGGGGTGTTCATGAGGAATGCTCCGGTGAGGATGGTAGTGAGATAACAGCGACTGAACCGTTGGCCGACGCTGGCAAAACCCCGGTCAAGGCATTTTGCTGCACCGCAACATGACTTCAGTATAGAGGCCAGGGCCTGCGATGCAAGGACTTTTTGTTGCAGTGCAGCAATTTAGTCCGAAAGCGCTCCGAACCGGCGCAAGATCGGCGCGATGCCGTGCGCTGTCCTCGTTCCTCACGGCGCCCGCTCAGGCGCCTTCAAGAGCCCGGTCCATCCGGGTGATTTTCAGTGGCTGGGCTGTCGCTCCAGTTGCACGCCCGATTCGGTGACGACCATGGCGCCATCGGCCCGCACGCTCACCGGCCGCCCATCGGCCAGCTTGTATTCGGCCACGCCCAGCGGCTCCCACTGCTCTTGCGCGGCGATGAAGGCATCGACGCGCCCGAGGTGCTCGTACGCGTGCACCGAGTAGGTTTGCCCGTCGCTGCCCTGTGCCGAGAAAGAGTCGAGCCGGCGCAGTTTCTTTTCCATGGTGCTCTCCTGAGCTGTTCTTGGGCCTGTCACTCTATGCCGATCGAACGACCCTGAGGAGGCCGCGGGCATCGTGCAGTCTGGGCTCGAAAACGTACCGCCGCGAACGCTGCCCCGGTGACGAACTGCCGGAAAGGCCGTGCGCTCGACATGCCGCTGCGCTCCACCGCGGCGAGCAGCCGCTAACCTCGCGGCCATGTTCAGCGTGACCGCCCTCCCCCGCCGTTTCGTCATGGCCCGCGCCTCTGTGTGCGCCGCATTGCTGCTGTGCGCAGCGCTCGCACACGGCGCGACGCGCGCTCCGACACCCGCACCCGCGCCTGTGGCCTCGCCTGCATCCGCACCGGCCAAGTCATCCGCCGCATCGCCCACCCCATCACCCTCGACCCTGCCCCCCTCGCTGCTCGCCACCTTGCGCGGCTCCGGCGTGCCGCTGAAGAACTTTGGCATCGCGTTTCGGCCGGTGGACAGCAGCGCGCCCACGATGTCGCTCAACGACGAGCAGACGTTTTTGATGGCGTCGACCGCCAAGGTCGTCACCTCGCTCGCCGCGCTGAACCTGCTCGGGCCGACCTACCGCTGGCGTACCGAGGCCTTCACCACCGCGCCGGTCGGCAACGGCCGCATGGCGGGCAATCTGGTGATCGTCGGCGGCAGTTCCGGGCTCACGCCGGCCACGCTGCGGCGCTGGTTCGGCCAGATGCGCAACGAAGGCCTGGCGCAGGTCTCGGGGCAGATCGTGCTGGACCGCTTCTCGCTGCTGTATGAGCAACACCCCGGGCAGGCCGCCACAACAGCCGAAGAACTCGCGCCCGGTGGCCCGCCCGACCCGCGCACCTATAACCGGGGCGCGCTGGTCGTCACCGTGCAGCCGACGAACGGTGACAAGGCCACCGTGACGCTGACCCCGCGGCCACCGGGTGTGAACATCGTCAATGACGTGCTGATGGGCGGCGGCAACTGCGGTGCGCTGGCGCGCTGGGCGCCGCAGGATGGCCGCAGCGGCCCGCTGCAACTGCTGGTGAGCGGGCGATGGGATGCGAATTGCGGGCGGCAGGAGATCGCGTTCGTCAAGCTGCCGGGGACGGGACCGTCGCCTTCCCTGGAGTCGCCTTCGGTCACATCGCTCCCCTTCGCGTCACCCGCACCGAAGACAGGCGCCTCGGGGCGCGCAGTCGCCGCCTCGCAGCCTGCCGCGGCCGGGTCGGCCCCGAGTGCGGCCGGCAAGACGGCATCGATCAGCGTGCCGAACATGGTGGCCGCGCTGTGGGCCGAATCGGGAGGTCAACTCCGTGGCCGGGTGGTCGAAACCACCCCGACCGACGCCACAAAGACCGAGACAACGCGCGGCAAGACGACGAAGCGCCCGACCGGCCAAGGCCTGCGCGGCGACGCACCGTGGACCAGCCAGATCACCACCTCGCTGCCCGAAGTCATCCGCGAGATGAACAAGACCAGCAACAACGTTGCCGCGCGCAGCCTGCTTCTTTCGCTGGCTCCCGCGTCAGGCGCGGCCGGCACCGGCCTGAAGGTGGCACAAGGCCGCGTGCAGGCCTGGCTGCTCACGCAAGGGCTGGCCGATGGCGACATCCGCATCGACGAGGGCTCGGGCCAGTCGCGCGCCGAGCGGGGCAAGGCGCGCGCGATGGTGCAGTTGCTCTGCAACGAGTGGCGCGCAACCGGCGCCAAGGCCTTCGTGGATTCGCTGCCGATCGCCGGGGTAGACGGCACTCTCGCCAACCGCATGCGCAAGGGTTCGGCGACCGGCCGCGCCTTCCTCAAGACCGGCACGCTCTCCGACACCCGCGCGCTCGCCGGTTATGTGCTCGGCAGCAGCGGCAAGGTGTATGCCGTTTCGATGATGGTGAATGACCCCGCCGCAGGCCGCGCCACGCCGGCGCTCGATGCGCTGGTGGAATGGCTGGCCAAGAACGGCTGAACGTTACCGACGCACACAAAACGCGCGCCATGGGCGACGCATGGCTATCAGACCGCCCTTCGGCCCAAGATGATCGATAGCGCAATCACGCTTTCGGATTCATCGAATAAATTGCCGAATTGCCAATTAGCAGGTAACACAATTGCCAATTCAATGCCCGGTGTCGGGTAATTCCCTCCACTGAAATGGGGAGTTATCTCAAGCATAATTTGTGCATGCATCTCACCCGCAATGAACCCGCCAAGTGCGTGATGGCGCGCATCAGCCGCCTCAAACAAGTCACTCAACAGAACTTCGGACTCAAGGAATACGGCACCTGGCGCAAGGCCGAAAAGGCTGCGCGCGAATGGGTCAAGGTCAAGCTCCTGGAACTGCCTGATCCGGTGACCATGAAGGACCGCAAGACCTCGCGCAACACCTCCGGCGTGGTGGGCGTGCGGCTGGCCAATGCCACGCGCAAGCGCAATGGCAAGGAGTATCCGGATTGGCGCTGGGTCGCCATCTGGCCGGGCTGCCCCAAGTCGGGCGGCGTGGGCTGGTCGGTGAACAAATACGGCGACGAGCGCGCTTTCATGAGCGCATATGTGGCGCGCAAATTGGAGTCGGGTGACCGCGAACAGGTCGAAGCCGAATACCAGCGTCTCAAAGGAACGGCCAAGTACAGAAAAGCGCTGGCGATGAAATTGCTTTCACCGCCCGCGCTTTCGACGCCGAATTCTCCGGCCAAGCGCTGAATCGTCAGCGCCTGGCGATTGGTTCGATCGCAGTCTTCTATCCGCGTCCGCGACCGAAGATGAAGGTTGCGATGGCGAGGATGATGAAGACGATGAACAATATCTTGGCAATGCCTGCGGCACCTGCCGCGATGCCGCCAAATCCAAACAGCGCCGCAATGAGGGCGATCACCAGAAATACGACGGCATAGTGCAGCATGAGAGTCTCCGTGGGTTGCAGTGGTGGGGCGCGTGATCACTCGATCACCGTGGCGCAAGATTAGGTTCACACCCCCGCCGACCCAATAGTCTGGTTCGCCGATGCGTTGTGGGCCGCCGCGCGATTGCCACGTCGGACGACTCCCACGCGCGACCATCATTCCTCCCGGCTCGGAAGTGGCGTATGGTTGCGGCTAACACACCACTGCAGCGCAGGAGCGACCGTCGCCATGCTGAAAATCCTTGCCATCGTCCTGGGCGTGATCGCCTTGTTGGTCGCCGCCGTGCTCTTGTTCGCGACGACCAAGCCGGATTCCTTCCAGGTGCAGCGTTCGATCACCATCAAGGCGCCGCCGGAGAAGGTCTACGCGCTGATCGACGACTTCCACCGCTGGCAAGAGTGGTCGCCGTGGGAGAAGCTCGACCCCGCCATGCAACGCACCTTCACCGGCCCGGCGAGCGGCAAGGGCGCGGCCTATGCGTGGCTGGGCAACAGCAAGGTCGGCTCCGGCCGCATGGAGATCACCGACCCGCAGCCACCGTCGAAGATCGCCATCCAGCTTGATTTCATCGAGCCGTTCGAAGGCCACAACATCGCCGAGTTCGCACTGCAACCGCAGGCCGATGCCACGCAAGTCACCTGGACGATGCGCGGGCCTACGCCCCTCGTCTCGAAGGTGATGCAGGTGTTCGTCAGCATGGACAAGCTGATCGGCAAGGACTTCGAGGCGGGGCTGGCGAACATGAAGGCTGCGGCAGAGAAGTGAAGCCCACCCGCTCGGGCTGAGTCCGTATTTCCGACCGCCCTGAGCTTGTCGAAGGGAGCCTGCTGTGGTACTCACCACAGGCACTTCGACAAGCTCAGTGCGAACGGGGTCTTGGTCACATCGAATCACCCTGGCGCAGCCACCGCCTCCAGCAACACCGCCGAAGGCGTATGCCATCCCACGATGGCGCCTTGGGCGACGATCATCGCCAAGGCAGCCGCCTTGAACTCCGGAAAGTAGCTCTCGGTCGCGTCGGAGACGATCAGGCAGTCGTAGCCGCGGTCGTTGGCTTCGCGCATCGAGGTCTGCACGCAGACTTCTGTCGTCACGCCGGTGAAGACCAGGTGCGTCACGCCTTGTGCATGCAGCATCTCGTGCAGGCCGGTCGCCCAGAACATGCCTTTGCCCGGCTTGTCGATGACCAGTTCACCGACGGC
This sequence comes from Rhodoferax sp., assembly GCA_026224975.1. GTDB lineage: Bacteria > Pseudomonadota > Gammaproteobacteria > Burkholderiales > Burkholderiaceae_C > LMDS01. The sequence goes on along the minus strand of JAMFRW010000569.1, from coordinate 1,086 downwards.
TGGCGTCAGCGCCGGAATGATGGACGTGCCCGGCTCGCCGCGAATCAGCAGGCGGCCCATCGCGCCTGGCTCGCCGATGCGCAAGGTCGGTTCGCCGCGCAATCGCTTGGCGGGCGGGCAATCGGACAAATCGGCGCGGTGCGATTCACGCGTGTGCACGATCGGCCAGCCGCGCGCGCGCCAGGCGGCGAGCAGGTTGGCTATCGGCTGGATGGCCGTGTGCAGCAACGTCACGTCGTTGCCGAGCGAAGCGCCGAAGCCGCCGGGCTCGACGAAGTCGCGCTGCATGTCGATGATGACCAGCGCGGTCTTGCCAGGGGCGAATGGATAAGGCCAAGGAGTGGCAGGTACATCGATCAAGCTCACTGGAGTATCTTCGTGCTGCGCACTCCGATATTCGCCCTTGGGGCGGCCCGGCGGGCTCATGCGGCAGCCTCCAGAAAGTCATGTGAAGAACGGAGGCCAAGCGATCGGCTGCTCTGGCCGCGTTGCGCTGGCCGATCCCCGTGAACGGAGCCCCTTGTCCTTCGCTTCATGCGGCCTCCGGCAACACTTCAGCGTGATGATCCCCACCGCCCATGTGCGAACCGATGGCCCGGCGGTCGGCGCCGGCGGCCGGCGTCTCGAACACGATGCGCCCTTCGCTCATCACCGCGATGCGGTCGCTGAGTTCCAGCAGTTCATCGAGGTCTTCACTGATCAGCAGCACTGCCCCGCCCTTGGCGCGCACCTGCAGGATGCGGGCGTGGATCTCGGCGACGGCGGCAAAGTCCAGGCCGAAGACCGGGTTGGCGGCGATCAACACGTTGATCTTTCCTGCGAGTTCCCGCGCGAGCACGGCGCGCTGCACGTTGCCGCCGGAGAGGCTCGCGATCGGCGCGTTCTCGCCGCGGGTCTTCACGCCGTATTCGGTGATCCATGAGCGCGCGCGTTCGCGCCAGGCGCCGAAGCGCAGCCAGCCGCGCTTGAGCGGCGCCACGTCGAAGTCTCGCAGCGCCATGTTCTGCGCCACGCTGAGTTCGCCGACGCAGGCATTGCGCAGCGGCTCCTCCGGCAGCGCGCGCAGTTGCAGCACGCGGTTCTCGC
>JAMFRW010000568.1 GCA_026224975.1 Rhodoferax sp. | reverse complement strand
GCACGGTCGTCGCGAGCACGAGTTGCGCCCAACCATCGAGCATCCAGTGCAAGCCCACCGCCTGCAACACCATCGGCGCGACCAGCGGGACCGTCAACGCCGCGCTGATCGCGACGGGCCACCAATCGGCGATGCGCCTGGCTTCGGGGAGCGGGATCTCCGGCACATCGGCCGCGCCATAACCCGCCTTCTCAATGGCCGCCTTCAAGGCCACGACGCCCACCGACGACAGCGCATGAACGCTCGCCCGCTCGGTCGCGAGGTTGACCGACGCCGACGCCACGCCCGGCACTTTCATCAGCGCCTTCTCCACCCTCGACGCGCAGGAGGCGCAAGTCATGCCCGTGATCTGAAGCTCGGTGTCCTGGGCGGGACCGTCGTTCAGGCCCGTGGGAGCTAGCACGCGCTTCGCGATAGAGATGTCTGTCGATACGTTCTGCATGGCGCTCATCATCGGCCTTCCCACGATGGGAATGTCAAGTGTCTACTGCTTGTGGTCACGCCACTTTGTGGGTTTCCGTTCGCGCTGAGCCACCGCGCCCGTTCGGGGCTGAGCCGCCACCCGTTCGGGCTGAGCCTGTCGAAGCCTGGTGGAGCACTCGCTGCAGGCACTTCGACAAGCTCAGCCCGAACGGGTATGCAAGCTCAGTGCGAACGGGTGCGGCGGGCGCGAGCAGGTGTGGCGGGTGCGAGCAGGTGCGGCGGGCAGCGTGGCGCCGGCTACGGCTGAAGCCGCTCCAGCACCTCGACGCCCCCGCCCTCGCCGTCACCCTTCGGCCGCACGATCACCCCTTCCCCGGAGTTCGGCACCACACCCGTCAACGCCGTGATGTTGACCTGGTGCGTCACCACCACCAGCACGCCCGGGCCGCGCCATTGGCTCAGCATCGCCAGCGCCGCGGCCGTCTGCGGTGCCTCTTTCGACGCATCGCCGAAGAACGAATTGAAGCGCACGTCGTCGCGCCCCATGCCGGGGAAGGCGAGTGCCGCGGTCTCGCGCGTGCGGCACCATTGCGACGTCAGCACCGAAGCCACCTTGACGCCGCGCGCGCGGAACTCTTCGCCGATGTGCCGGGCTTGCGCGCGTCCGGTCTCGTCGAGGTTGCGCTGGGTCTTGCAATCGTTCAAGACCGCACCGGGCGGATCACCACCGCCGGGCGCGCTGGCGTGACGGAACAGGATGATGCTGCCGTCTTTCAGCAAGTCCCAGCCCGGGTCGGGCTCGGCATGCGCGGCGGGCACAAGCCCGCCAAGAAGAAGCGAAGCGACCAGCGCGGCCTCGAGGCTCAGGCGTCGGCGTGAGGAAACTGGTGAGGAATGGCAAGGTCGGTTCATGGAATCGGCAAAGGCGCACAGAAGGTGGTCGATCAGTCGATCGACGAGAAATTGATGAAGAATTCATGAGGCGTGTAACGAGGCGTTCGCTGACAGACAACTCGCCTCACACGCCCATACTGCACTGATCGTTCGGCGGCGTCTGGCACGCTCTCGAACAACCCGGCTCGCGTCTCCACGTCGGCCGGGCTGGCGCTCATGCACGCGAAGCGCCACCCGCACCACGGCATCCCGTTGCCCGCAAAGGAGTCAAGGGGACATGACCGTCAAGCACCACTCGGCATCGCTCGCCCCTTCGAAGGCACCAACCGGCATCGTCGGCTTCGACGAGATCACCGCCGGCGGCCTGCCCCACGGCCGCACCACCTTGCTGGTCGGCGGGCCGGGCTCGGGCAAGACGATCTTCGCGCTGCAGTTCCTGGTGCACGGCGCCAAGGCGCAAAAGGAGCCGGGCATCTTCGTGGCCTTCGAAGAGACCTCGGATCGGCTTCGTGCCAACTTCAAGGGCTTCGACTGGCAGCTCTCGCGGTTGGGGCCCAAGAAGATCTTCTTCCTCGATGCCCAGCCCGCAGCCGACCTGATCCAGTCCGGCAGCTTCGACTTGGGCGGCATGCTGGCCGCACTCGAAGCGCAGGCCAAGGCCATGGGCGCGCGGCGCATCGTGTTCGACGCGCTCGACATCGTGCTGGCGCTCCTGCCCGATGCCGCCGCCCAGCGTCGTGAGGTCTACCGCCTGCACGACTGGCTGCTCGCGCACGGCCTCACCGGGCTGATCACCGCCAAGGCCGGTGGCGACGAATCCACAGGCACCGGCCAGCAGCCCTTCGGCTTCATGCAGTTCATGGTCGACTGCGCGGTGATCCTCAACCACAGCGTGGTGTTCGGCGTCTCGCAGCGCAACCTGCGGGTGCAGAAGTTTCGCGGCTCGGCCTTCGACGAGAACGAGTCGCCCTTCGTCATCGGCAAGAGCGGGTTCGATGTCGCCATCGCCCGCACCCTCGGCCGCGCCGATGCCAACGTGACCAACGAGCGCGTGACCAGTGGCGTCGAGCGGCTCGACACCATGCTGGGCGGCGGCTACTACCGCGCCGCGCGCGTGCTGATCACCGGCTTCCCCGGCACCGCCAAGACGACGCTCAGCGGCGCGTTTGCCGAAGCCGCCTGCAAGCGCGGCGAGCGCACGCTGTTCGTGAGCTTCGATTCCGACGGCTCCGAAGTGATCCGCAACCTCGCCTCGGTCGGCATCAGGCTCGCGCCCCATGTGAAGGCTGGCACCATGCGCATGATCAGCGCGCGCACCATCACCGGCAGCGCCGAGTCCTATCTGGTGCGCATCAAGACGCTGGCCAAGGAGCACAAGTCGCGCTGCCTGGTGATCGACCCGGTCTCGATGCTTTCCAAATCAGGCAACGAGTTGACGGCGCATGGCGTGGCCGAACGGCTCATCGACTGGTCGAAGTCCGAAGGCATCACCATGGTCTGCACCAGCCTGCTCGACGAGATGTCGAGCCAGACCGAAGGCGGCTCGCCGCTGCAGATCTCCACGCTCGCCGACACCTGGATCCACCTCAACTACCTGGTGCAGGCAGGCGAGCGCAACCGCGGCATGTCCATCATCAAATCGCGCGGCACGGCGCATTCGAACCAGGTGCGCGAGCTGATCCTGAGCGATGCGGGCGTGACGCTGGCCGACATCTACACCGCCGGTGGCGAAGTGCTGATGGGCACGCTGCGCTGGGAGAAGGAGAGCGCCGAGCGCGTGGCCAATGAGGTCTCCGAAGTGGCGCGCAAGCTCAAGCGCGTGAGCCTCGATGCGGAGGAAGAAGAACTCGTCGTGCGCATGAAGTCGCTGCAGACCGAACTGGTCGCCAAGCAGGTCGAGAAGACGCTGCTGGCGCGCACCACCGAAAGCCGCGACCAGGAACTCTCCCGTGGACGCACGCGCATGCGTGAGCTTCGAGGCGCCGATGCGGCGCACTCGTCGCGGAAATGAGGTGAACATGAGTCAGGACGAAGGCTTCTTCCGATTCCGTCTCTACATCGCCGGCGACGCGCAAAACTCCGTCGAGGCGCTCGGCAACCTGCACGACATCTGCGAGCGCCTCCTGCCCGATCGGCACGACATCGAAGTGGTCGATGTGTTCAGGCAGCCCAAGCGCGCGCTCGCCGATGGCATCTTCATGACGCCGGCCCTCGTGCGACTGGGCCCGCCGCCGGTGCGCCGCATCATCGGCACGCTGAGCCAGACGCACACCGTGCTGCAGGCGCTCGGCCTGTCGGACCCGATGTGATGAACGCAGAAATGCCGCACCCGCCGGCCGATCGCACGGATGCACGAGTGGACAGACGAACGGACACACGAACCGATGGCCGCGCGGCCGAAATCGCAGCGCTGATCGAAACCCTGAGCGTGGCCGAATCGCGGCTCGAAGCGCTCACTGCCGGCCAGGTCGACACCGTGACCAACCGCGCCGGCCGCACCTTCGTGCTGCAACCGGCGCAGGAAAGGCTGCGTGAGTCCGAGGCCAACAAGCAGGCGGCCATCCTCGATGCGCTGCCGGCGCACATTGCCCTCGTCGACGTGCGTGGCGCCATCATCTCGGTCAACACCGCCTGGCAAACCTTTGCACGCGACAACGTGCTGCAAGGCCCGGGGTATGGCCTCGGACTCAACTACCTCGAGGTGTGCGACCGGTGCGTCGGCACCGATGCCGATCTGGCCCGGCAGGTGGCGGCCGGGCTGCGTGCGGTGCTGGTCGGCGAGGCGAAGAACTATTCGGCCGAGTACGCCTGCCACTCGCCCAGCGGCCAGCACTGGTACGAGATGACGGTCTCGCCGCTCTCCGACACGCCACCGTCCGGCGCCGTCGTCATGCACATCGACATCACCGCTCGCAAGCGCGACCAGACGGCGCTGCGCGAACTCAATGCCGACCTGGAAACGCGTGTGGCCGCCCGCACCGCCGAGCTGACACTGGCGCGCGAGGAAGCCGAGCAGGCCAACCGCGCCAAGTCTTCGTTCCTGGCCGCCATGAGCCACGAGATCCGCACGCCGATGAACGGCGTGATCGGCATGATCGATGTGCTGGAGCAAAGCCACCTGAAGAGCAGTCAGGCCGAGATCGTCAAGACAGTGCGTGAATCGGCTTATGCGCTGCTGGGTATCGTCGACGACGTGCTCGACTTCTCCAAGATCGAAGCCGGACACTTCCAGATCGAGCACGAGCCGATGTCGATCGAGGACGTGGTCGAACATGCCTGCGACACGCTGGACCACCTGGCCAAGGCCAAGGGCGTCGGCTTGAAGGTCGAGATCGACCCCGACCTGCCGCCGCTGGTATTGGGCGACGCGCAGCGGCTGCGCCAGGTGCTGCTCAACCTCATCGGCAACGCCATCAAGTTCAGCAGCAACAAGGGCGCCGTGGGTCGGGTCGGCGTTCGCGCGCGGCTCGTCCCGCCTTCCGCAGACCCAGGCAGCCACCCCGCCTGCCACGCCGAATTCGCCATCATCGACAACGGCATCGGCATGGACGAAGAAACGCTGTCGCGCCTGTTCACACCCTTCACCCAAGCCGACGACAGCACGACCAAGCGCTTCGGCGGCACCGGCCTCGGGCTCAGCATCTCCAGCCGCCTGGCCGGCCTGATGGGCGGCAAGATCGAGGTGATCAGCGAACCAGGGCGCGGCTCGCGCTTCACCATGCGCCTGCCCTTCGATCAGCCGAGCGCCGCGCAAGCCGACACGCGCAGCTTCGCCGATTCGCTGCCCGGCGGCCTCTCTGGCGGCCTCTCTGGCGTCGTCAATGGCTTCGATGGCGAAACCATGCCGATGCCGCTGGCCGGGCCGGGCGAGACCGAAGAAGGCCGGCTGATCCTGGTTGCCGAAGACAACGAGATCAACCAGAAGGTGATCCGCAAACAGCTGGCCTTGCTGGGCTTTGCCACGCACATCGTCACCGATGGCCGCGAGGCGCTGGACCGCTCGCGCCATGGCAGCTACGCGATGCTGTTGACCGACCTGCACATGCCTCAGATGGACGGCTACGAGCTGACCGCGGCGATCCGCCGTGAGGAAACTGCGGGCACGCGCCTGCCCATCGTGGCCCTCACCGCCAATGCGCTCAAGGGCGAAGCCCGGCGCTGCCGCGAGGTCGGCATGGACGACTACATGACAAAGCCGCTGCAGCTCACCGACCTGCACGCCATGCTGATGAAGTGGATGCCGGCCGACGCCAAGCCGACACCGCTGCGGCGGCCGCGCGTCGCCGATTCGCGCCGCCAGGCCTTGCTGGACGACGCGATCCGGCCGTCGCCCCTGCCGGCGGTCGACCTCGGCACCCTCACCGCGCTGGTCGGCACCGATGCGATGGTGATCGGCGAGCTCCTGGAGGCCTTTCGCAAGAGCGCAACGCGTGCCAGCGAGGCCATCCGCCAGGGCGTGGCCGGCAGCAACAACAAGGCCGTGGCCGATGCCGCGCACATCCTCAAATCGGGCGCGCGCTCGATCGGCGCCAAGCGCCTCGGCAGCATATGCCACGACTTGGAAACCTCTGCCGATGCCGGGCGGCCGGCCGAACTCGCCGCGCAACTGCCGCGCTTCGAGACCGAGCTGGCCGATGTGAACCTCTTTCTCGATGCGCGCTGAACCATGACACCCACCCAACCTGTCATCCTGCTCGTCGACGACGACCCGTTCATGCTCGGCCTGGAGTCGCGCATGCTGCATGCCATGGGCTACGGCCGGGTCGATACCGTGGGCAGCGCCCAGGCGGCGCTTGCGGCACTCGCCGACCCCGACCATTCGGCCGATGTGATCGTCTGCGACCTCAACATGCCCGGCATGGACGGCGTGGAGTTTTTGCAGGCACTCAACGCCGGCCCGTTCAGCGGCAGCGTGATCCTGTTGAGCGGCGAAGGCGCACGCATCATGCACACGGTGCAGAAGCTGCTGAGTGGCGGGCGCCTCATCATCCTCGGCGCGCTGGAAAAGCCGGCCCTGCCCGACTCGATGCGCGCCCTGCTCGACTGCTGGGTGCCGCCGGGCGCCGAGCCTGCACCGCCGCGCGCCGCGCTCGCCATCGGTGCCGACGAGGTGCGCGAGGCCGTGCGCGAGCGCCAATGGGTGCTGCACTACCAGCCCAAGGTGAGCCTCTTCACCGGCGCGCTGACCGGCATGGAAGCGTTGATCCGCTGGGACCATCCGCGCCACGGCCTGATGTTCCCCGACAGCTTCATCGGGCTGGCCGAAGAGTCCGGCGTCATCGATGCACTGACCGACTGGGTGCTGCGCGAAGCCATCCAGCAGCTCGCGCGCTGGGGCGCGGAGCGCTCGCCGACGCAGGTCGCCGTCAACGTGTCGATGGACAACCTGCGCGCGCCCGATTTCGCCAGACGCGTGGGCACCATCGTTCGTGATTCGGGCGTGTCACCGCAAAACGTGACGCTCGAGATCACCGAAAGCCGCGCCATGTCGCCCTCGCCGGCGCCGCTGGAGAGCCTGGTGCGGCTGCGGCTGCAACGCTTCAAGCTATCGATCGACGACTTCGGTACCGGGCATTCGTCGCTCGCGCAGTTGCGCGATGTGCCCTTCACCGAGTTGAAGGTCGACCGCGGCTTCGTGCACGGCGCCCGCGGCAACCAGATCATCCGGCCGATGCTGGAGGGCAGCATCGGCATCGCCAAGCGGCTGGGCATGCTATCGGTGGCCGAGGGTGTGGAGACGGAGTCCGACTTCGAGTTCCTGCGCGAGATCGAATGCGACGTGGCCCAGGGTTATTTCATCGGCCGGCCGATGGCGGTGGACCGGCTGCCAGAATGGACGGCGCATTGGCAGAGCCGCAGGCGCCATCTTTTTGGTTCCTGACGTTTGGTTCCTGATGTCTGCTCCTGGTTTTTTCGATCCCGTCGCATGAACCCACTGATCGCCGCCTTCCAGACCACCCCCGCCGCCAGCCTGATCCTCGCCGCCATCGTCGCGGCCAGCCTCTTCGGTCTGTACAAGTCGCCCGCCTTCGTCGAGCGCAACCTCTTCCGGCCTTACTGGCTGCTGCCGCGCCGCGAGTACGCCACGCTGGTCACCAGCGGCTTTCTGCATGCCGATCTGGCGCACCTGCTGTTCAACGGCTTCACCTTCTGGGCCTTCGCGTTCTCGCTCGAGCGCGCGATCGGCACGCCGGCGTTCGTCGCGCTGTACTTCTTCGGCCTGCTCGCAAGCGATGCGGGCACCTGGCTCACGCACCGGCGCGATGCGGACTACCGCTGCCTCGGGGCCTCGGGCGCGATCCTCGCGGTGCTGTTCGCTTCCATCGTCTACTTCCCGACCAACGCGATCTTCATCATGCCGATCCCGGCGCCCATCCCCGCGCCGCTGTTCGCCGTGCTGTACCTGGCCTACAGCTACTACGCCTCGCGGCAATCGCGCGGCAACGTGAACCATGATGCGCACATCAGTGGGGCGGTGGCGGGTGTGGTGTTTGTGGCGCTCACGGATGCGCCGGCAATCGGGCGGGCGTTGCGGTCTGTGTTCGGGTGAGGATTCGAGTGATGAGATTCTGCCGACGAAGCCGCACGCGTTTCATCGACGACGCCGCATCAGCACCAGAAACACCAGTCCGCCGACCAGCGCAGTGACCACACCGAGCGGCACTTCGCGCGGGGCCCAGACCATGCGCGCGGCCACGTCGGCGCACACCAGAAACACCGCGCCGGCCAACGCCGTGACGGGCAGCAGGCGCTGCAAGTCGCCGCCCATGAAGAGGCGCATGACGTGCGGCAGGATCAGCCCGACGAAGCCGATGGCGCCACTCGACGAGACGGTCGCACCCGTCATCACCGCGGTGACAACGAAGAGTTCCAGCCGCAGCCGCGCCGGATCGATGCCCACCGCACGCGCTGCCTCGTCGCCCAGCACCATCGCGTTGACGCTTGGAGCGCGCAGGATCAGCCAGGCCACTCCCGCGATGGTGACGATGAGCGGCAGCGGCACCAGGTGCCAGCGCGCGTTGCTGAAGCCGCCCAGCATCCAGAAGATGGCTGCATCGGCGCCGCGCTCCAGCGTGTTGAAGATGAGGAAGTTGGTCAGCGCCTGCAGGATGAACGCCACCGCCACGCCGGTGAGGACAAGGCGCTCGCCGCTCGTGCCTTCGCGCGTGCGGGCGGCCGTGAACACGAACACCATCGCCAGCAAGGCGCCGACAAACGCCGCCAGCGGCAGGGCGAACGGGCCGGCCGCGGCGCTGCCGTAGACGATGACGGAGACCGCGCCCACCGTCGCACCCGACGAGATGCCGAACAGGTACGGGTCGGCCAAGGGGTTGCGTGTGAGCACCTGCAGCACCGTGCCGATCGCCGCCAGCGAAGCGCCGCCGGCGGCAGCCAAGAGCGCGCGTGGCATGCGCAGCTCCCAGACGATGTTGCGTTCGGCGGCGATCGAGGATGCGTTGCAGGCTTGCAGCTTCTCGCACAGCACCGCCCACACATGGCCGGCCGGGATCACGACGGCACCGAGCCCGACCGAGACCACGATGCTCGCGAGCAGCAGGACGGCAAGCGCGGCTAGCCACCACGCCGTTCTCTTGCGTTCCGAGACGCGCTTGGCCGCCGTCACCGAAGGCGCCGCGCTCATGGCTCGAAAGCCTCCGGATGCAAGCTGCGCGCAACGCGTTCGACGGTCTCGATGTTGCGCGTCGACGGCGAACGCTGCAGGTAGGTCACGAAGATGAATTGCTTCTTCTTGATGGCCTCGACATCCTTCAACTGCGGATCACGCAGCAGGTGCGCGATCTGCCGGCCGGCGGGCAGGTGGTCATCGCTGATCAAGATCCATTGCGGGTCGCGCGCGACCACTTCTTCCCAGCTCACCCGCGCATAGCTGTTGCGGATGTCGTCGAAGATGTTGGTTCCGCCTGCCAGTTTCGCGATCAAGGCCGGCATGCCTTCGGCCCCGCTGGACAGCGGTGCGCCGGTACTGCTGCAATCGCCGCAGTACATGACGCGTGGCTTCGAGGCGGCGCGCTGCAGCCGACCGGTGATCGCGGCGAGCTGCTGCCTGAAGCCCTCCACCAAACTCGCCGCGCGCTCGGGCACGCCGAAGATCGCACCGAGTGCCAGCACATCGGCATACATCACCTCCATCGACATCGGCTCACGCGCGCCGATGCGGATGCAGCTTTCGCGCAGCGCGTACGTGGCGATACCGAACTGGGCTAGTCCTCTGGGTGAAACGCCGCGCGCCGCATCGAAGCCGTAGCTCCAGCCGGCGAACATGAAATCGGGGCTTTGCGCGAGCACGGCATCGAGCGTCGGGTACGACACGGAGAACTGATGCAGACCGCGGACGATCTCGGGCAACGCGATCAGTGTGCGCTCGCGGCCGGCGATGGCCGAGACGGCGACGATGCGATCGGCCAGGCCGAGGTCGAGCATGGTCTGCAGCATGTTGGCATCGTTGACCAGCGCGCGGCGCGGCGGTGCGTCGAAGCGGGCGGTCTCGAAGCAGTTGGCGACGGTGACGGGGAAGGCGCTGGCGGCGTTCGAGAAGGCGGGCAGCAGACAAGCCGCGGCTGTGAGTGCCGAGGCAACCCAGGTCGCGAGCTTGCGAAGCGCCTTCATGACGGGAACAAGCGAATGTCGAGTTCGCGCGAACCCGCCTGTGCGGCGACCGTCGCACCGACGCGGTAGACCTGCGCGATCGCCGCCGGCGTCAGCGCTTCCACCGGCGTGCCGAGCGCCGCCAGCTTGCCATCGTGAAGCAGCGCGATGCTGTCGCAGATGCGCGAGGCCAGCCGCAGATCGTGCAAGGTGATCACGACAGTCAACCCCGACCTGTCGACCAGCTCATGCAGGAGATCGAGCACGGCGAATTGATGGTGCACATCGAGGTGGTTCGACGGCTCGTCGAGGATCAGGACGGCCGTGTCTTGCGCCAACGCCCTCGCGATCGACACGCGCTGCCGCTCACCGCCCGAGAGCGTTTCGACCGCACGATCGGCCAGCGCCGCGATCCCCATCTGCGCCATGCTGTGTTCGACGATCTGCGCATCGCGCGCGTCGTCGGCTTCGAAGAAGGTGCGATGCGGCAGCCGGCCCATCTCGACGATGCTGCGCACCGTGAAGCCCAGCGCCACTACCGACTCCTGCGCCTGGAAGGCCATCAGCTGCGCGATGGTCTTGGGCTTCATCGAACGAACCGGCACGCCATCGATCCGCACCTCGCCTGCCGAAGGCTTCAGCAAGCCGGCGATGCAGCGCAGCAATGTGCTCTTGCCGCAGCCATTGGGTCCGAGCACACCGAGGATGCGGCCCTTGCCGATGGTCAGGCTGATGCCATCGAGGACGGTGCGCCCACCCAGCGTCGCGCCCACACCCTCGACTTCGATCACGCGCGTGGTCCGTCAGAAGGCATAGCGCGCGGTGAGTTCGACCGAGCGCGGCGCGCCCAGCAGCCACTGTGCCCCGTTGTTGGCGAGCGCCACGGCGTAAGTGCGGTTGCCGAGGTTGCGCAAGGCGAGGTCGAACGTGATGTCGCGGCGCGGTTGGAAGCTGACGGTCGAATCGATCAGCGTGTAGCCGGGCGCATGCGTCAGGTTGGCGTTGTCGCCGGTGCGCGGGCCGACGTATTGCAGGCCGATGCCAGCCCGCCAGGCCGCGTCGATGCGGTAGCTCGTCCACACATTGGCCAGGCGGCGCGGCACGTTGGGCGGTGCGTTGCCGGAACGCGAGATGTTGGCGGTGCCCACCCTCTCGAAGAACTCGTCGAAGCGTGCGCGCAGGATCGCGACGTTGGTGTCGATGGTCCAGCCGCGCATAAGCGAAACGGTCAGCGCCGCCTCGATGCCTTCGGACGACTGTTTGCCCACCTGCTGCGTCACGCCCGAGACCGGGTCGATCGCCAGCAGGTTGCGCTTCTCGATGCGGTAGGCCGCGAGCGACCATTGGCCGTCGACAGCAGCCACATCGCCCTTGGCGCCCACCTCGATCTGACGCGCCTTGGCCAGATCGGTCTCGCGCACCACGGCCGTGGAGCCGAGCAGGCCGTTGGCCGGGTCGGTCGCGGTAGAGGCTTGTGCGTAAAGCGAGAGCATGCGGCTCGGCGCCCACACCAGGCCGAGCCGGCCCGTCAGTGGCTTGTAGCGATTGGCGAAGCTCACCTGCTTGACCACGTCGGTCGACTCGAGCTGCATGCGGTCATAGCGCGCTCCGCCCACCAGCTTCCAGTGCTCGGTGAGGTCGAGCGAGTCTTCGATGAACGCGGCCATGGTGCGCAGCCTGGTGCTGGCGCGCAGCACGGTGGGCCGCGTGTTCACGCTGAACTGCCCTGGATCGAAGCCATAGACCGGCACCACCGACGTGCCCGCGAAGGTCGTGCCGTTCGCTTCGGTGTTGTTGATGTGGTCGAAGCCGGTGCGATAGAACTCCACGCCGCCGACGAACTTGTTCTTCAGCCCGGCGACGTTGCCGGCCACGGTGGCATCGAAGCGGTCGCCTACCTGCGTCTGGTCGTGATAAATCTCGACGTAGCGCGAGCGGCTGATCTGGGTCGCCGCCGGCAGCACGTAGTTGTAGTTCTGCACATCGCGGAAGTGGCGCTTGCTCGTGAGGTAATACAGCTCGTTGCGGAAGCTGATGTCGGGCGTTGCCTCGAAGCTTGTCTTCGCCCGCAGCCAATGGTCTTCGAACAGCAGCGCCGAATCGACAACGTCGAAATTGGCGCGGCGCAACTTCGGGTCGAGCTGGTTGGCAATGACGGGCGTGCCCCGGTATTGCGGGCCGTGGTTGAGCGAGCCATCGGCCGAGAGCTGGAACGTGAGCGCAGCCCTCGGCGCATACAGCAGCGAGCCGGAGTAGCCCCACAGATGCGACTGCGTGCGGTCGATGTAGCCGTTGCTTTTTTCGCCGTACACGCTGAGCTGGTAGGCCGTTTGTGCGTCGATAGGCCCGCGTGAACTCAGCCCGGCGCGGGCGGTATCGAACGAGCCGGCAGTGACGAAGGCTTCGTTGGCGACCTGGTCCCGCAAGGGCTGGCGGGTGATGTAGTTGACCGCACCGCCGATGGCGCCATCGCCGAACAACACCGAGGCCGGGCCACGCAGGACCTCGACCGATTCATACGGCCATGGTGAGACCGGGAAGGCGATCGTGCCCGAGGCCACGATGAGCCGCGTGCCATCGATGAGCTGCACCACCGAGTTGAGCCCGCTGAAGCCACGTGCCGTCATCGCGGTGTTGCCGTTTCCACCCCCCACCGCGCTGCTCAGGCCCGGCGCGCGCACGGCCGCGTCCTGCAGGCGGGTGATGCCGCGCTCTTCGATCTGATCCTTGGTGATGACAGTGACGCTGGCCGGCGTGTCGCGGATGGAGAGGCCGAGCCGCGAGCCGGTGGCCGCAGGCGTGTCGAGTCCGAGGTCGATTGCGCCCGTGCTCGAGCCGGTGACTTGCACCGGTGGCAGCACGGTTTGCGCGGTGGCATCGGCCAACGCACCGGAAAGAGCAAAGGGAACAAGCGAGGCGACAACTGAAACGCGAAGACGAACGTATGCACAGGCCGCGATAGGCCCGAAAGAAGCGAAGGACATGAATGAAACCGCCACAGACAACGTGCGCGCCCGCTTCCCCGCGGGCACTCACCTCATGGCGAAACGCTCGCGCGTCACGCCGCCTCGTTGGCCGGTATCCGGGCTGATGGAGGCGACCCGTGTCCCCTTCCCAGGCGCCAGAAGCGCGCCCAGTGGGATTCGACACGAGCGGCGAGCACGAGGCTCGCGTCCACTTACCGTTGCGGGGGCAGCTCAGGTTGGGGCCTTGCCGGCGATGCAGCGCGGCCCTTCCTGATTCCCGTTGAACTGTGCGCGCCAGACGGCATGCACGAGCACCAACGCGGCGGATCATAGCGGCTGGGCGTACTTTGTGAAGCCCAAAAAAAAGCCGCGGCCCACTCGGAAGTGGCCGCAGCAGTTTCTGTTGGCTCGCTTGCGACGAGCCTATCGGCGGGGCATGGAACCGCGCATCAGCCCAGGTTCACCGGCACGAAGATCTTGTCACCTTCGCGCTGCACCAGCAGGGCCACGCTCTTGGGCTTGCTGCTCAGCACGCTCTTGACTTCATCGAGCGATTGCACCGGCTTGCCGTTGATGGCCAGCAGCACGTCGCCCGGCTGAATGCCAGCCTTCTCCGACGGGCCTGCGACCTTCTCGATCACCATGCCTTGCTCGATGCCCGACTCGCGCTTTTCGTCGCGGGTCAAGGCGCGCAAGCCCAGGCCGAGCTGGCCCGGCTTGACGGCGCCATCGGCATCGGCCACCTGCGTGGTCGCGTCTTCGGCACCGCCGAGCTTGGCCTCGACCTCGCGCTGCGCGTGATCGCGCCAGACCGTGAGCTTGACCTTCGAGCCCGGCGATGCCAGGCCGATCAGGCTCGACAACTCACCCGAGCGCACCACCGGCTCGCCATTGACCTGCGTGATCACGTCACCCGACTTCAAGCCCGCTGCTGCGGCCGCACTGCCGGCCGCCACGTTCGCGACCAGTGCGCCATCGGGCCGCGGCAGGCCGAACGAATTGGCGAGCGACTGGTTCAGGTCCTGGATGGTCACGCCGAGCCGCGCATGGGTTGCCTTGCCGGTCGCGACGATCTGGTCCTTGACCTTCAACGCCACGTTGATGGGAATCGCGAAGCTCAGCCCCTGAAAACCGCCGCTCTGCGAATAGATCTGCGCGTTGATACCGACCACCGCGCCGCCACCGTCGAACAGCGGCCCGCCCGAATTGCCCGGGTTCACCGCCGCATCGGTCTGGATGAATGGCACCACCGCATCACCCGGCAGCGAGCGGCCCTTGGCGCTCACGATGCCTTGCGTGGCCGTCTGCTCCAGGCCGTACGGCGCGCCGATGGCCAGCACCGGGTCGCCCACTTCCAGCGACTTCGGGTCGCCCAGGCGCACCGTCGGCAGGCCCTTGGCCTCGATGCGCAGCACGGCGATATCGGTCGTCGGATCGGAGCCCAGCACCTTGGCGGTGAACTCGCGGCGGTCGCTCAGCTTGACGGTGACGTCCTTGGCGTCACGCACCACGTGCGCATTGGTCAGGATCAGGCCATCGGAGCTGATGATGAAGCCCGAGCCCAGGCCCTTGAAAGGCACCGAACCCTGCGGCCCGCCGCGCTGCTGAAAGCCCGGCATGCCGCGGAAGAACTTGAAGAACGGATCGTTCTCCATGCCCTGCGGAATGCCCTGCTCTTCGGCCGACGCCTTGTGCATGCCGGCCACGGTGACACCCACCACCGCAGGCGACGATTGTTTGACGATGGCGCGATAGTTGGGTACGCCTTGTGCGGCGAGCATGGGCACGGGCGGCGGCGCGGATGCGTCGGAGACGACGGCATTGCTCGCGACCGTCGAAGAATCGGCCTGCACTGCCGCGACCTTCGGCTGGCTCTTGAGCCACTCCGGCGTGAGGTTGAACGCCCCGGCCGTGGACACCGCCAAAACGCCAGCCGCCACCAACGCGGCACTCAGTGGATTAACTTTCATGGCACTCCTGCTTTCCGATAGCCCGCGGAAGATTCCGCATGCGTGGAGGATGGGGAGTGCGGGTTAGCCGTCGATTAGGGCTGGGTTAGGTGAAAGTTAAGCGGCGCGGTTGAAGCGGCGAGAGTCAAGCGGCACGAGACGCGACGTCGACCGACACATGCTGCACCGCCAGCGCCACATCCCCCACCACGATGATCGCCGGGCTGCCGATGCCTTCGCGTTGCACCGTGGCGACAAGGTGGCCGAGTGAACAGGCGATGTGCCGCTGTTGCGGCAGGCTGGCGTGCTGTACTACCGCGACCGGAGTGCTGGTGTCCAAGCCTTCGAGCAGGCCAGCCTGCAGCGTCTCGATGGTCGCGATGCCCATGTAGATGACGAGCGTGATGCCTTGCGAGGCGGCGGCGGCCAGCGTAGGCCAGTGCAGGGATTGGGCGTGGCCGTCGCGGCTGCGGTGGGCGTCGCTGCAGCCGTGGCCGGTCACGAACATCACGCCGTGGGCATGCTCGCGGTGTGTGAGCGGCACGCCGATGGACGTGGCGGCCGCCAGGCCGGCGGTGATGCCGTTGACGACTTCGACCTGCAAGCCGAGGGCGCGCAGGTGCGCTGCCTCTTCACCGCCACGGCCGAAGACGAAGGGGTCACCGCCTTTCAATCGCACCACGCGCTCGCCATGCAACGCTTCGGCGGCCATCAGCCTTTCGATGAAGGCTTGCGGCGTGCTCGCGCAGCCTCCCCGCTTGCCCACGTTCACGATGCGCGCCGACTTTCGCGCATAACGCAGCACGCCCTCGCCCACCAGGTCATCGACCAGCAACACGGTCGCGCGGCGGATGGCGCGCACGGCCTTGATGGTCAGCAGTTCCGGGTCGCCTGGGCCGGCGCCGACGAGGTAGACCGTGGGCGCAGCGTGTTCGATGGACGTCCTCATGAGGTGGCCTGTGCGGCTTGTTCGGCCGGCATGTGTTGGCGGATGGTGCGGCGCAGTTCCGGCAGGCAGGAGCCGCAGTTGGTACCGCACTTGAGTTCCGATTGAAGCTGCATGAGTTGGGCTTCAAGCCCACCAGCGCAGTGCGCGAGGGCGGTGGCGATTTCGGTTTCGCTGACGTTGAAGCAACTGCAGACCTGACGTCCGCGCGAAGCCGTGGCGACCGGCGCCTTGGCGCCCGGCACCAACAGCAGCCGGCCGTAGGCCTGGGCCGGCAGGGCTTCCTGCAGAAGGGGCTTGACCCAGGCTTCGGCGCTGATGTCACCGGCGAGCACAAAGCCTTCGAGTCGCATCTCTGCACCTTCGCCGGCCAGGCGCATGGTGCGGCGCTGGCCGCGGCGCGCATCGGCGTAGTGCAGAACGCCAGGAGCATCGAGGCTCAGCAGCGCTTCGACCTTGAGCAGCAGTTCTTGCGATGCTGGCTCACGCGCCGCCGCCCGAAACAGTATGCCGGTGCGCTCGCGGCCGAAGGGCACGCAGGTGGCGAAAGCAAAGTCGCGCATCAGCTCGCGCAGCTCTTCGCGGGCTTGCAGCGCACGCGGCTCGGGAAGCCAGGCGAGTGCCAGCAAGCGCCACGGCAAGTCGGCCTTGGCGACCTTGACGGCGGCGTTTTTCAGTTCGGGTTGTTTCGAGATGGGGCAGTAGGCCGAGGTGGTCAGCGCGTTGACGCCGGCGAGGCCACGGCCTGCCGCCGAGGCTTCGACGACCGGTGCGCGCACCAGCCGCGACATGGCGCTGGCACGGTCGCCGGAGCCAGCGACAGGCGCCGCTGCAACCGGTGCCGATGCAGACGAGCCCGAGATGAACTCCTCGCCCCAATGCATCGCGATGAAGACCTGCGCCGGCGTCTGCTGTGCACTGGCCTGCGCCGGGATCACCAGCGTGCCGCGCCGTGACGTGACCTGCACCAGATCGCCATCGACCAGGCCTTGGCGCGCCATGTCCTGCGCGTTCATCTCGACCACTGGCTCGGGCACATGGCCGAAGAGCCGGCCGAGCGTGCCGGTGCGGCTCATGCCGTGCCATTGGTCGCGCAGGCGGCCGGTGTTGAGCGCATAGGGGAAGCGCGCATCGCGCGGCTCGGCGACAGCCTCATATGGCGTGTCGGCGAACTTGGCGCGGCCGTCGGCGGTGGGGAAGACGCCGTCGGCATACAGCCTCGCCTTGCCTTCGCTCGCGCCTTCGGGCCACGGCCACTGGGCGGGTGCGGCTTCGAGCTGGGCGTAGCTCAGGCCGGTGATGTCGAGATCGCGGCCGCGCGTGGTTTCGCGGTGTTCGTTCCACACCGATTCGGCATCGGCATAGGCGAAGAGGCTGGGCTTGCCGGCGCGCTGCGGTTGCGCGAGGCGTGCTTCGAGCCGCTGGGCGAAGTCGGTCGCGATGGCCCAGTCCTCACGCGTTTCGCCAGGTGCCGCCACGGCCGGGCGCACGCGGCTGATGCGGCGTTCGCTGTTGGTCACCGTGCCCGATTTTTCGCCCCAGGTCGTGGCCGGCAAGAGCAGGTCGGCGTAGTTGCAAGTCGCGGTAGTCGAGAAGGCCTCCTGCACGACGACGAACTCTGCCCGTTCGAGCGCGCGGCGCACCGTCGTCTGGTCGGGCATGGATTGCGCGGGGTTGGTGCAGGCGATCCAGAGCGCCTTGATCTGCCCATCGGCCACCGCTTCGAACATCTCGATGGCCGTCTTGCCTGGCTTCGCGGGCACGTCGTCCACGCCCCAGAGCGCCGCAACTTCGGCGCGGTCATCGGCATTGCCCAGGTCGCGGTGCGCGCTCAGCAGGTTGGCCATGCCACCCACCTCACGGCCGCCCATCGCGTTGGGTTGGCCGGTCAATGAGAACGGGCCGGCACCGGGTTGACCGATCTGCCCGCTGGCCAGATGCAGGTTGATCAACGCGGCGTTCTTGAAGCTGCCACTGCGGCTCTGGTTCAGGCCCTGGCAGTAGAGCGAGAGGGTGGGCAGGCGGGTACCGCTTGTGCCATTGTTCGACGAATCGCCGACGCCGGCGAACCAGCGTGCAGCCTGCACCAGATCGGCCTCGGTGATGCCGCAGAGCTTGGCCACGTCCTTCGGGGCGAAATCGCGCACGCGGGCCTTGAGCGCATCGAAACCGTTGGTGTGCGCTGCGATGAACGCCTGGTCCAGCCAGCCTTCCCACAGCATCACATGCAGCATGCCGTTGTAGAGCGCCACATCGGTGCCGGGCAGGATGGGCAGGTGCAGGTCGGCGGCTTGTGCCGTCTCGGTGCGGCGCGGGTCGGCGACGATGATCTTCATCGAAGGGTTGGCGGCGCGCGCATCTTCCACCCGGCGGAAGAGGATGGGGTGCGCATACGCCATGTTCGAGCCGGTGATGAACAGCGTGCTCGCATGGGCCAGGTCGTCGTAGCAGGCCGGGGGCGCATCGGCGCCCAGTGTGAGCTTGTAGCCGGCCACCGCGCTGCTCATGCACAGGCGCGAATTGGTGTCGACGTTGTTGGTGCCGACCAGGCCCTTGGCGAGCTTGTTGAAGACGTAGTAATCCTCGGTCAGCAACTGGCCGGAGATGTAGAAGCCGACCGCATCGGGGCCGTGCTGCTCGATGACGCGGGCGAAGTTGTCGGTGGCCAGATCGAGTGCCGCATCCCACGCGATGGGTTGCGGCGCGGTGCCGCGTTCTAGCCGCTGCATGGGTTGCAGCAGTCGCGTCTGCAGCGTCACCGGCGCCGTTGCGGTCTGGTGCAGCGTACTGCCCTTGGTGCAGAGGCGGCCGAAGTTGGCGGGGTGATCGGGGTCACCGCGCACGCCGGTGATCTGCCCGGCTTCGGTCTCGATGATCACGCCACAGCCCACGCCGCAGTACGGGCAGGTGGAGCGGGTGTCGGTCTTCACGGCGTGGACGACGTTAGCGACGTTGACGACGTTGGCAGCGCGCTTCAAGCGGCCGCGTTCATCTTGGCTCCGACGCCTTCGGGCTCCGAAGCCACGGCATCGGGTGCGTTCAGCTCGTTCAGGTCCAGCGAGACGGTGTCGCCCTCGACGAGCACGCTGAACTTCTGCACGCAGCCCACATCGGGCGCGGCCGCGCAACCGTCGCCGAAGCCGATGGTCCAGTTGTGCAGCGGGCAGGCCACGCTCTCGCCGAAGACGATGCCTTGCGACAGCGGGCCGCCTTTGTGCGGGCACTTGTCGAGCAGGGCGAAGACCTTGTCGTCGGCGGTGCGGAAGATGGCCACATCACCGCCGACCTTGCGCGTCACGCGGCGTGCACCGAGCTTCGGGATGTCTTGAACGCGGCAGAGCATTTTCCAGTCACTCATGGTCTTCTCCTCAAACAGCCAAGGCTTCGAACTGCCGCACATCGACAGAGGCTTTCTCGAAATCGAACCACGGGTCGGGCAGGCCGTCGAGCGAGAAGCGCAGGCGCTCGGCCAGGCGCTTGCGGTTCTCGGCATCGTCCAGCACCTTGGCCTTGACGTGGTCGAGGCCGACACGCCCGACGTAATGCACGGTGCGCTCCAGATACCAGCCTTCTTCGCGGTAGAGCTGCAGGAAGGCGCTCGACATTTCCAGCACCTCCGCATGCGTCTGCACCTTGCAGAAGAAGTGCGCCACATCGGTCTTGATGCCGCCGTTGCCGGCCACGTAGATCTCCCAGCCGGAATCGACGCCGATGATCCCCACATCCTTGATGCCGCTCTCCGCACAGTTGCGCGGGCAGCCGCTCACCGCCAGCTTGACCTTGTGCGGTGCATACATGCGCCACAGGTCGCGCTCCAGTTCCTTGCCCATCTTGGTGCTGTCTTGTGTGCCGAAGCGGCACCACTCGCTGCCCACGCAGGTTTTCACGGTGCGCAGCGTCTTGCCGTAGGCGTGGCCCGAGGGCATGTCCAGATCTTTCCAGACGGCAGGCAGGTCTTCCTTCTTCACGCCCAGCAAGTCGATGCGCTGACCGCCGGTGACCTTCACGGTGGGGATCTTGTACTTGTCGACCACATCGGCGATGCGGCGCAACTCCGAAGAACTCGTCTCGCCGGCCCACATGCGCGGGATCACCGAGAAGGTGCCGTTCTTCTGGATGTTGGCATGCGCACGTTCGTTGATGAAGCGCGATTGCGGATCGTCCAGCGCCTCGTGCGGCCAGGTGCTGATGAGGTAGTAGTTGATCGCCGGGCGGCAGCTTGCGCAGCCGTTGGGCGTGCGCCAGCCAAGGTGTTCGTAGACCTGCGGAATGGTCAGGAGGTGGCTCTCCTTGATGGCATCGCGCACCTGCTGATGGTTGGCGTCGGTGCAGCCGCAGACCGCTTTCATCTTCGGCGCCGCCGAATAGCCCGCGCCGGCCGTCGCCATCAGGATCTGCTCGACCAGCCCGGTGCACGAGCCACACGACGCACTCGCCTTGGTGCACTTCTTCACTTCGTCGAGCGTGAAGAGGCCCTGCTCGCGGATCGCCTTGACGATGGTGCCTTTGGTCACACCATTGCAGCCACACACTTCGGCGGTGTCGGCCATGGTGGAGGCCTTGCTGTTGCCGGCGTGGCCGGTGTCGCCCAGGTGCGCTTCGCCGAACATCAGGTGCTCGCGGATCTCGGACACGTTCTTGCGCTCGCGCACCATGTCGAAGTACCAAGAGCCATCGGCGGTGTCGCCGTAGAGGCAGGCGCCGATCAGGATGTCGTCGCGCACCACGAGCTTCTTGTAGACGCTGTTGTACGGGTCGCTCAGCACGATCTCTTCGGTGCCCACGCCGCCCATGAAGTCGCCGGCCGAGAAGAGGTCGATGCCGGTCACCTTGAGCTTGGTCGAGGTCTGCGAGCCGAGGTAGCGGCCGATGCCGAATTCGCCCAGGTGCGTGGCGCAGACCTTGGCCTGTTCGAAGAGCGGCGCGACCAGGCCGTAGGCGATGCCGCGATGCGCCGCGCATTCACCGATGGAGTAGATACGCGCATCGGTGATGGTCTGCATCGTGTCGTTGACGACGATGCCCTTGTTGCAGTGCAGGCCGATCTTTTCGGCGAGTTCGGTGTTGGGGCGGATGCCGGCGGCCATCACCACCAGATCGGCTTCGACCTCGGTGCCGTCCTTGAACTGCACTTTCGTCACGCGGCCGCTCATGCCGTTTTCCGAGTCACCGATCAACGCCTGCGTGTGCGCGCCGAGGCGGAACTTCAGCCCGCGCGCTTCGAGCGATTTCTGCAGCATCTTGCCAGCCACATCGTCGAGCTGGCGCTCCATGAGCCAGGGCGCGAGGTGCACCACCGTCACCGACATGCCGCGCAACATCAGCCCGTTGGCCGCTTCCAGCCCGAGCAAGCCACCGCCCACCACCACCGCATGCTTGTGCGTCTTGGCGGTTTCGATCATCTGGTTGGTGTCCTTGATGTCGCGGTAGGCGATGACACCCTGCAAATCCTTGCCGGGCAGCGGCGGGATGAAGGGGTTGGAGCCGGTCGCGATCAGCAGGCGGTCGTACTCGGCTTCGGTGCCATCATCGGCCGTCACGGTGCGCAGGCGGCGGTTCACGCCCACGACCTTCTTGCCCAGGTGCAGCGTGATGCCGTGCTCGGCGTACCAGGCCAGCGGGTTCAAGACGATCTCGTCGAGCGTCTGCTCGCCGGCGAGCACCGGGCTCAACAGGATGCGGTTGTAGTTGGGGTGCGGCTCGGCGCCGAACACGGTGATGTCGTAGAGATCGGGCGCGATCTTCAGCAGCTCTTCCAGGGTGCGCACACCGGCCATGCCGTTGCCGACCATCACGAGTTTCATCTTCTTCATGGAACGCTCCAGAACATGCCGCGGGCGCGACGAGGGAAGGCGAGAGACAGAGAGGTCGAAGTCATTGCCTGCGATGCGTGGCACAAAGGTGCGAGGCAAGAGACAGCGACTGGCGGCACACTCGTGATGAGCGGCCGTGGCCCACGGCGTTGTGAGCCGGGCCGCGTGGACGCGGCCCCGGTGGGCGCAGCGTTACGCCCGATGTCATCTATGCAATGCGCATGCCAATGCGCGAACGAATGTGCCAACCGCGGCGATCCAAAGCGTGGTTCACTCCTTGCATTGACAGGCTCCATGACCCGACCTGGCCCCAAGCGACCCACCGCCACACGATGAAAACAGCGATCGTCATCGACAGCAGTTCGCCGGGCATTCCGGACTTCGCCGCCGACCTGGCCTCGGTCGGCATTCACGTGCTTGGTGCGGTGCCGCGCAGCAACTTGGTGCGCGAGGTGATCCGCCTGCAGCCGGAGCTGGTCTTGTGCCACGAGGTCGCCCCCGACGAGGCGCTTTTCGAGGCTTGCAACCAGCTCGCCAGCACCGAGCCGCGCCCGGTCATCGTCTTCACGCACGATCCCGATGCACGCAAGATCGAGCGAGCCTTGCAATCGGGCATCAACGCCTATGTGGTCAACGGCTACGGCCTGAACCGCCTGCGCTCGGTGATCCACCTGGCCGAGGCGCGCTTTCAGCTCGACCGCACGCTGCGCGACGAGCTGACGCAAATCACCCAGCGCTTCGACGAACGCAAGCTGGTCGACCGCGCCAAGGGCATCCTGATGCGGGCGCGGCAGGTCTCGGAAGAAGACGCCTTCCGCGTGCTGCGCTCGGCCTCCATGCACAGCAACCGGCGCGTCGGCCAGGTCTCGCAGCAGGTGATCGACGCCGCCCATTACGCCGAGGCCGTCAACCGCGCCGGCAAGCTGCGCATGCTGTCGCAGCGGCTGGTCAAGCTGGGCGCACTCCGCCTGGTGGAACCGCCTTCCGCCCTCAGCACCCAGCAGTTGAACGATTCGGTCGCGCAGATCGATGCCAACATCGCCGCGCTCGACAAGAGCCTGAGCAAGGCGACCTTCGGCGATCTGCTCGATGGTGTTTCGGCTGCCTGGGCACGCCTGCGCGGCGCCGCCATCACGCCGCTGGCCGTGGCGCAACTGCCCGAACTCGATGCCCTGGCCGAGCATCTGCTCGCGCAAGCCGACCAGCTCACGCGGCATCTGGAAACGGCGGGGCTGGTGACGACGCTGCATGTGATCAACGTGTCGGGGCGGCAGCGCATGCTGTCGCAACGTTTTGCCAAGCAGGCGCTGCTCGGCCTGCTGTTGACGGGCGAGCCGGCGCAGGCTGCGCGGGCCGAACTCGAGAAGGCCGCGCAAGCCTTCGAAGCGGCGATGGATTACCTGAAGACCATTCCGCTGAGCAACCGCGAGATCCGCGAAGCCATCGATTCCGCCGACCGCGCCTGGGCGCAGTTGTCGCAATCGGCCAAGCAGGTGCGCACCAGCGCCGGCCAGCGCCTGCTGAGCGAATCGAGCGAGAACCTGCTGGCATTGTTCGAGCACCTGACGGATCAGTACGAACGGAGCATGCAGGTGCTTATGGGGTGAGCCCGGAGGTGACACCGTGCCTGCGCACGGTGGCTCGCCTGGCGAACGGCCTTTCGCTTGCAAGCGAAAGGCCTGGGGGGAGCGGTGGTGCACCACTGACCTGTTCAGAAGTACCAGGCCACCACCGCGGACAAGCGGCCTTCGCTGATCACTGGCACCGCGACCAGGGACTCCAGACCCGCTTCCGCGGCTGCAGCACCGAAGCCCGCCGGCTCCGAGCCCGCGTTGTCGCTCACCGCCGGCACACCGGTCAAAAAGGTGCGGCCGATCGTGCCTTGCGCGCGGTCGATCGAAGGGCCGTCGGGCGCAGGACGAAGCACGCCACCGGTTTCACAAAAGCCGCCGCCGAAGACGAGGTGCTCGCGCGTGGCATCGGGCACCCACATCTCGAAGCGGCGGGCGATCGGCGTGTCGAGCGCCGACAGAAACGTCATCACATACGACTCGTTCTTCTGTATCGGGCAGGGGATGGCGAAGCCGCGGTTGATGCCGACCTTGGTGGCGCTTTCTGCCCGCAGGAAGCGGGCCGACTTCCCCAGGTCTTCGATGAACACCGGCACACCCGCTTCCCACGCCAGGCCCGGCAGGCCGTTGCCACGGCGGATGGTGGTTCGGCGCGACATGAACTCGAAGGTGTCGGCCGTGGTGCCGTAGTAGCCATCGACGAGCTTCATGTCGTTGCCCTGCGCCGGGTCGTTGTGCCACAGCTCGATGGCGCCGGCATGGGCTTCGTCGTCACCGCAGAACATCACCAGCGCCGAGGTCAGAAAGTCGCCCGCGAAGATCGGCACCGCGATGCCGCAGGTGATGCCCTCGGCGTGCGCCGCCGCCGCGCGCCGGAAATAGGAGCCATCGAACTGCTTCAGGATGATCGGCCGGCCCTGCTCCCAGGCCTGGCCCGGCAGGCCCTCGCCACGGCCGAAGCACAGCGTCTTGCTGATGGCCGCAAAGCGCGTCGCCTTGTCGTAGAGGCCGCCGCCGAACTCGAGAATGCTGCGGTCCGAACTTGGCACCCAGACTTCCACAGCCCGGATGAAGGTCTTGCCGGTGTTCATGTCAAGCGGCCTTTTCGACGTGGCCGTGGCGGGTATACAAAAAGTCCAAGACCGCTTTGCGGAAATGCGTGTACGCACTGTCTTCGGCCAATTCGACGCGGTTGCGCGGGCGCGGCAAATCGACGTGCAGGATCTCGCCGATGGTCGCGGCCGGGCCGTTGGTCATCATCACGATGCGGTCGGAGAGCAGCACGGCCTCGTCCACATCATGAGTCACCATCACGACGGTGCTCTGAGTGCGGGCGACGATCTTCAGCAGCTCGTCTTGCAGGTGGGCGCGGGTCAATGCATCGAGCGCGCCGAAGGGCTCGTCCATCAGCAGCACCTTGGGCTCCATGGCGAGTGCGCGGGCAATGCCCACGCGTTGCTTCATGCCGCCCGAGATTTCATGCGGGCGTTTGCTGATGGCATGGCCCATGTTGACCAGGTCGAGCGCGGCAACCGTGCGAGCCTTGAGCTGCTCGCCCGACTCGGTGGCGCCGAACACGCGCTCGACCGCCAGGTGCACGTTCTCATAGCAGGTGAGCCAGGGCAGTAGCGAATGGTTCTGGAACACCACGCCGCGTTCGGGCCCGGGGCCGGCAATCTCGCGGTTGTCGAGCAGCAGCACACCGCTGGTCGGCAGCGTCAGCCCGGCAATGAGGTTGAGAAGCGTCGACTTGCCGCAGCCCGAGTGGCCGATCAGCGTGATGAACTCGCCCTTGGCAACGGTCAGGTCGATCTCGCGCAACGCGTGGAAGCGGCCCTTCTTGGTGGTGAACACCATCTCGGCGTTCTGGACTTCGATGAAGTTGTTCATGTGAGTCTTCCTCTCAAACTTCGTCGAAGCTGAAGCGCTTGGCGATCGAGATCAGCGCCCATTCGAGCAGCAGGCCGACCACGCCGATCACGAAGATCGCGATCAGGATGTGTTTGACGTTGAGGTTGTTCCACTCGTCCCACACCCAGAAGCCGATGCCCACGCCGCCGGTGAGCATCTCGGCGGCCACGATCACCAGCCAGGCCGTGCCCACCGACAGCCGCACGCCCGTGAGCAGGTAGGGCAGCACCGCGGGAAACAGGATGCGCGTCATCACCTTCCACTCGGACAGGTTCAGCACGCGCGCCACGTTGAGGTAGTCCTGCGGCACGCGCTGCACGCCGATCGCGGTGTTGACCACCATCGGCCAGATGGAGCAGATGAAGATCGTCCAGATCGCCGCTGGATTCGCGGCCTTGAGCACCAGCAGGCCGATGGGCAGCCACGCCAGCGGCGACACCGGGCGCAGCAGGCTGATCAGAGGCGACGCCATGCGGTTGAGGAACTCGAACCGGCCGATCAGGAAGCCCAGCGGGATGCCCACCAGTGCCGCCAGCCCGAAGCCGAGCGCCACGCGTCCCAGCGACGCGAGGATGTTCCATCCGATGCCCTGGTCGTTGGGGCCCTTGCGGTAGAACGGGTCGGCGAACAGCGCGCGCGCCGAGTCCCAGGTCTCCAGCGGCGATGGAAACGTGCTGCTCTTGAGGGTGCACAGCGCCCAGACGCCCAGCAGCAGCCCGATGCCGGCAAGCGGAGGGAGCACGGCCAGCGCCACGGCTGGGCCGTCGATGCGTTCGCGCCAGGGGCGCCGCGGCTGCGCCGGGGGCGCGGCGGGCGGAGCGTCCGGCAGCGGCGTCACGGCGTGGCGCGTGGCGGGGTCGAACGGCGTGTGGAAGGTGGCACTGACCATGGCGTGTCCTCGAGATGGGTGGTCGCCGCTTCAGGCGTGGATCTTGAAGCCGTCGGCGTACTTCGCCGGATTGCTGCCGTCCCACGAGACGCCGTCGAGCAGCTTGCTGGCGCGCATCGGGCTCGCGGGGACGGGCACTTTCAGCGCACCGGCGCCTTCCTTGTAGAGATCGATGCGGTTGATCTGCCTGGCCACCGCCAGGTAGTCGGGATGGCTCTTGAGCAGCCCCCAGCGCTTTTGCTGCGTGAGGAACCACATCCCGTCGGACAGGTACGGGAAGTTCACCGCGCCGTCGTCGAAGAACTTCATGTGGTTCGGGTCGTCCCAGGTCTTGCCCATGCCGTTCTGGTAGCGGCCCAGGATGCGCTGGTTGATCGCGTCGACGCCGGTGTTGACGTAGGCCTTGTCGGCGATGGTGTCGGCCATCTTCAGCTTGTTCTGCAGGCTGGCGTCGATCCAGCGGCCGGCCTCGAGCACCGCCATCGTCACGGCGCGGCACGTGTTGGGGTTCTTCGCCGCGAAGTCGGCGGTCGTGCCCAGCACCTTCTCCGGATGGTCCTTCCAGATGTCCTGCGTGGTGATCGCCGTGACGCCGATGTTGTCCATGATGGCGCGGTGGTTCCACGGTTCGCCCACGCAGTAGCCGTCCATGTTGCCGATGCGCATGTTGGCCACCATCTGCGGCGGCGGCACGGTGATGATCTTGCTGTCCTTCAGCGGATCGATGCCGGCCGACGCGAGCCAGTAGTACAGCCACATGGCGTGCGTGCCGGTGGGAAACGTCTGCGCGAACGTGTATTCGCGCTTGTTGGCGGCCATCACCCTGGCCAGCGAGGGCCCGTCGACCGCGCCCTTGCTCGCCAGGTCCTTCGACAGCGTGATCGCCTGGCCGTTGCGGTTGAGCGTCATCAGCACGGCCATGTCCTTCTTCGGCCCTGCCACCCCCAGGTGCACGCCGTAGACGAGGCCGTAGAGCACATGGGCCATGTCGAGCTCGCCGTTCACGAGCTTGTCGCGCACGCCCGGCCACGACGCTTCCTTGGACAGGACGATCTTCACGCCGTACTTCTTGTCGAAGCCCAGCACCGACGCCATCACCACCGAGGCGCAGTCGGTGAGCGGAATGAAGCCGATGCGCACGTCCTCCTTCTCGGGCTTGTCGGAGCCCGCCGCGTGCACGACGCTGCGCAGCGCCGGTGGTACCACAAGCGCCGAGGCGGCAGCCGCCTGGAGCACCTGGCGGCGAGTCGGTGGAAGGGCTGCCTTCGTCGGGTGGCTGGAGTCGGTCATGGATCAATGGCCTTTCGGAAGCGGGTTGCGCGAAGGGGAAGCGAAACGCGACGGACAAACGAAAAGGCGTCCTTGTCCGCTCGGGGAGCCGATTGCGCGAAGCGCAACGCTCGTCGAGCGGGTCAAGGACGCCTTTGTCTTTGAGGGAACGCCGCACCCGCCGTTGGATGCCGCATTCCGGAAAATCAGTGACCGTCGCTGGTCACACCCTTCCATGCACAAGTCGTGCCAACCCGATTTCGCCGGCACCTCCCAGGCAGACCGCCTGCCGGCATGGGCGCCGGCACGCCCAAGGCACCAACGAGTTGCACCGCGGTTGTGCGGTGCACCAACACAGCGCGACGTTCAACGCGTCGTCGACGGCGGCGGCGGCGCGAGGAAGTCGGACATGGCGAGCACCGACTCGGCCACGTCGATGAGGCGCCGGTTCTGGTTCATCGCCGTCTGGCGCAGCATCTTGTGGGCCTCCGCCTCGGTCAGGCGCCGATGCGCCATGAGCAGTCCCTTGGCACGCTCGACGACCTTGCGTTCGGACAGGGCGGCCCTGGCGACGGCGAGTTCGTCCTGCATCGCCTGCAGGCGCCGCGATTGCGCCTGCACGATGTCGAGCACCGAGCGCTCGAGGTGCGGCCCGATCGCCACGGCGGTGGCCACGGAGGCTGCGCCCGCCGCCGGCCGCTCGAAGAACTTGCCCTTGGGCACCGCGGTGGCGCCGCTGAGCAGCGCACGCCCCGCCTCCAGATCCACCTCGGCCGCCGCGATGCGATCACGGCAACGTGCCAGCAGGTCGTCGGCGAGGAGCGACTCGACCTCGTGCATGCGATCGATGCGCCGTGTGCAGGCATCGAACCAGGTGCGACCGAGGCCGCCAGGCAGGCGTCCGCCCTCGGACGTGACCAGGGCCAGCGCGCGCAGCGCGCCGACGTCGCCCTGCGCCTCGGCCTCCGCTTCGCGCCAGCGCGCGGTCGCGTCGACGACTTCGGCGCTGAACTCCTCGAACACCGCGAAGCAACGCTCCTGTGATTCGACGATGTCCATCCACTGCTGTTGCGCAGGCAGATCGATCTGGCCGCCAGAAAAGGCGGCGACGCCCGTCGCACGCTCCTGCCCCGCGAGTTCCTTGCCTTGCAGAAAATGGAAGAAGGCCACCAGCCGGCGCGAGATGCCGGGGTCGGTGGCGGAGTCCGCCGCCTCGAACACCACGGCCAGGAGCGCCGCAATCAACTTGCTGAAGGCGGCCGTGCTGGCCTCTGCCGTCACGCGACGCATCGACACGTCGTCGCGCAGCAGCAGCAGCGCCTCCAGGCCCTCCAGGACGAAGGCCACGCGGCTGTACAGGCGCGCGCCGTTGGCAATCTGGCCGGCGCTGGTGTCAAGCTCCTCGAGCGCGCCCAGCAGCGCCGCTTCCGACGCCCGCGTCTGCAGGGCCTGGCTCGCCAGCGCGGCGCCGAACTCGTCGCCAGCCAGCAGCCACAGGTTGGACAGTCCGCGCTCCTTCTGCAAGGTGTGGACGCATTCGCCGGCGCGGCGCACCAGCGCGCTCGTGCGCATCAACTGCTGAAGGTCGTGGATCTCGCACTGGCGTGCGGCGATCAGGAACGCGGTACCGGATTTCATCGCCGATGCAGGACGCAAGCGTCATGCCAATGGTCGCCCGGTCTCAGGTGACGCCGGAAAGCGTGCTCGACAAGCTCGAGATGCCGAGGGCCCGATGCACGGACACCGCCGCGCAGCCTCAAGGTCATCATGGGCTGAGAACTGAGCCGCAATCGCGCGGCTCATGCGCCCTTCGCCGCGAGGCGGGCGCCGCAAGATGAGCCATCGTGTCCAGATGGTTGTCGTCCGCCATGCGTTCCTTCACTGCCGCTCCCCGCGCCGTCGCCACGGCGCTGCTGATGGCCGCCGCGCGCGCCGATGCGCTCGGCGAGGCGACGGCCGCGCACGTCGACTTCCTCGATTCGCCGGCCGTAGTCGGCCTCGGCCAGTGGCAGTTCGATCCGAACTTTCCCCTGCTGCCGGGCCCGCACGAGCATGCGGCCTCGCGCTTCGCGGCACTCGACGTTCCGGTCAGTCCCAGCCAGACGATGGAGCTGCGCGCCGCGGCCACCGGCAACGCCGACGCGCCGCCGCTGGAGTCCGCCAACGACCGCATGCGCCGCCTGCACGGCTTCACCGACGTGTCGCTGGGCGCGCGCTGGCGCGTGCGCGGCGGCGATGCCGGCTGGCTTCCAGGCGTGGCCTGGCTGGCCGACGTCGAGACCACGATGGGCTCGCCGGCGTTTCGCGACGGCAACGTGCGCCCGTCGCTGCGCGCGACGGCGCAATGGGAATTGCCGCGCCAACTGTCGCTGGGGGTGACGCAGGGCGTCTACCGCGACCGCGGCGACGATGGCCGACACTACGCCGCCGGCGTGCTGGCCGTGACGCTGGGCAAGTCGTGGACGCCGCGGCTGCAGAGCTTCGTGGAAGTGGCCGGCCAGGCCTTGTCGCGCACCCAGAGCGACTCCTCGCTGCTGAACGTGGACACGGGCGTGGCCTTCACCGCGTCCCGGACGCTGGAGGTGGACATGGTCGTGTCGCGCAGCCTCTCGGGCAGTGCCTCCCAGGAGGTACGCGGCGGCCTCAGCGTGTCGTCGCGTTTCTAGTCCGGTCTGCCCGCCCGCGGAATGACGGCCTTGTCATCCTGCGCGCAGTCGCAGGATCCACGCGCCAGCTCGACCGGGTCATGCAACAAGATGCAGCGCTGGCGGAGGAGTCCGCCGCCGCCGCCGAAAGCCTCAAGAAACAGGCCGAGCAAATGGTGGAAGCCGTCGCGGTGCTCCAGCTGGCCTGAAGCCGTGAACTAATGCCCGGAATCCCGCAGGGTGCCGGGCGCCAACGCTGGACGCGCGCACGCCGCACGTCCAGCGTTCTTCATTCGGCGCCGCTCGCCGGATGCCGTCGCGCCGGCCCGGGAGGACACGTCGCGTAACGTTACAAGACGAACAGGGCCGCGATCCGGCAGCTCATGCGTTGACGCGATTTCGGGTGGTCCCGCAAGATGGCTGCACTCCCGACAACCGTTCGCCATGCGTCTCTTCCGCCCTTTCGATCGCCGCGCCAATATACCCTGCACCGTATGCCTCGCGGCCGCGCTGGTCGCGAGCTCGCAGGCCCTGGCAGCGGCCGACGACGAGGTCGCGCCGACCACGCCCGTGGCCACGTCCGGCGGCTTCGTCGCCGCGGCACGCAAGCTGATCGACGACACGCTGGAGAAGGAACGCGCCGTGGTCGCGGTGCTGCGCGAGAACGTGGTGTCGCGCGTGATGTCCGGCTCCTGGCGACTCAGTGCCGGGTCGCCCTACGTCACGCGAGCCACGTCCATCGTCTCGCGCGGTCCGGTGCCCAACGACTTCGCCGACGATCCCGCCGCGGCGTCCACCGACGCCGTCGACCTGTCGCTGGGCGCGCGCTGGCGCGTGGTGCACGGCGACGCCAACTCGCACGTGCCGTCGGCCGCGTGGATGCCCGACCTGCAGGCCGCCGACGCGCACAACGCCGCGCTGCGCCCCACGACGAGCCTGAGCGGCGAATGGG
>JAMFRW010000567.1 GCA_026224975.1 Rhodoferax sp. | reverse complement strand
TGCGAAGGCTGCGGCGACTGTTCGGTGCAATCGAACTGCCTGAGCGTCGAGCCGGTCGAAACCGAGTTCGGCCGCAAGCGCCGCATCAACCAGAACACCTGCAACAAGGATTACTCCTGCACCAAGGGCTTCTGCCCGAGCTTCATCACCGTCGAAGGCGGGCAGTTGAAGGCCAAGAAAAAGGATGCCGGCCGGCCCAACCCGTTCACATTGCCGCCGCTGCCCGAGCCTTCGCTGCCTTTGGCTGAATTGCCCTGGGGCATCGTGGTCGCAGGCGTGGGCGGCACCGGCGTGATCACCATCGGCCAACTGCTGGGCATGGCCGCGCACATCGAAGGCAAGGGCGTGGTCACGCAGGACTCCGCGGGCCTGGCGCAAAAGGGCGGCGCGACCTGGAGCCACATCCAGATCGCCAACCGCATGGATGCGATCGTCACCACCAAGGTTGGCACGGCCGAGGCCGATCTCATCATCGGCTGCGACCCGATCGTCACCGCCAACAAGAGCACGCTGGCCACGGTGCTCGAAGGCCGCACCTACATCGCGATGAACACCCACGGCGCGCCGACGGCCGCCTTCGTCACCAACCCGAACTGGCAGTTTCCCGCGGCCAACTGCGACGCGGCCGTGTTGAACGCAGCCGGCGCAGCGAACCTCGGCACGCTGGATGCGGATCAACTGGCGGTGCAACTCGTCGGCGATTCGCTCTACACCAACCCGCTGATGCTTGGCTACGCCTGGCAAAAAGGCCGGGTGCCGCTGAGCCGCGATGCGCTGATCCGCGCGATGGAGTTGAACGGCGTGCAGGTCGAAAACAACAAGCTCGCCTTCGAATGGGGCCGGCGCGCGGCGCACGATCTGGCTGCGGTGCAGGCTTTGCTGAAACCCGCCCAGGTGATCGAGTTCATCAAGAAGACGACGAACCTCGAGGAGATGATCGCCAAGCGGGTGGAGTTCTTGACGGCCTACCAGAACGCGACGTATGCCGCCGGATACAAGGCGTTTGTCGAGAAGGTTCGCGCGTCGGAAGCCCCGCTGGGCAGCAAGAGACTGACCGAAGCCGTTGCCCGCTACCTCTTCAAGTTGATGGCCTACAAGGATGAGTACGAAGTCGCCCGGCTGCACAGCGACCAGAGCTTCCTCGACAAGATCGCTTCGCAGTTCGAGGGCGACTACAAGCTGAACTACCACCTGGCGCCGCCGATCACCGCGAAGAAAAACGACAAGGGCGAGTTGCAAAAGAGCAAGTTCGGCCCGGCGATGCTCACGGGTTTCAAGCTGCTCGCGAAGCTCAAGGGTTTGCGCGGCACGGCTTTCGATGTGTTCGGCAAGACGGAGGAACGGCAGACCGAGCGCGCGCTGATCGTCGAATACCGAGCCTGCATCGAAGAACTGCTGCGCACGCTGAACGCGGGCAATCTGGCGCTCGCAACAGAGATCGCGCGCATCCCGGAAGACATCCGCGGCTATGGCCATGTGAAGGATCGGCACCTTGCCGCGGCACGTCCCAAGTGGGCGGCGCTGATGCAGCAATGGCGCAGCAGCGAGCAGCAGCGCGCCGCCTGAACACTCCGTTGCCGAGGTGAATGGCGTGAGGTGAACGCGGGGCTGGTCGGCCCCGCGCTCGAGTTCGGTGCTCAAGTTCGGTGCATCCGCGCCGAAACTGGCTGGACGAGCGGCCCGCGAAGGTGAGTCGCCAGCGGTGCGATTCCACGCATGCACCGCTTCCAGCGATTGCTTTGCCCGTCCAAGCCCATGGCCACCTACACCGCGTATTCCAACCTCGTCGCGCTCGTCGTCGACGACATGGCCGTGCAGCAAACCACCCTGCGCGGGCAGTTGGGCATGCTGGGCGTGGGCAAGATCGACGTGGCAAGCAATGCCGAAGACGCGATCCGGATGATCCGCGCCAAGCCCTATGGCCTGATCCTGTGCGACTTTCACCTGAACCAGAAGACCGACGGCCAGCAGCTCTTCGAACACCTGCGCGACCAGAACCTGCTGCCGGCCGAATGCCTGTTCTTCATGGTGACAGCCGAGAACAGTTATGCCTCGGTCGTGTCGGCGACAGAGCACAAGCCCGACTCGTACCTGCTCAAGCCCATCACCGCCGGTGACATCGAAGACCGGCTGAAGATGCTGATCGAGCGACGCCAGGCTTTGCTGCCGATCAACGGAAAGATCTCCCGCAACAACCTGGCCGAGGCCGTGGTGGAATGCGACAAGGTGCTGGCCCGCAAAGACCGCTGGACCATGCAGGCGCTGCAGCTCAAGGGCCAGACGCTGCTGCAGCTCGGCCGGCCCGACGAAGCGCTCGCCGTCTACACGCTCGCCCTGGAGCAACGCGCCACCCTGATCTGGGCGCAGCTCGGCGTGGCCCGCGCGCACAAGGCCGCCAACCGTTTCGAGGAAGCCAAGGCGGTGGCGCACGAGATCATCCAGTCGAAGGATGGCGCGAAGAACGTCGATGCCTACGACGTGGTCGCGCAGTCGCTCGAAGCACAGGGTGATGCGCAAGGCGCTTTCTGGGTGCTGAAGGATTCGGCCGCCGTGGTGCCGTCGGTCAAGCGGCACCGCCTCGTCGGCGAGAGCGCCTTTCGGCAAGGCGACCTGGCCACGGCCAAGGCCTGCATGGCCAAGGTGTGCGCCGCGACCAAGGGCTCGATGACTTCGCAGCCGCTGGACACACTCATGCTGTCGCAGACGCTCATCGACCTGGGCGAGCCCAAGCAGGCGCTCGCCGTGCTCAACGACAACGCCAACGCGCACCGCAACGACCCGCAGCACGAAGGCACGGCGCAGGCCATTCGCGCCCAGGGCCTGGCGCGAACCGGTGACGCGGCGGGCGCGGCCGCCGCCGCGTTGCGGGCGCGAACCGCCATGCGCGCGGTGCGGCCCGACTTCGCCACCATCGCCGTCGCCAAGGCCGAACTCGCCACAGGCAACGAATCGGCCGGCCTGAAGCTCATGCAGCAGGTGATGAGTGCCGACCACGAGAACCCGCGCGTGCAGCAACTCATC
>JAMFRW010000566.1 GCA_026224975.1 Rhodoferax sp. | reverse complement strand
TGCGGGTCGGCGACTTCATCGGTCGTGACCATCCACGGACCGACCGGGCCGAAGGTGTCGCAGCACTTGCCCTTGTCCCAGGTGCCGCCGCGCTCGATCTGGTATTCGCGTTCCGAGACATCGTTGATCACGCAGTAGCCGGCCACATGATCCATCGCATCGGCCTCTTCGATGTAGCTCGCGGTCTTGCCGATCACCACACCGAGTTCGACCTCCCAGTCGGTCTTGACCGAACCGCGCGGGATCTTCACGTCGTCGTTGGGCCCCACCACGGCCGACAGCCACTTGTTGAACACCACCGGCTCCTTCGGGATCGGCATGCCGGATTCGGCCGCATGGTCGGCGTAGTTCAGGCCGATGCAGATGAACTTGCCGATGCCGGCCACGCAGGCGCCGAGGCGGGTGGCTGCGTCGACGGTGGGCAGCGTGGACGTGTCGAGCGCCCGGATCTCGGCGAGCTTCGAGCCCGAGAGCAGCGCGCCGTCGATGTCGCGAACAATGGCCGAAAGGTCGCGGATCACGCCTTGCGCATCGAGCAGGCCCGGTTTTTCGTGGCCGACGGGGCCATGGCGGAGAAGTTTCATGGGAGTCCTGTTAGGGGCAAAAAGGGTAGAAAAGTGCGCGACCCGAGGCGGCGCCATGTGGCAGCTAACATGCTGCGGCGAGTCTAGGAAGCCCCGCCCTTTCCCACCAGTGACAGTTGCCGATCGTGGAATAGCCGAATGTCATCTCCGGATTTACCCTCGCTCCACGCGATCGGCTCGCGGCTGCGCTTTCGGCAACTTCGCCTGCTGATCGCCATCGACGAAAGCGGCTCGCTGCACCGCGCCGCCGAACAGCTCTCCATCACCCAGCCGGGCGCGAGCAAAGCGCTGCGCGAGCTCGAAGAAACCTTTGGCGCCGACCTCTTCGTGCGCCACCCGCATGGCCTGGAAGCCAACGAACTCGGCCGCTGCGTGATCCGCTATGCACGGCTTATCGGCACCGATCTCGATCATCTGCGTGAAGAGATGACCGGCATCCTGCGCGGCCAGGGTGGGCGGCTGGCGGTAGGCGCCATCGCCGGTGCCCTGCCCACGGTGCTGGTGCAGGCCGTGCGGCGCCTGAAGGCGAGCCAGCCCTCGATCTCCATCGAAGTCTTCGAAGACACCAGCGCGCGCCTGCTGCAGTTGCTCGCCGAAGGCCGGCTCGATCTGGCCATAGGCCGCACCTCGGTCGCCGCGCAGCCGGAACTCTTCGAGTTCGAATGGCTGTGCGACGAAAAGGTCGGCATCGCCGTCGGGCCGAAGCATCCGCTGGCCGATGCCGCGGAGGTGTCGCTGGAACAGCTCGTCGCCTACCCCTGGGTACTGTTCCCCAGCCACATGCCGCTGCGCACCCTGCTCGAACGCGAACTGCTCGAAGCCGGCCTCGCCTTCCCGGCCCACGCGATCGAAACCTCGTCGGTCTTCGCCAGCGTGCTGCTGCTCGCCGAAAGCGATGCGCTCGTCGCCTTGTTTTCCGCGGAAACCGTCGACTTCTTCGAGCGCCATCAGATGATGAAGCGCCTGCCGCTCGAACTCGTCGCCCGCGTCGAGCCCTACGGCATCATCCGCCGCCGTGGCAGCCCGGTGTCGCCGGGGGCTGCGATATTGATCGAGGAGCTCAGGCGCGAGGCGGTGAGCGATGAGCCGGTGCCAGCGCCCGGCGCCTGAACCGCCGAGGGCCCGGTGAGCACTGCCCAGCTATGGGATGACCGCCGCCGCGCGAAACCTGCTCATTGCCGACTCTGCGGGGAAATCAGAGTTGGGGTGGTGTCGCTCGTTGTGACTGGCTGTGGCTGGTAGCAAGCGACGACGCGGCCCGCGTACAGCCGTTTTTTTGCACAAGTCCCGGCGGCGCCTCGCGCCAGCGGTATGAAAGGTATCGCCACCTCCGAGATCAATGCCGCGATAGCGAGCAGCGTTCCCGCGATCAGACACAGCAAAAAAGTTGTCGCGGCAAAGAACGCACTTCCGGTATTTACAGCGCCGGTCCCTAGCAAATCGCCCATCCAGGAAGCCGCGGTTCCCCTCGCGACGAAGGCGAGGTAAATCGGCAATGCCAAGATAGCCAGCTTGACCATCGCGTCGCCCCAGAGTTTTTTTATAAATGGGAACTGCACCAAAAGTGACAGCGTGAGCGCCGACACCCAGAAGACACCTGGATCGCAGCCAAGGCAGCAAAGACACGCGTCGTGCCCAGTTGATTCAGGCGACGCAAGAGGCGTCTGATTGACCCGTGAGGTCATCGACATGGTGCATGGCCCTTCCTACCCTTGGGCTGCCGGAATTTCCCGGTTCATTCGTCGGAGACATCCATCATGTCGAACCCCGCAGCCATCGCAAGCGCCTACCTGGCCACCTGGAACGAAACCGATGCCACCAAGCGGCTGTCCCTGTTGACGACCCACTGGACCGGCGATGCGAGTTATGTCGATCCGCTGATGGGCGCCGAAGGCATCGCGCAAATCTCGGGCCTCGTGGGCGCCGTGCATGAGCGCTTCCCCGGCTTTCGGTTCGAACTCACCGGCACGCCGAACGGCCACGGCCGCTATGTGCGCCTGGCCTGGACCCTGGGTCCGGAAGGCGCCGAGCCGCCGATCGAAGGCAGCGATGTCGTGCTGCTGGACGAAGGGCGCATCGGCCAGGTAATCGGCTTCATCGACCGCGCACCGGCGGCGTGAGCCATACTGGCCGACTCACGTCCCCCAAAACCATTGACCCCCGAAAGGCAGCTTGCTTCACCGATGCCCATCGCCTACGCCAGAGCACTGACCGGCCGAACACGCACGCCGCAAGCCAACCGGCACCTCGGTGTGGTGCTGGCCTTTGTGGCGGGGGCGACGAACGCGGGTGGGTTTCTGGCCGTGCAGCAGTACACCTCGCACATGACCGGCATCGTCTCGGCGATGACCGACAACCTCGCGCTCGGCCACTACGGCCCGGTCTGGACGGGGGCAGGCGCGGTGCTCTCGTTCGTGGCGGGAGCAGCCTGCTGTGCGGTAATGGTCAACTACGCGCGCCGGCAGCAAATGCACAGCGAGTACGCCCTGCCCTTGCTGGCCGAGGCGATGTTGCTGCTGTGCTTCGGCATGATGGGCGGGTGGATGTCGCGCATCGAAGGCCTGTTTGTTCCCGTCACAGTGATGCTGCTGTGTTTCATCATGGGGCTGCAGAACGCCGTGGTGACGAAGATATCGCGGGCCGAGATCCGCACGACGCACATCACGGGCATGGTGACCGATGTCGGCATCGAACTCGGCAAGCTGCTCTACTGGAACGCTGCCACACCCGCCGGCCAGGCGCCGGTGCTGGCCGACCGGCAAAGGCTGCGTGTGCTGGGAATGTTGCTCGCTGCCTTCTTTGGCGGCGGTGTGGTGGGCGCACTCGGCTTCGAACACCTGGGCTATCTCTCGACGCTGCCGCTGGCGATGGCGCTTGTTGCACTCGCCATCGTTCCCGCGTTCGACGACGTTTCGGCGCGGCTGCGTCGGCGCTGACCGAGCCTTGTCGCTTTGATCGACACGCCTCTCGCTTCTGCCCCGTTCTCTGGCATACCGATTTCTGCCGCGTCGTTGGTTGAGCCGTCCACCGTCGACCCGGCCGCGCTGATCGCCCAGCTCGGCTCCAATGCGAAGCTTGGTCTCACCGTGGATGAGGCGGCGCGCCGCCTGGGCGAACACGGCCCGAACGAACTCCGCGCAGCCCCGCCCGCGCCCGCATGGCGGCGGATGGTGGCGCAGTTTCAGGACCCGCTGATCTACCTGCTGCTGGCCGCGATCGTGGTGGCGCTCACGGCCTGGGCGGTCGATGGCTGGCAGGGCTGGCCGATCGATGCGATCGTCATCGCGGCGATCGTGCTGCTCAACGGCATCCTCGGGTATGTGCAGGAGGCCAAGGCACAAGACGCCGTGGCGGCGCTGGCACGCATGACCGCGGTTGCCTCGGCCGTGATCCGCGGCGGGCAGTTGCTGCGCGTGCCGAGCGCCGAACTCGTGCCCGGCGATGTGCTGGTGCTGGGCGAAGGCGATGCCATCGGCGCGGATGCGCGGCTGCTCCAGGCGGCTTCGCTGCAAGTCCAGGAAGCATCGCTCACCGGTGAGAGCGAGGCGGTGCTCAAGAACCCCGCAACGCTGCCGCATGCAGTGCCGCTCGGCGACCGTCTCGACATGGTGTTCAAGGGCACCAGCGTGGCGCAGGGCACCGGTCGCGCGGTGGTCACGGCCACCGGCATGGCGACCGAGATGGGCCGCATCGCGGCGATGCTCGAAGCCACCACGCCCACACCCACGCCGCTGGAAGAGGAGGTTCATCACCTCGGCCGCGTGCTGGGCCTCGCGGTGGTCGTGATCGCGGTGATCGTGGTCGGCACCATCCTCGTGATCTCGCGCCCGCACAGCGCGGCCGGGGTGATCGAGGTGATGCTGCTCGGTGTAGCGCTGGCGGTGGCGGCCGTGCCCGAAGGCTTGCCGGCCATCCTGACGGTGGTGCTGGCGCTCGGCGTGCAGCGCATGGCCAAACAGCATGCGATCGTCAAGAACCTGTCGTCGGTCGAAACCCTGGGCTGCGCCTCGGTCATCTGCACCGACAAGACCGGCACGCTCACCCGCGCCGAGATGACGATAGAGCGCGTGATCACCGCCTCAGGCAGCACGCACGTGAGCGGCGCGGGTTATGTGCCGGTGGGGCGCTTCGAACTCGATGGTGCCGAGCTTGCCGCAGGCGCCTTGCGAGAAGAGCAGGCGCTGGTCATCGAAAGCGGCTGCCTGGCCGGCAACGCGGGGCTTCGGCAAACGAGCAACGCTGCATGGGAGATTCAGGGCGATCCGACCGAGGCGGCTTTTCTGGTGGCGGAGCGCAAGCTGCATGCGCCTGGCCTGCCTGAACAACAGGAGCTGCGCGAGCAGCGCCACGCCCGAGTCGGCGAGATCCCGTTCACCTCCGAACGCAAGATGATGTCCGTCATCGTGCGCGATAACGTACGCGATGGCCGCCTGCTGTTGATCAGCAAGGGCGCCCCGGATGTGCTGCTGGAGCGCTGCACGCAGCAGCAGGTCGGCACCCAATCCACCCTGCTGGATGCAGCAGCGCGCACGCAGATCCTGGCGGGCGTCGATGCGCTCTCCGACGCGGCGCTGCGCACGCTCGCTGTGGCCTGGCGAGTGCTTGACGTCAATGAAGACCCGCTGGCCGGCCACGCCCTCGAGCACGGCCTCGTCTTCGCTGGCATCGTCGGCATGATCGATCCACCGCGTGAGGAAGCGAAGGCGGCGATCGTCGAAGCGCATCGCGCCGGCATCCGCGTGATGATGATCACCGGCGACCACCCGCGCACCGCCGCGCGCATCGCCGCCGACCTCGGCATCGTGCCCCCCGGCGCGCCGGCGCTCAGTGGCCGCGATCTGGATGCGCTCGACGAGGCCGGGCTGCGGCAGGCGGTGCGCACCGCCAACGTCTACGCCCGCGTTGCGCCGGCCCACAAGCTGCGGGTGGTGGCGGCGCTGCAGGCCGAGGGCCACATCGTCGCGATGACCGGCGAC
>JAMFRW010000080.1 GCA_026224975.1 Rhodoferax sp. | reverse complement strand
CTGCGAGCCGACCAGCAGCACGGTGGAAAGCGCCAGCAGCGGCCTGGCCCCTGTCGCGTAATGCCACACGTTGCGGTAGAGGCCACCACCCGGCGGGCGTGGCGAGGGCGCGGGCAGCGGGGCCTGGAGCGAGAGATCGGCAGCGTTCATGGGCCTTGAACGCGGCCGGGCTGGCGGGGTTGACCTTCAGTTCTTGGCGGGTGTGTGCAAGTGCCGCATCGTCGATGCCGCCACATCGCGCAACCACGGCTGGCGGGCCCAATGGTGCTGGGCAAAGCTCGCGATCCGGTCCCGATACGTCAGCGACATGCCGATGCTGTCCAGCCCTTCGAGGAACATCTGCCGGTGCCGTGGCATCAGCTCGAAACCGGCCTGCAGGCTGCGGCTGCGCAGTGTTTGAGCGGTGACGTCGATGTGAACCCTGTTGCCCGATGGATCGTCGGCATCGTCCATCAGCGTTGCGATCGATGCTGGCGGCAGCGTCACCAGCAGCAGCCGGTTGTTCATCGCGTTCGAGTGGAATATCTCGGCGTAGCTGGATGCGACCACCGCGCGGATGCCGAACTGCTGCAGGCCCCACACCGCATGCTCCCGGCTCGAACCGCAGCCGAAGTTGGAGCCGGCGATGAGGATGGAAGCGTCCGCATAGGCGCCGCGGTTCAAGACGAAATCGGACCGCGGCCGGCCTTGCGCATCGAAGCGCAGGTCGTGCAGCAGGCCGTCCTTCAGCCCGCCCTTGTCGATGCCGCGCAGAAATTGCTTGGGCATGATCTGGTCGGTGTCGAGGTTTTCGATGCGCAGCGCGGCGGCGCGGCCTTCGATGCGAACGGGGTCGGTCATGGTCGTGTCTTCAATGGCAGATTTTCGATGAGGCGAACGTCGGTGATGCGCCCCGTGACGGCTGCGGCTGCCGCCATGGCCGGGCTCATCAAGTGCGTGATCGCGCCACGGCCCTGGCGTCCCTCGAAGTTGCGGTTGGTCGTCGACGCACAACGCACGCCGTCGGCGAGCACGTCGTCATTCATGGCCAGGCACATCGAGCAGCCCGGCCGGCGCCACTCGAAACCGGCTTCTGTGAACACGCGGTGCAGGCCTTCGGCCTCCGCCGCCGCCTTCACCGCGCCGGAGCCGGGCACCACCATCGCCCTCACCCCTTCTGCCACGCGGCGCCCGCGCACGATGCCAGCGGCCGCGCGCAGATCTTCGATGCGGCCATTGGTGCAGGAGCCGATGAAGACATGCTGGACGGGTGTTCCTTCGATCGCGTCACCGGCCTGCAGCCCGGTGTAGCGCAGTGCGCGTTCGGCGCTGCTGCGCACCGGGCCGTCGGGCAGGTCAACGAGTTGCGGGATGCGGCCATCGATCGCCACGACCTGGTCGGGGCTGGTGCCCCAGGTGACTTGCGGCGCCATGTCGGCGGCTTCGAAGCGGTGTTCTACCTCGAAGCTCGCGCCGTCGTCGGAGCGCAGATCCTGCCAGGCCGCGAGTGCCGCCTCTCGATGATAGCTCGCGATGTCCTGCGCATGCGCCATCACGTAGTCGATGGCCGTCTGGTCCGGTGCGATCAGCGCGCCGCGCGCACCGGCCTCGACGGTCATGTTGCACAGCGTGAAGCGGGCCTCGAT
The DNA here is from genome assembly GCA_026224975.1 of Rhodoferax sp. Classification (GTDB taxonomy): domain Bacteria; phylum Pseudomonadota; class Gammaproteobacteria; order Burkholderiales; family Burkholderiaceae_C; genus LMDS01. The sequence goes on along the minus strand of JAMFRW010000080.1, from coordinate 5,932 downwards.
CGACAGTGCATCGATCGCCGGGCCGCAGAACTCGACCACAAACCCCCGCGCGCCCTGCGCGCCGATGCGGCCGATGATGGCGAGCACCAGGTCCTTGGCCGTCGTGCCGGCCGGCAGCACGCCATCGACGCGGATGCGCATGTCTTGCGCGATGCGGTAGACAAGCGTCTGCGTCGCCAGCACATGCTCCACCTCGGTCGTCCCGATGCCGAAGCCGAGTGCTCCGAGCGCGCCGTAGGTGGTGGTGTGGCTGTCGCCGCAGATCACGACCATGCCGGGGCGGATCATGCCGAGTTCGGGCGCCACCACATGTTCGATGCCTTGCAGTGAATCGTTGGTGTCGAACAAGGGGATGCCGAAGTGCTCGCAGTTATTCTTCAGGTTGCTGGCCTGCAAGGCCGAGGCGGTGTCGACGATCACACGGAACTTCACCGGGTGCGTCGGAATGATGTGGCTCACGACGGCCACGTTCTGCCCGGGCATCGCCACACCGCGCCGCTGCTCGTACAGCCCGGCAAACGCCTGCGGGCTGGTGTACTCGTTCATCAGGTGCAGGTCGCAGAACAGCAGTACGTTCTGCTCATCGAGGGTGGCGGCGCTGTGCGAATCGACCAGCTTGCGGTAGAGGGTGCGGGCGGTCATGACAGTTCCTGCGCCAAGAACGGTTGCACCTCCGCGAGCAGCGCCTCGGGCGCTTCTTCGGTGATGTAGTGGCCGCACGGCAGCGCCCTGCCCCGCACGTTGCGCGCGACACGGCGCCATTCCGCCAGCGGGTCGAAACAGCGGTTCACCACGCCATCTTCACCCCACAGGGCCAGCACCGGCATCTGTAGCAAGCGGCCGGCATCGCGGTCGCTGCGATCGTGGATCAGGTCGATGCCGGCGGCTGCACGATAGTCTTCGCAGAGGCTGTGAGCCGCGCCGGGCAAGGCGACGCAACGCTGGTATTCGGCCAGCGCTCGCGGGTCAAAGGGTGCCAATCCGGCGCTGCGCCGGCCCATCACCTCGCGCACATAGGCGGCAGGATCGGCTTCGATCAGGCGCTCGGGCAGGGGCGCTGGCTGGATCAGGAAGAACCAGTGCCAGTAGGCTCGGGCGAAGGCGTCGGTGGTCTGCTCGTACATCGCCAGCGTCGGCGCAATGTCGAGCAGGATCAGGCGGCCCACGGCCTCGGGATGGTCCAGTGCCAGGCGGTGAGTCACACGCGCGCCGCGGTCGTGGGCGAGCACATCGAAGCGCTCGAAGCCCAGGCCTCGCATCAAGGCGAGCTGATCTTGGGCCGTCACGCGCTTGGCGTAGTTGCCGTGGTCGGCATCACCCGCGGGCTTGGAGGAATCACCATAGCCCCGCAGATCGGACATCACCAGCGTGTGGCGCTGCGCGAGCACGGGCGCCACGCGATGCCAGATCGCTCGCGTCTGCGGATGGCCGTGCAACAGCAGCAAAGGCGGCCCGGAGCCGCCGACCGTGGCGGCGATCTGCACACCGCCGCCCACATCGATGCGGCGGTGTTCGAAGCCGGGGAACAGCGCGGCCAGCGAAGCGTTGTGGGTCATCTCCTTCTCCTTTCGAGTCTCTTGCCGGGATCGTAGGCGCGGCGCCGAAAAAGAAGAATAGGCCGTGGGACACTTCACTGTTGCCTCCAACGACCGAATCCGTTCATGGACTCTTTCTCCGACCTCTCGTTTTTCACCCTGCTGATGAAGCAGGGCAACATGGCCGCGACCGCGCAGGAGATGGGCGTCACGCCGCCTTCGGTGAGCAAGCGGCTGGCGGCACTCGAAGCGCGCCTGGGCGTGAGGCTCTTGCACCGCACGACGCGGCGAATCAGCCTCACGCCCGAAGGCGAGACCTACCTGGTCGAAGGCGCGCGCGTATTGAACGAGCTCGACGCGCTGGAGCGCACCGTCGCCGGTGCCAAGGCAGCGCCGCGAGGCTTGGTGAAGGTCAGCGCCACGCTGGGTTTCGGCCGCCGCCACATCGCACCCATGCTGTCGAAGTTCGCCCGCGCGTACCCGGATGTCGAAGTGCAACTGCACCTGGCCGACCGCGCGGTGAACCTGGTGGAACAAGGCTTCGACGCCGCCATCCGCCTCGGTGAATTGCCCGATGCCCGGCTCACAGCGCGCCAACTCGCGCCCAACCAGCGGATGCTGTGCGCGGCACCGTCGTATCTGCGCAAACATGGCGAACCCGCCAACCCGCGCGAGCTGCAGCAGCACCGCTGCATCTTCCTGCGTGAAAGCGACGAACCCTTCGGCACCTGGCATCTGCGCGCCGGCTCGCGCCACGAAACGGTCAAGGTGCGCGGGCCGCTGAGCAGCAACGACGGTGACTGCGCGATGGCCTGGGCGCTCGATGGTCACGGCATCCTGATGCGCTCGGAGTGGGACGCGGCGCCTTATCTCCGCTCGGGGCGCCTCCGCCCGATCTTGCAGACGTGGACCTTGCCGCCGGCCGACATCTACCTGGTCTTTCCGACCAAGGCGCACCTGTCGGCCAAGACGCGGGCGTTCGTGGATTTCACGCTGAAATACTTCGAAGCTCGCCGTGATGTGCCGGCGGGCACTGCGAGTTGGTAGGCCGCGCTGCCTGGTTTGGAAGTAGCCGCTACCAAGCCAGCTCAGGCCACGCCATCGCCCACCACCCGATCGCGCCCCAGGTCCTTTGCGCTGTACATGCGCGTGTCGGCCACCTTCATCAGTTCGACCAGCGTCCCGGCATGCTCGGGGAAAGTCGCCACGCCAAACGATGCCGTCAGGCGCAGCGCAGTGCCATCGACCGGGATCACCATCTGCGCCAGCGTAGACCGCCAGCCCTCGGCACGCGAGACTGCAGCTTCATGCCCGGTGCCCACGAGAAGCACGCAGAATTCCTCGCCACCCAGTCGGCAGGCCAGATCACCGGGCTGCGTGGCCGCGCCCAGCATCGCGCCGAAGGCTTTCAGCGCCACGTCACCGGTGGGGTGGCCGTGCGTGTCGTTGACGTCCTTGAAGTGGTCGATGTCCACCATCACCAGCGCGAGCGAAGCGCCGTGGCTGCGCGCGCGCTCGAGTTCCTGTTCGGCGACCGCCACGAAATGGCGGCGGTTGTGCAGGCCGGTCAGGTCGTCGCGGATGGCGTGTTCGCGCATCTGCTCGTGCAGTTCTTGGATGCGGCGCAACTGAACCTCGAGTTGGCGGTTCGCGGCCACCAGGGCCAGTTCGGCGCGCTTGCGCTCGGTCGCCTCCCGGGTGATGCCGAAGTAGCCGATGTGGCGGCCGTCGTCGTCGAACACCGGCACGGAGACGGTCTCGATCCAGATCCTGGCCCCATCCTGCCGAAAGAATTCGCCTTCGTGCCGGATCGGGCCGACGTGTGCCAGAGGCATGTCTTCGCTGGCGCGTGCCTGCGCTTGCCTCACGACCTCGGCGCCGTACTCCGGCGTCATGAATTCCAGCACCGAGCGCCCGCGGAGTTGCTCCCGCGGGTAGCCCATCATGCGGCACATGTTGTCGCTGATGTGGACGAATCGGCGATCGACATCCGTCTCCCAGAAGCTGTCGCCGCTGGCATTGATCATGGCCAGCAGGCGCGCTTCGGTGATGGGGCGGGGATCGGCGGGGCTGTCGTTGCTCATGGCCGGCCAGCATAGGCGATCGGACGCGACCCGGCCGCGCAGTCGGTTGTTCCACGCCGAATGGCGTCTGCAATGTCACCCTTGCAGGCGGATTCCTTCCAGCGCTTGCGCCACGTCGTCGAACGCCAGATGGGCCATGTGCTCGCTCACCACACCGTAGGCCCGCCGGCCGAGCAGCCCTTTGAGCCGGGGCGACAGGGCATCGAACCGGTCCACCGCGGACATGCTTTGCCGGCGCAGCAGGTCGAAGAACTCGGCGATGACTTCCGGCTCGATGGCCTCGTGGCTGATGGCCTCGGCGTGTTCGGCTTCACTCGCCATGCTGGCCAACGACTCTGCTGCGCTGCGCCGCAGGTCGCACAAGGCCGTGGACAGCTCTACCGAGAGTTGCGCGGCCCGCTCGGCGTCTCCTGCACGACAGGCCGCTTCGATCTGGCTGGCGACTCCACGGACCGTGGTCGCGCCCAGCATGCCGGCGCTCCCGCTGAGTTTGTGCATGCGCGCCTGGTGGGCTCGCATGGTCTCGGGGTCGGTGGACGATTGGTTGATCGCCACGTCGGAGAACTCGGCCAGCAAGCGCTGCAGCAGCGAGCGGAAGAGCGCGAAGTCGCCGTTCAAGCGCATTCGCGCATCCATCGCGTCGATGCCGGCGATCTCCGGCCAAGCCGCCGGGCGGTCCACAACATCCACGGGCCGCGGGGCGGTTTTCTGTGCGGCCGCAACGCCCACGGGCTTGACGTGGTGCAGGATGCTTCGAACCAGCGATGGCGCATCGAAGGGCTTGGTGATGAAGTCGTCCATGCCGGCGGCCTGGGCTCGTTCGCGCTCGCTGCTGAGCGCGCCGGCCGTGAGCGCGATGATGGGCAAGGCCGTGAGTCCGAGTTCGCCGCGGATGCGCCGCGTGGCGTCGTGGCCGTCGAGCACCGGCATCTGCACATCCATCAGCACCACGTCGATCGATTGCGGCTGGGCCTGCAGGCGGTCGAAGGCGAGCTGGCCGTTTTCGGCCAGCGTCACCTGCGCGCCTTCGAGTTCGAGAATCCGCTTGGTGACGTCGAGGTTGATGTCACTGTCGTCGACGACCAGCACCCTCACCCCCAGCAGCGCCTTGTCACCGGAGCCCGGTGGCACGGCTTCGAGGCGCGCCAGGGCTTGCGGCGAGGCCACCGCAAAGTCGAGCACCACCTCGAATTCGCTGCCGCGGCCGGGCACGCTGTCGAGTGCCACCGTGCCGCCCATCAGCTGCACCAGCCGCTTGACGATCGAAAGGCCGAGGCCGGTGCCGCCGAAGCGCCGTGTGATCGAGGCATCGGCCTGGGCGAAAGGCGCGAAGAGCCGGGCCTGCACCTCGGGCGCAATGCCGATGCCGGTGTCCTGCACGACGAAGCACAGCGTCACCAGATTCGCGCTGGCTTCGCGGCACCAGACGATCAGCTTGACGCCACCACGCTCGGTGAACTTGTTGGCGTTGGAGAGCAGGTTGATGAGGAGCTGGCTCAGCAAGGTGGCGTCGCCCTCCAGCGCGCCGGGCAGGTCGGCCGGCGCATCGATCTCGAAGGCGATGCCCTTGGCCACGGCCTGCACCGCCATCACGTCGGCCAGTTCCTTCAGAAGCCCCGGCAGGCTGAAGGCCGCACGCTCGACGATCAGCTCGCCGGCCTCGATCTTGGAGAGGTCGAGCACGTTGTCCAGCACCACCAGCAAGGACTTGCTGGCGAGCTTGACCTTGCCGAGAAACGCCATCTGCTCCGGGTCCAGACGCGTCTGGCCGAGCAGGTAGGAGAGGCCGATGACGGCGTTCATCGGCGTGCGGATCTCGTGGCTCATGTTGGCCAGGAATTCGCTCTTGGCGCGGTTGGCTTCTTCGGCCTTGTGGGTGGCCTCGCGCAGCGATTCTTCGTACTGCTTGCGCTCGGTGATGTCGCGCGCCGCGGCGAACACGCCTTGCAGCACGCGGTCACGGTCATACAGCGTCGTGGCGTTGTAGGAGACCACGGTCTCCTTGCCGTCCCGGTCGCGCGCGGTCAGTTCGTAGTTGGTGACCTTCTTCTGGCTCAGCACGAGCTTGATGCCGGCTTCGGCGCGGTCCGGGTCGGTGAAGAAGTTCTTGAAGGGCGCGCCGATCAGCTCGTCGCGCGTGCAGCCGGTCAGCGCTTCCATCTGCTTGTTGACGTCGGTGATGATGCCGGACGGACCGGTCGTCATCAGCGCGTCGATGTTCGATTCAATCAGCGAGCGCGTATAGAATTGCTGGTCGCGCAGGCGCTGGTCGAGCTTCTTCTGCTCGGCTTCGACCAGCTTGCGCGCGGTATT
>JAMFRW010000565.1 GCA_026224975.1 Rhodoferax sp. | reverse complement strand
CTGGTGACGACGACTTTCGCACCGGCGCGCGCATAGGCCACGGCGATGGCGCGGCCGATGCCGCGTGACGAACCGGTGATGAGCGCGGTCTTGTTCTTGAGTGAAAGGCTGTCCATGGATGTCTCCTTTTTTTGGGGTGAAGGTGATTCAGCGGTTGACGAAGGTCGCCGGCCGCTTTTCGACGAAGGCGCGTGCCGCTTCCTGATGATCTTCCGTCATGCCCGATCTGATATGACGGATCGCCTCGTGGTCGAGTGCCTGCGCCAGCGTGGCGCCCTGCTCTGCCGCGTTGAGGTTCGCCTTGATGTAGCCCAGCGTGATGGTCGGGCCATCGGCCAGACTGCGTGCGAGCTTGGCGCCCTCGGCATCGAGTTCGGCATCGGGCACGATGCGCGTGACCAGGCCCATCGCCAACGCCTCTTCGGCTTTCACCACCGGCGAGAGCATGGCGAAGGCACGTGCGCGTGGCCCGAGCAGCTTGGTGAGGAAGTAGGTGCTGCCGAAGTCACCCGAGAGGCCGACCTTGACGAAGGCCGAGGTGAGCTTGACGGTGTCACTGGCGATGAGCAGATCGCAGCTCAGCGCCAGCGACAAGCCCGCACCGGCAGCCGCGCCGCGCACCACGGCGATGGTCGGCTTGGGCATTTCGTGCAGCAGGCGCGCGCACTCCATGTGCTCGCGCAGCAGGATGGTGCGCGCCTCCAGCGTCTGCGGAAAGCCGCTCTCGTCGTCGGCCATCGCCTTCACATCACCCCCGGCGCAAAAGCCGCGGCCGGCACCGGTGATCACGACGGCGCGCACCTCCGGGTCGACCGCTGCGCGGCGCAGTGCCGCCAGCAGCGCTTCGACCATGCGCACGGTCATCGCGTTGAGGCGCTCGGGGCGGTTGAGGGTGAGCGTGAGCACGCCAGCCTCCTGTTGCTCGATCAGCTCTGCGGTTGCTTGCTGTGTCATGGTCCTGTTCCTTGAATGAGGGCGTCAGATCGCGCCGTTGGCCCGCAAGCCGGCCACGCGCTCGGCGTCGTAACCCAGCCAGCCGCCCAGCACATCGGCGTTGTGTTCGCCGACTTGCGGGATCGCGCGGCGGATGGTGAGCGGCGTGTCGGAAAGGTGGATCGTCACGCCCTGCATCGGCACGGTCTGGCCGGCGAAGGGGATGTGCGCGATGTGGCCGCGGTGTTGGAGCTGCTCGATCTGCACCACCTCGTCGATGGTCGCGATCTTGGCGCAGGGCAGGCCTTCGGCTTCGAGCCGCGCGACCAGCGTGTCGGCATCGTGCGCCAGCATCCATTCGGCCACGACCTCTTCGACCGCCACCGTGTTCTCGATGCGGCTCGCCATCGTCGCAAAGCGCGGGTCTTGCAGCAGCTCGGGCTGGCGCATGGCGCGCACCAGGCGAGGGAACATGTTGTCGTCACCGCCGACGATCAGCACATGCCGGCCATCGCCCGTGGCGAAGGTGTTGGAAGGCGCCACATAACGGTCGCGGCTGCCGCGGCGCGTCATCGTCTTGCCGAACAGCAGTTGCTCAGGGATGGCCGTCATCAGCATCGAGGTGGCGCTTTCCAGCAGCGACACGTCGACGAGCTGGCCCAGGCCGGTGGCGTGCCGCGCGTTCAGCGCCGCGAGCACGCCCATGGCCGCATACATGCCCGTCGAATAGTCGCAGATGAAGGAGCCGATCATCGTGGGTGGGCCTTCTGCCGCGCCGGTCATTTCCATCAGGCCGCTCATGGCCTGCGCCACGCCGTCGAAGCACTGCTTTTGCGAGAGCGGCCCGTCCTGTCCGAAGCCGGAGATGCGCGCCATCACCAGCCGCGGGTTGAGCGCATGCACGGCCTCCCAGCCGAGGCCCATCTGCTCCATGGTGCCGGCGCGAAAGTTCTCGACCAGCACATCGGCCTCCCCGATCAGCTCGCGCAGTACGCGCTGGCCATCGGGCGAGCGCAGGTCGATCGCGAGGCTCTTCTTGTTGCGGTTGACGATGAAGGTATAGAGGCTGGTGCCGCCCACCTGCGGCATGGCGCGGCGCGCATATTCGCCCTCGCCCGGCGGCTCGATCTTGACGACCTCGGCGCCCATGTCGCCCAGCATCATCGAGCAGTACGGCCCGGCGATGAAGCGCGAGAGATCGAGCACCTTGATGCCGGCGAGGGCTTGCATGGCATGACCAGCCTTCTCGGGCTGAGCCTTTGCTGCGGGTTTGTGCTGAGTCTTGGTCATCGTGTCCGTCATCGTTCAATCCTTTATTTGTTATATCATTTTTGGACGCCGCGCGACATCGCGGTTCCTACTGCAACCTACTGCAAGATTCCCGCGGCAAGACAACAAGAGGAGACCCGATGTACCTGCGTTTGCGACAGCTCTGCCTGGTGGCGGCCGAGCTCGATCCGGTGGTCGATGCCCTGTGCGATGTGTTCGGCGTGACGGTGTGCCACCGCGACCCGGAAGTCGGCCGCTTCGGCCTGCACAACGCGCTACTGCCCTACGGCAACAGCTTTGTCGAAGTCGTAGCGCCCCTGCAGCCCGGCACCACGGCCGGCCGCTACCTGGAGCGCCGCGGCGGTGATGGCGGCTACATGGTGATCCTCGACAGCGAGAGCCTGCCGCGCTGGCGCGAGCACGTGGCGCAGATCGGCGTGCGCATCGCCTCGCCGCTGGCCATCGGCGGCTACGAGGGCATGCAATTGCACCCGCGCGATACCGGCGGGGCGCTGCTGGAAATCAACTCCACGGTGGGCGGCGAGAACATCGATTCGGCGTATTGGCCGGCGGGGCCGCATTGGCAGGACTTCGTTCGCACGGAGCGCGTGCTGGGCATCGTGGGCGCTGAACTGCAAGGCAGCGAGCCGGGCGCAATGGCCACGCGCTGGGGGCAGATATTGCAGCGGCCGGTGCACGACGTATCGGCCGGTGGTGACGCCAGCGTGCCGCTCGACAACGCCACGCTGCGTTTCGTGCCCGCCACCGATGGCCGTGGCGATGGCCTCGGCGGCATCGATCTGCGCGTGGTCGATGTGGGCGTGGTGATCGCCGCGGCCAGGGCGCGTGGCTGCCAGGTCGATGAGAGTGCCGCAGCGCCGATCGTCGTCATCGGCGGCGTTCGGTTCTCGTTGCGCACATAGCCTCGCTGCCGCGCCCGCCCATCGCCAGCGCGCCATCCATTCGCATTCATCCGCGTCACCCTCACCGGACCCCACCATGCAACTCGCCTTCTCCCCCGAAGAACAAGCCTTCGCCGACGAGGTTCGCGCCTTCATCACGGCCAACCTGCCGGCCGATATTTCGGCGCGCGTCGAACACGATCTGCACATGACGCGCGACGACACCATGCGCTGGCAGCAGATCCTCGGCCGCAAGGGCTGGCATGCCTACACATGGCCCACACCGCAAGGCGGGCCAGGCTGGAGCGCGGTGCAGCGCTACATCTTCGAGACCACCAGCGCGGAACTCAACTGCCCGACCATCCAGCCCTTCGGCCCACGCATGGTCGGGCCGGTGCTGTTCAACTTCGGCAGCGCGGAGCAGCAGGCGCAGCACCTGCCGGGCATCCGCGACTCCACCGTCTGGTGGTGCCAGGGCTACTCCGAGCCAGCCTCGGGCTCGGACCTGGCCTCGCTCGCCACCCGCGCCGAAGACCGTGGCGATCATTACCTCGTCAACGGGCAGAAGATCTGGACTTCGTACGCGCACCATGCCGACTGGATGTTCTGCCTCGTGCGCACCAGCCGCGATGCCCGCCCGCAGACCGGCATCTCCTTCGTGCTGATCGACATGACCTCGCCCGGCGTGGTCGTGCAGCCCATCCCCATGCTCGAAGGCACGCACTCGTTCAATTCGGTCTTTCTGACCGACGTGAAAGTGCCCAAGGCCAACCTTGTCGGCGAGGAGGGCCAGGGCTGGCGCTATGCCAAGTTTTTGCTCGAGCATGAGCGCGTCGAAAACTCCAACATCGGCTTCTCGACCTTCGCGCTGCGGCGCCTCAAGCGCATGGCCTCGTCGGTGACGAACAACGGCAAACCGCTGATCGACGACCCGCTGTTCCGCGCCAAGATCTCGGCGGTGGAAGTGCAGCTGAAAGGCGTCGAGATGAACACGCTGCGCGCCCTCTCGGCCATGGGCAGCGGCAGCTCGCCGGGCGCAGGCCTCGCGTCATCGCTGAAGATCCGCGGCACCGAAGTGGGCCAGCGCATCACCGAGCTGATCTTCGAAGCCGCCGGCCCGAACGGCCACCGCCTCGATGCCGACCTGCTCGCCGGCCACGGCGACATGGCCCCCATCACCACCAGCCTCACCGGCGCCGCGCCCAACTACTTCTGGCGCCGGGCGATGTCGATCTACGGCGGCAGCAACGAGATCCAGCGCAACATCGTGGCGAAGCAGGTGTTGGGGTTGTAGCGCTCAGGATTCGCGCACCTCGGCCAGCAGGTCGGGGTGGCGGTCCAACATCTTGAGCAGTTTCACCAAGGCGAGTGATGGCTTGGTCTTGCCGTTTTCGTAGCGCGAGAACGCGTTGACGCCGCCGCCGAAGATCTCGGCCGCTTCGCGCTGGTCGAGGTGCAGTTTCTTGCACACGCCGGTGATGAACTCCGGGTCGACGATGGCCGCGTAGACCTGCTTGGTGAACATCGATGCGCTCACGCGACGGGATTCGGCCGCGTCCAGCACAGATTCGCCACATGCCGGGCAGAACTCGCCGGAAGGGTGTGGTCGGGCGGTACACGTCTTGCTGCCATATTTTGGCAATGCTGCTCGCGACGCCTGGATTGCTGGCGGCGGGTTTGCCGTT
>JAMFRW010000564.1 GCA_026224975.1 Rhodoferax sp. | reverse complement strand
CCGCCGCGGGCCTTCGGACGCGCGGCGGTCGCGGCCTACGTCGACGGGCTCGACGGCCGCCTGATGCGCTCGATGAAAAGCATCCTCGGCAGCAGCCTCATCGACCAGACGACCGATGTGGGTGGCGGCCGCGGCGTGAAGTACCTGGACATCGTGGCCGGCTACCTCAAGCACCTGAAGACCAGCGCCGAAGCGCAGGCCGGCAGCCCGATCACTCGCGCGGTGCTGGGCCGGCCGGTTTTCTTCGTCGACGACGACCCGGCGCGCGATGCGCAGGCGCAAGCCGCGCTCCGCAACGCGGCCGAGCTGGTCGGCTTCGAGGAAATCGAGTTCCAGTACGAGCCGATCGCCGCGGCCTTCGATTACGAAAGCAGCGTGGACCGCGAGCAGGTCGTGCTGGTGGCCGACATCGGCGGCGGGACCTCCGACTTTTCCATCGTGCGCGTAGGCCCGGCGCGCGCCGCGCGGCTGGAGCGCAAGTCGGACATCCTCGCCAATCACGGCGTGCACATCGCCGGCACCGATTTCGACCGGCGCGTCGAACTCGAAGCCATCCTTCCAGAGTACGGCTACGGCGCCTACGGCCCGAGCGTGGCCGGTGCACCGGCGCGCGAAGTGCCCAGCGGCGTCTACTTCGACCTGGCCACCTGGCACCTGATCAACAGCGTCTACAGCCCCGGCCGCGTGGCCGAGTTGCGCAACATGCGCAGCTTCTACGGCAACCCGGCGCACCACGAGCGGCTGATGGTCGTCGTGACCGAGCGGCTCGGCCATGAACTGGCAGCGCGCGCCGAGGCCGCCAAGATCGAGGTGGCCGAAGGGGGCGACACACGCATCGACCTGAGCCACACCGAGCGGCGCCTGAGCGTGACGCTGACCGAGCAGCAGGCACTCGGCGCGATCGATGCCGACATCGAACGCATCGTCTCCGCCGCGCGCGAAACCGCCACGCAAGCCGGGCTGCGGCCCGAGCAGATCGATGCGCTCTACTTCACCGGCGGATCGACCGGCCTGCGCCTGCTGGCGAGCAAGATCGCCGAGGCGTTTCCGGCGGCGCGCGCGGTGCGAGGGGACCGCTTCGCGAGCGTGGCGACCGGGCTCGGCTTGCACGCGCGCCGGCGATTCGGCACCGGCTGAAAACTCGACCCGCGTCAGCCGTTCAACACCTCGGCCATCGCCACGGCGGTCGCTTCGACGTTCGACGAGTTCAAACCCGCCACGCACATGCGCCCCGAGCGCAGCACGTACACCGCGTGCTCTTCGCGCAGCCGGTCGGCCTGCGCCTGCGTGAGCCCGGTGTAGCTGAACATGCCGCGCTGGCTCAGGAAGTAGCCGAAGTCGCGCTCCGGCATCTTGGCCTTGAGCACATCGTGGAGCTTGTGGCGCATCGCGAGGATGCGCTCGCGCATCGCGCCGAGTTCGCTTTCCCAGAGGGCGCGCAGTTCCGGGTCGGTGAGCACGGTTGCGACCAACTGGCCGCCATGGATCGGCGGGCTGGAGTAGTTGCGGCGCACCGTGAATTTGAGCTGGCCGAGCACGTTGACGGCCTGTTCGGCGTTCGGGCAGACCACGCTGAGCGCGCCGCAGCGTTCGCCGTAGACGCTCATGCTCTTGGAGAACGAATTGGCGATGAAGAAACTCACGCCGGCCGCGGCGAGCGCACGCGCGGCGTACGCATCGGCCTCGATGCCATCGCCGAAGCCCTGGTAGGCCAAGTCGAGGTAGGCGATCAGGCTGCGTTCCTTCAGCAGCGGGATCAGCGTGTCCCACTGTGCGCGGGTCAGGTCGACGCCGGTCGGGTTGTGGCAGCAGGCGTGCATCAGCACGATGCTCTTGGGGGGCAGGCTCCGCAGCGTGGCGAGCATGTCGTCGAACCGCAAGCCGCCGGTCGCCGCGTCGTAGTACGGGTAGGCGTTGACCGTGAGGCCGGCGCCTTCGAACATCGAACGATGGTTGTCCCAGGTCGGATCGCTCACCCAGACCGCGCTGCCCGGAAAGTAGCGGGCGATGAAATCCGCGCCCACCTTGAGGCCGCCGCTGGAGCCGACCGACTGGATCGTCGCCACGCGCTTCGACGTGACGGCTTCATGCTCGGCACCGAACAACAGGTGCTGCACGGCGGTGCGAAAGTTGGCCGCGCCTTCGATCGGCAAATACGGCTTGGGGCCAGCCTTGGCGACGACCAGCGCCTCGGCGCGCCGCACCGATTCCATCACCGGAATGCGCCCGGCGTCGTCGAAGTAAATGCCGATGCTGAGGTTGATCTTGTTCGGCCGTGGGTCCTTCTGGAAGTCCTCGTTGAGGCTCAGGATCGGGTCGCCGGCGAAGGGTTCGATGTGCTGGAACATGAGTGTATGGCGGGTTGGCGGTGGGATTGAAGAGAGGATGAAGGGCGTCGGTCGCAGCGGCGGTGCTCAGGCGGCGAGCGCCGCTTCGATGTCGCGCTGAAGCGATTCGGGCTTGTCGGTTGGGGCGTAGCGCTTGAGCACCTGGCCATCTTTGCCGACCAGAAACTTCGTGAAGTTCCACTTGATGCCCTTGGTGCCCAGAAAACCCGGCGCCTCGGCCGTGAGCCATTTCCAGAGCGGGTGCGCATCGCCGCCGTTCACGTCGACCTTGGCCATCATCGGGAAGCTCACGCCGTAATTGAGCTGGCAGAAGGAGGCGATCTCGTCGTTGCTGCCCGGGTCCTGGTGGCCGAACTGGTTGCTGGGGAAGCCGACGACGACCAGGCCCTTGTCCTTGTAGTCGTTCCAGAGCGCCTCCAGCCCGGCGAACTGCGGCGTGAAGCCGCAGGCGCTGGCGGTGTTGACGATCAGCAGCACCTTGCCGCGCTGGCTCGCAAGGCTGGCGGTTTTGCCCTCGATCGACAGGGCTTCGAAGTCGTAAACGCTGGCGGCTTGGGCATCGGGCATGAGGGGCTCACTTCGAAGTCACGCGCACAAAGGCGCAGGGTGTGCGATGGTAGCGCTGTGGATGCGCGTCACCCCTTACCCGAGTTCTTGACGCTGGCGGCCCGCCCGCCCACCATCCCGCCGGCCCGGCGCCCAACGCGTCTGCCTGATTTGCCATGACGATGTTTTTCGACCGATCCATCCCCTCTCCCGGCGAAATCGCTCCCGCCGGGCCCGCAGCCAGCGCGCCCGCCACGCCGCTGCACTACGCCGTGGCTGTCGAAGGTTTCAGCGAGTTCGAGCGCACGGCGCTCGCCTCGTTCTTTCGCCTGGCCGGGCAGCGCACGCCGTCCTATGTGCATGTGGCCGACCCTGCGCAAAGCGATTTCGTGATCGCCGATGCCGATCAGCAAAGCGCGCTCGAAGCCATCCACCTCGGTGGGCGCCTGGCCGATACCGTCTTCGTCGGCGCCCGTGCCCCCGAAGGCGCGCGGGCCTGGCTGGGTCGGCCGATCGACCCGATGCACATCGTGCGCGAACTCGATTCATTGCTGGCGCAGCGTACCGCCACACGCAGCGCCGGGCAGACGGCCGTGGCGACAGCGCCCGCGCTCGACCTGCAACTGCTGGACATCGACCTGACTGCCGTGGCCAAGAGCGCCGGCCCGCGCAGCTACCGGCCGGCGCAGCGCGGCGGTGCCGACCGCGATGTGCTG
>JAMFRW010000079.1 GCA_026224975.1 Rhodoferax sp. | reverse complement strand
GGCCTCTCGCGCCGCCGCGTCACGGTGAGCACTTCCGGCGTGGTGCCAATGATCGATCGCCTGCGCGACGATTGCCCTGTGGCGCTCGCCGTCTCGCTGCATGCGCCCAACGACCTGCTGCGCGACGACCTGGTGCCGCTCAACCGCAAGTACCCGATCGCCGAGCTGTTCGAGGCCTGCAACCGCTACCTCGACAAGGCGCCGCGCGACTTCATCACCTTCGAATACTGCATGCTCGATGGCGTGAACGACACCGAGCAGCATGCGCACGAACTGCTCGCGCTGGTGCAGGGCGGGCCGCATGCAGCCGGTGTGTCGTGCAAGCTCAACCTGATCCCGTTCAACCCGTTCCCCGAGTCCGGCCTGAAGCGCTCGTCCAACGAACGGGTGATGGCCTTCGGCCGCATCCTGCAAGCGGCCGGCGTGGTGACGACGGTGCGCAAGACGCGCGGTGACGACATCGACGCCGCCTGCGGCCAGCTCGCCGGCGAAGTGCAGGACCGCACCAACGCCAAGCACCGCATGACGACGCGCGCGCCCATCCACATTCATCGCCGTGAGCCGGTCGCCGTGGCTGCCGCCACCGTGCCGGAGCGCGGCGCGTGAGGGTGCGGGCGGCCACCGGGGTTTCGGGCTTGCTCCGCAGGCTGAACGAATGGCGCGTGACGTTGCTGTTGGCATTGGCATTCCCGCTGCTGCTCACGGCCTGTGCCGGTGCTCGCGGCCCCGCCTCCGCCTCGTCGACCGATGCCGGCAAGGACCGCGTCACCGCCTCCGACGAACCCGACGCCAGCAAGCGCGCGCGAGTGCGCATGCAGCTCGCATCGCTCTACTTCGGCAATGGGCAGATGAACGAGGCGCTCGACAACGTCAAGCTCGCGATCATTGCCGACCCGTCGCTCAGTGAGGCGTTCAACCTGCGCGGCTTGATCTATGCCAACCTCGGCGATCAGAATCTGGCGGAAGAAAGCTTTCGCCACGCGCTGCAACTCAACGCCGCCGATGCCGATACCATGCAGAACTTCGGCTACTACCTTTGCCAGCAAAAGCGCTACCCGGAGGCCGACGCGCTCTTCGAGCGTGCGCTCGCCGTGCCGCGCTATCCGAACACCGCGCGCACCTTGCTGACGCAGGGCGTGTGCCGCGCGTTTGCTGGCCAGCTGGCCGATTCGGAGCGTGTCTTGAGCCGCGCTTACGAGCTCGACCCGACCAACCCGTCGGTCGCTGTCAACCTGTCGGAAGTGCTCTACCGCCAGCGCGACTATGAGCGCGCTCGTTTCTACATTCGCCGTGTCAACGGCCAGCCCGCGCTGGTGAGCCCACAAACCCTGTGGCTCGCGGCGCGGATCGAAAACCGCCTGGGCAATGCCCAAGGCACCCGAGATTTCGGCAACCAGTTGCGCAACCGTTTCCCCGAGTCGCGCGAATCGGCCAACTTTCAGCGAGGCGCGTTCGATGAGTGAGGGGAAAACCAATGAGTCGGTGGGAGCCAACCTGAAGACCGCCGCCGCAGGGCCGGTGACGGCCGGTGGCCTGCTGCGCCAGGCGCGCCAGGCGCAAGGGCTGCACATCGCTGCGCTCGCCGCGGCCATCAAGGTGACGCCGCGCAAGCTCGAATCGCTCGAATCCGATCGCTTCGACGAACTGCCCGATGCGACCTTCACGCGCGGCCTGGCCCAAGCCGTTTGCCGCACCTTGAAAATCGATGCGGTTCCTGTCCTGGCCCTTCTGCCGCCGCAAAATGGCCATCGGCTGGAGCAGGTGGCCGAAGGGCTGAACACGCCGTTCCGCGAGCGGCCAGGGCGCCTCGTGCCCAAGGACTGGGCGAGCATTTCCAGCTTGCTGGTGGGTGTGGCGGCTGTCGTGCTCGTCGCGACGGCGGTTGTGTACTGGTGGCCGGCGAATCTGCTGCCGCAGGGCAAGTTCGCCGGCTCGCATGCCGCGTCGGATGCGAGTGCGACGGTTCCTGTCAGCGCCGATGCTTCGGCCTCGGATGCGTCCGGCGGCTTGTTTCCCGCCGACAGCGCCTCGGCCACGGCCGGCACCTCGGTGACCACGGTCACCACGCTGCCGTCCGCCGCTGCCAGTGCGCCGGAGTCGACGGCCGATGCCGCATCGAGCGTTGCCAACGCCGCCCTCGCCGCCGAGGTCGCGCGCGGCGCGGTGCCGTCTGCCGCGGCAGGTGCAGCGAGCGCCGTGCAGGTCAGCGCGACCAACGTCGAATCCTGGGTGGGCGTGACCGACGGGCGCGGCCAGTCGCTGATCTCGCGCATCGTCAAGCCGGGCGAAAGCGTCATCGTCGATGGCGTGACACCGTTCAAAGTGACAATCGGCAATGCCAAGGGCGCGAAGCTGGTGTTTCGCGGCACGCCCACCGATCTGGCGCCCTACACGCGCGACAACGTGGCCCGGATCGAACTGAAGTAGTCGCACAACCCCTGCGTGCCACCATGAACGACATGACGTCCGTCCTCGATTCCAACCTCGACACCTTGTTCGATGCCCATGTGGAACCCGCGCGCCCGGCCGCCAGCCGCTCGCGCCAGGTGCCCGTGCGCTGGGGCTCGCGCGTCGTCACGGTGGGTGGTGGCGCGCCTGTGCGCGTACAGGCCATGACCAACACCGACACGGTCGATGCCATCGGCACCGCGATCCAGGTGAAGGAACTCGCCATCGCCGGCTCGGAGATGGTGCGCATCACCGTCAACACGCCCGAAGCCGCGGCAGCCGTGCCCTACATCCGCGAGCAGCTCGACCGCATGGGCATCGATGTGCCGCTGATCGGCGACTTCCACTACAACGGCCACCGCCTGCTCGCCGACCACCCGGCCTGCGCCGAGGCGCTGAGCAAGTACCGCATCAACCCCGGCAACGTCGGCAAGGGCGACAAGCACGACCGCCAGTTCGCGCAGATGGTGGAAGTGGCCGCCAAGTACGACAAGGCCGTGCGCATCGGCGTCAACTGGGGCAGCCTCGACCAGGAACTGCTCACGCAGATGATGGACGAGAACGCCCTGCGCGCCGAGCCCTTCGAGCCGCAGCAGATCATGTACCGGGCCATCCTCGTCTCGGCGCTGCAATCGGCGCGGCGGGCCGAAGAGGTGGGCTTGCGGGCCGACCAGATCATCCTGTCCTGCAAGATGTCGGGCGTGCAGGATTTGATCAGCGTCTACCGTGCGCTCGCCAAGCGCAGCGACTACGCGCTGCACCTCGGGCTGACCGAAGCCGGCATGGGCACGAAGGGCACGGTGGCGTCGACCGCCGCGCTGGCGGTGTTGCTGCAGGAAGGCATCGGCGACACCATCCGCGTTTCGCTCACGCCGCAGCCGGGCGAAGCGCGCACGCAAGAAGTGGTGGTCGCACTCGAAATCCTGCAAGCGCTCGGCCTGCGCTCGTTCAACCCCAGCGTCACCGCCTGCCCGGGCTGCGGGCGCACGACCAGCACCACCTTCCAGGAACTCGCCAAGCAGATCGACGACTACCTGCGCGCGCAGATGCCGGTCTGGAAAGCCAAGTACCCCGGCGTCGAAAAGATGAAGGTCGCGGTGATGGGCTGCATCGTCAACGGCCCTGGCGAAAGCAAACATGCCGACATCGGCATCAGCCTGCCCGGTAACGGCGAAGCGCCGGCCGCGCCGGTGTTCATCGATGGCGAAAAAGCGCTCACGCTGCGGGGCGACAACATCGCCGCCGAGTTTCATGCGCTGGTCGAAGGCTACATCGACAAGCGCTACGGAGTGGCTGCGGCGTCGCATTGACGTTCGAAGCTTTCACCGCAGAGGAAAAGAGGACGCAGGGTTTCGTAGAGGAATTTTGTTGTTCTCCTCTGCGGTCCTCAGCGCGCTCCTTCCCTCTGCGGTGAATCTCTTCTTCTGAATCAAATGGCTGAATCATTGCGCGCCGTCAAAGGCATGAACGACATCCTGCCGCCCGAATCGGCGCGCTGGGAGTGGTTCGAAACCAGGGTGCGTGCGCTGATGGCGCGCTACGGCTACGCCAACATCCGCACGCCCATCGTCGAGCCCACGGCGCTGTTCGTGCGTGGCCTGGGCGAAGTGACCGACATCGTCGAGAAGGAGATGTATTCCTTCGTCGACTCGATGAACGGCGACAAGCTCACGCTGCGGCCCGAGGCCACGGCCGGGATCGTGCGGGCGATGGTCGAGCACAACGCGCTCTACAACGGGCCCATGCGGGTCTGGTCGCAGGTGGCGCTGTTCCGCCACGAGCGGCCGCAGAAGGGGCGCTATCGGCAGTTCCACCAGATCGATGTCGAGGCGCTGGGCTTTGCCGGGCCGGATGTGGATGCCGAGCAGATCCTGATGTGCCGCGCGCTGCTGGCCGATCTCGGTATTCCGATGGCGCAGGTGCGGCTCGAACTCAACAGCCTGGGCCAGCCTGCCGAGCGCCTGGCCCACCGCGCCGCGCTGGTCGCCCACTTCGAGTCGCATGCAGACTTGTTGGACGAAGACGCCAGGCGCCGCCTGCACAGCAACCCGCTGCGCATTCTCGACACCAAGAACCCTGCGATGCAGGCGATGGTCGAAGCCGCACCGCAGTTGATGGATTTCCTGGGCGAAGCGTCCCTCGCGCACCTGAACGGCGTGCGCGCCGTGCTCGACAGCGTCGGCATCGCCTACCGCATCAACCCGCGCCTGGTGCGCGGGATGGACTACTACAACCTCACGGTGTTCGAGTGGATCACCGACCAGCTCGGCTCGCAGGGCACGGTCTGTGGCGGTGGCCGCTACGACGGCCTGTTCGAGCAACTCGGCGGCAAGCCGACGCCGGCCGTCGGCTGGGGCATGGGCGTCGAACGCATGCTGCTGTTGCTGGAGGCCGTCGGCGCTGAGGTGCCGGCGATCGCTCCCGACGTGTATGCGATCGTTCCCAGCCTCAACGGCATGGTCGCGGCCGCAGCGGCCTGCGAAGCGCTGCGCGCCGCCGGCGTCTCGGTGCTGATGCACGCCGCCGGACGCGAAGCCTGGGGCAGCATGAAATCGCAGTTCAAGAAGGCCGATGCGAGCGGCGCGCGCTACGCATTGATCTTCGGCGACGACGAGCTGGCGCAGGACACGGTCGCGCTCAAGCCGTTGCGCGATGCGGCCGAGGCGCAGCGCACGCTGCCGCTAGCCGATGCCCCGAGCATCATCGCCGAACTGCTTCTCACCGGCTCGCCCGTTCAGGCATGAGGCAGTGCGCCGGGTGGCGCACCGCATAATCTCGCCTTCAATCGAAAACCACAGTCGAAACGACAGTCAATGGCAACCCATCTCGACCTCGAAGAACAAGAACAGCTCGACCAGCTCAAGGGCTTCTGGAAGCAGTACGGCAACATCATCACCTGGGTGCTCGTGGCGGCGCTCGCCTGCTATGCCGGCTGGAACCTGTGGAACTGGTGGCAGCGTGACCAGTCGGTCAAGTCGGGCGCCATGTTCGACGAGCTCGACCGCGCCGCGCAAGCCGGTGATGCCGACAAGGCCGGCCGCGTTTTCGCCGACATGAAAGAGCGCTACCCGCGCACCGCGTTCACCGAACAGGGCGGCCTGCTCGCCGCCAAGGTGCAGGCCGACAAGGCCCAACCCGACGCCGCACTCGCCACGCTCGCATGGGTCGCAGCCGACGCCACCGAAGCCGAGTACCAGACCATCGCCAAGCTGCGCGCCTCTGGCCTGCTGCTGGACCAGAAGAAGTTCGACGAGGCGCTGAAGCAACTCGACGGCGTGTCGCTCAAGGAGGGCGACAAGGAATTCGGCGCGCTGGTCGATGACCGCCGCGGCGACATCCTGCTGGCCCAAGGCAAGAAGGACGACGCCAAGGCTGCCTACACCAAGGCCTGGACTGCGATGGACGCCAAGGTCGAGTACCGCCGGCTGATCGACGCCAAGCTCACTGCCATGGGCGCACCGCCGCCGGCAGAGACGCCGAAGACCGCCGAGGTGGCCAAGTGACGCGGCAGACGATACAGCGCGCAGGCGGCATGGCCGCAGTAGCAGCAACGGCACTCCTCGCCGGCTGCAGCTACCTGCCCTCGATGCCGAACTTCGGCTCCTGGTTCGGCGCCGACAAGCCCAAGTCGCCGCCGCTCGAAGCCATCACCACGCCGATCGCCGGTCGGCAGGTCTGGAGCGCGCGCGTCGACAGCGTGCAGTTTCCGCTGATCGTGGCCGTCAATGGCACGGTCTTCACCGCGGCGGGTAGCGATGGCTCGGTCGTCGCGATCCAGTCCGAGACCGGCTCGGAAGTCTGGCGCGCCAACGTCGGCGCCAAGTTGAGCGCGGGAGTCGGCAGCGATGGCCGCTATGCGGCCGTTGTCACGCGTGACAACGAACTGGTCGTGCTCGACAACGGCAAGGTCATCTGGCGCAAGCCGGTGGGCGCGCGCGTTTCGACGCCGCCGCTGGTGGCCGGTGAACGCGTCTTCGTCGTCGGCGTGGACCGCGCGGTGCAAGCCTTCGATGCGCAAGACGGCCGCAAGCTCTGGACGCTGCAGCGCCCCGGCGACCCGCTCGCGCTGGCCCAAGCGGGAGTGCTGCAGGCCTTCAAGGACACATTGATCGTCGGCCAAGGCCCGCGCATGGCCGGGCTCGACCCGCTCAAGGGCACGGTGCGCTGGGAAGTCGCTGTCGGTTCGCCACGCGGTGGCAACGAAGTCGAGCGTCTGGCCGATCTGGTCGGCCCGGCGCCGCGGGTCGGTGATGTGATCTGCGCGCGCTCGTTCCAGGCAGCCGTCGGTTGCGTGAACGCCGAACGCGGCACGCTGGTCTGGACCAAGGCCATCGGCGGCACCGACGGTGTGGCGGCCGACGAGCAACTCGTCTTCGCCGCCGATGCGTCCGACCGTCTCTCGGCCTGGAAAACACCCAGCGGCGAATCCGCCTGGACCTCCGACAAGCTGCTCTACCGCTCGCTGAGCGCGCCCTTGACCGTCGGCAAGACGGTGGTCTTCGGCGATGCGCAAGGGACGGTGCACTGGCTCTCGCGCGACACCGGTGAAACCCAGCTTCGCCTGCCCACCGATGGCAGCGCCGTGGCCGCGCCCCCGGTCGTGATCGGCACGACCATGCTGGTTGTCACGCGCAACGGCGGCTTGTTTGCCTTTCGCCCCCAGTGACCGAATCAGTGACCGAATTTTTGATTGTTTCGCCACGTGCTGCGGCTGAGGCCGGTGCGGTGAAGGTGCGCGCGTGAAGCCCGTCATCGCCGTCGTGGGCCGGCCGAACGTCGGCAAGTCCACGCTCTTCAACCGCATGACGAAGAGCCGCGACGCGATCGTCGCCGACTTTTCCGGGCTTACGCGCGACCGCCACTACGGTGACGGCCGCAGCGGCGAGCACGAGTTCATCGTCGTGGACACCGGCGGCTTCGAGCCCGACAGCACGACAGGCATCGTCAAGGAGATGGCCAAGCAGACCCGTCAGGCCGTCGCCGAGGCGGATGCGGTGATCTTCGTCGTCGACGTGCGGCAAGGCGTTTCGGGCCAGGACCACGACATCGCCCGCTACCTGCGCGTGACGGGCAAGAAGGTCGTGCTGGCGGTCAACAAGGCCGAGGGCATGTCGGAATCGCCGATGCTGGCCGAGTTCTATGAGTTGGGCCTGGGCGAGCCGCACCCCATCTCGGCCGCGCACGGGCAGGGCATTCGCAGCCTGACCGACGCCGCACTGGCGCATTTCGATTTCGGTGACGAAGAAGCCGAAGCCACGCCCGAAGACGGCGGCCCGATCAAGCTGGCAGTCGCCGGCCGACCGAACGTCGGCAAATCGACGCTGATCAACACCTGGCTGGGCGAAGAGCGCCTGGTGGCGTTCGACCAGCCCGGCACGACGCGCGATGCGATCACCGTGCCCTTCGAGCGCAACGGGCAGAAGTTCGAGCTGATCGACACCGCCGGCCTGCGCCGCCGCGGCAAGGTGTTCGAGGCGATCGAGAAGTTCTCGGTCGTGAAGACGCTGCAGGCCATTGCACAGGCCAACGTGGTGCTGCTGCTGCTCGACGCCACGCAAGGCGTGACGGATCAGGATGCGCACATCGCCGGCTACATCCTCGAGAGCGGCCGTGCGGTGGTCATCGCCATCAACAAATGGGATGCCGTCGACGAGTACCAGAAGGAAGTGCTGCAGCGCTCGATCGAGCAGCGGCTTTCGTTTTTGAAGTTCGCCGCGTTGCTGCACATCTCGGCCATCAAGCGCCAGGGCCTGGGCCCGGTGTGGAAGGCGATCGGCGATGCGCATGCCTCGGCGATCAAGAAGATGTCGACGCCAGTGTTGACGCGGCTCTTGCAAGAGGCCGTGGCGCACCAGGCGCCCAAGCGCGCCGGCGCCTTCCGTCCCAAGCTGCGTTATGCGCACCAGGGCGGCATGAACCCGCCGCTGATCGTGATCCATGGCAATTCGCTCGACCACATCTCCGACCAGTACAAGCGCTTTCTCGAAGCGCGGTTCCGCGAGCATTTCAAACTCACCGGCACGCCGATGCGCATCGAGATGCGGTCTTCCAAGAACCCGTTCGACGACAAGGATTGAACTGTCGTTGCGGCTAGTCCAAATCGGCCCGCGAAGCACGCGGGTTTCTAAGGATATTGGCCCCATTTTTCATGGGTGCGCGCACCGCTGTGTTAACGTGCCTCGATACTGAACTTTCATCACGGAGAATAACTGTGAGCAACAAAGGGCAACTCCTACAAGACCCCTTCCTGAACCTGCTGCGCAAGGAGCATGTTCCGGTTTCGATCTACCTCGTCAACGGGATCAAATTGCAAGGCCACATCGAGTCTTTCGACCAGTATGTGGTGCTGCTTCGCAATACCGTGACGCAGATG
>JAMFRW010000563.1 GCA_026224975.1 Rhodoferax sp. | reverse complement strand
GTCATGTGGCCATGTTAGGAGTGGCCGTGCGACCGTCTCCTGCATGTCCTTGGGGTGCACGAACTTGATCTCGTCGATCAGGTTCAGTTCGTTGAGCAACACGGCACACACAAGGCCGTCGAAATCGCTGCGTGTGACCAAGCGGAATTTGGGCTGGCTCATGGTGGTGCGGATGTTGATGTGGAAGCGCCCATGCTAGGAGGCAGCCACCGGGCGCATCGCCTGGAAATGAGCGGCTTCTTCGGGCTATTTCGCAGCCAGTTGCTTCGCTGCGAACTGCTTCGCCACGAACGCCCACACCATGCGCGAAGCATCTGGCCCCTTGGCATCGCTGAACGGTTGACCCGCCGCGCCGCCGCTCCAGGCGTGGCCCAGGCTGGCGACTTCGCAAAGGCTGGCGGCAAGGCGGCCTTTCACCTTGAAGTCGGTGATCGTCATCGGGTGGCGCGTGCCGCGCTGCACACGGCGCGGCAGGCCGGCACGCGCGCCGGCTGCATCGGCCCACAGCATCGCCGCCGCCCGCCCGTTGGCCTGCGCGACCACGCCATCGAGCGCGCCCTGGATCACCAGCAGCGGGGGCAACGCATGGCCCGCAGCGGACGACGGCAGCGGCGCCGAAGCGCGATGCCCGCGCATCGCACCCAGCGCCGTCGCCGTCGAATACGCCGTGCCCGGCGCCACGCCCGAGTGCATCGCGACGGCCGCAAAGCGCTCCGGGTAGCGCGTGGCGAGCAGCGCCGCCATGCCCGCGCCGGCCGAAAGCCCGGCCACCGCCACGCGGGCCGCATCCGCGCGATAGAGCAGCACCACCTGATCGACGGCCGCCATCAGGATGGCCGCCTCGCCCTGCGCCCGGCCCGATCGCGTGTCGTACCAGTTCCAGCAGCCTTGCACGTTGGCGAGCCGGTCCTGCTCGGGATAGAGCACGCAAAAGCCCTCGCGCGCCGCGATGCGGTTCATGCGGGTGGCGAGCGCGAAGCCCTTGGCGTCCTGCTGGCAGCCGTGCAGCATCACCAGCAGCGGCAGGCGCCCGGCCTTGGTCGTGCCGGGTGGGCGATACAGGTGATAGCGGCGTGCGCCGGCCGGGCCGATGGACACGCCGCTGATCCAGTCACGGGCACCTGGTGGCGGTGCGCGTTTGACAGCGGCCTTGCGCGTGGCCTTGGCAGTGGCTTGGCGGGTTGCCTTCACCACGGCCTTGGTGCCCGCGCGCAGGGTCGCGCGCGTCATCTTGCCCAGCATGCGCTGGAAGGAACTGCCCCACGCCGATCGACGAGCGCGGGCCATCAGAGGAGGCGGGGTGGCACGGTCGAATGCGGTTCGGTTCCGGAGCCGGCTAGGCCACCAGCACCGCCGCCATCGCCAAGGCCGCCGGCAGCGCCTGCACGAAGAGGATTTTCTTACCCACCGTGGCGGCGCCGAAGAGACCGGCCACGATCACGCAGGCCAGGAAGAACACCAGCGTGGGCGTGCCGGCGGGATGGCCCTGGATCAATCCCCAGACCAGGCCGGCGGCCAGGAAGCCGTTGTACAAGCCCTGGTTGGCCGCGAGCGTCTTGGAGGCGGTCGCAAATTCGGCCGTGCTGCCGAAGACGCGGCGGCCGAAGGGCTTGTCCCAGAGGAACATCTCCAGCACGACGATGTAGACATGGATGGCTGCGACCAGCCCGACGAGCACGTTGGCAAGCATGTTGGCGATGTGTGTTTGTGGCCGCACCCCGGGGTGCCGAAGCGACGAGTCTAGACTGCCGCTTTCGAACCGACTCTCCGGGAGGGGACGATGATTCAGCAATCCACAATTCGCCATGCGGCCGTGGCCGCTCTCTGGACCGTGCTCGGTGTCATCCCGCTCACTGCTTCGGCGCAGCAGGCGCACACGACCGTCTGGGTCAACCTGCGCGCTGGCCCGGCGCAGGACTATCCGCTGGTCGCCCGCCTGGCGCCCGGCACGCCGCTGCAGGTGCAAGGCTGCATCGATGGCTTCACCTGGTGCGATGTGATCCTGCCGGGCAACGAGCGCGGCTGGATGTACGGCAACTACCTGGCGTATCCCTACCAGGGCGCCGACGTGCCGATCATCAATTACGGCGCGGCCATCGGCATCCCCATCGTCGCGTTTTTCATCGGCTCCTACTGGAATGACCACTACCGCAGCCGGCCGTGGTATCGCGAGCGCCCGCGCTGGGAGCATCGGCCGTCGCCGCGCCCGCCGTACCACCCGCCGCCCAACTTTCGTCCGCCGCACGACCGGCCGGTGCCGGTGCCCCGGCCGCCGGGTTTCAGGCCACCCGATCGGCCGGACCGGCCGGGGCATGGCGCAGGCCCGGGGCGTCCGCCGGGTGGCAATCCTGGGGGACGGCCAGAAGTGCGCCCGCCGGATCGACGCCCGCCACAGGTGAGGCCGCCGCAGGCCCGTCCGGCAGAAGCTCGTCCGGCACCGGGCCGGCCTGCCGAGGCACGCCCGCAAGGCCCGCGGTCGCAACCTGAGCGTGGAGGTGGCGATCGGCAGGCGCCGCGTTGAAGTTGCGCGCCATACAAGGGCCGACCGCATGACCGTGCTCAAGTACCTCGGCGCGTACTCAGCCGACACGCAGGCGCAGGTGGCCGATCTGCTCGCGCAGGGCCGGCTCGGCGAGGTGCTCAAGAAGCGCTACGGCCCGGCCCACGGCGTGCGCACCGACCGCGCGCTGTACGACTACACGACTGCGCTCAAGAGCCGCTACCTGCGCAACGCCGAGCCGCTGGCCAAGGTGATGTTCGACACGCGGCTGGAACTCGTCGGCCAGGCCCTCGGCACGCACACCACGGTCTCGCGCGTGCAAGGCAACAAGCTCAAGGCCAAGCGCGAGATCCGCGTCGCCAGCCTGTTCAAGGACACGCCGCCCGAGTTCCTGAAGATGATCGTGGTGCACGAACTCGCCCACATGAAGGAGCGTGACCACGACAAGGCGTTCTATGCGCTGTGCACGCACATGGAGCCGGAGTACCACCAGTACGAATTCGACTTGCGGCTGTATCTGACGCAGCTGGATGCGACGGGGGAGGCGTTGTGGGCCGGGCCTGCGTCTGTTGACGCCTCGCGCTCATGAACCGATCGGCTGAGCCTGCGTACTCCCGCTCGCACTGAGCCTGTCGAAGTGCCTGTCGCGACAGACGCCATCGTCTGATTCGCTCGTGGTCCCCGGAGCAGCGCATGGGGTCGCCGCCTCCGTTCAGGGAGTTCTTATTCACTCCGGCGACGACCCCATGCCCTGCTCGTTCGAGCTTGGTGTGTCGCCGCTGCACCCACATCGCGGGTTCGGGCTGAGCTTGTCGAAGCCTGCCTCGGAGCGCGCGGGCTGCCGCGTCTACCAATCCTCCTTGACCGCCAGTGCCATGTCGCGCCCCGCCGCACGGCGCGCCGCGAGCCATGCGGTTGCCGTGCCGGCCAGCATCACAGCAGCACAGAGCAGCGCCAGCCGCGCCCAGGGCAGCAGCAGGTCCATCGTCCAGTGGAAGCTCTGCGGGTTCACGACCTTGACCAGCACGACGCTGACCGCGAGCCCCAGCAGCAGGCCAAGCAGCGCGCCGGCTGCCGTCCACACCGCGCCTTCGACCGCGACGACGGTGAGCACCTGCATGCGCGTCAGCCCCAGGTGCGCGAGCAGCCCGAACTCCTTGCGCCGCGCCAGCACCTGCGCCGAAAAACTCGCGGCGATGCCGAAGAGGCCGATCGCGATCGCAACCGCTTGCAGCCAGTAGGTGACGGCAAAGCTGCGGTCGAAGATGCGCAGCGAAAGCGTGCGGATCTCGCCGGGCGAGGCGAACTCAAGCAGCGCGCCATCGGCACCGCTGTCGTCTGCCAGCTTGCGCAGCGCCTGCTGCACGGCGCCCGGCAACGCTGCCTTCGCGCTGCGCCCCGCGTTCGTCCCGGGGCCGCTTGCGCTGATGCCACGGTTGCCGATGGCGGAGTCGCCGCCGTTGCGATTGCCGTCATCCGCGCGCAGCCAAAGCGCCATGTCGTTGACGCGCGTGTCGCCGGTCAGGCGCTGGTAGTCGCTCGCGGTGATCGTCACTGCACCGTGTTGCCTCGCATAGTCGCGCCACACGCCGCGCACGAACACCGGCACGCGGCGGCCATCGGGCAAGGGCAGCATCAGGCGTGTGCCGGGCGCGGCGTTGTACAGCGCGACCATGGCTTCGCTGACGTAGGCCGCGGTTTCGCCGGCAGGCAGCGGCAGCAGTTCGCCGACCAGCGGCAGCGCTTTCGAAGGGTCGGCCAGCGGCCGGGCGATCAGCGCCACGTTCGGCAGCTTGGGGTCGATCTGCACCTGCGAGACGCGCTGCGCTTCCACTCGCGCCACGCCTTCGATGCCGGCCGCGTGCTTCACCAGCTCGGGCGGCAGCGTGAGCACGTCGCCCGCGCCGGCCGTGGTGGCGGCGCGCACATAGAGGTCGGCCGGCAGCACCGTGTCGAGCCACTGCGTGACGGCATCGCGAAAGCTCGCGACCATCACCGTGAGCGCCACCGCCAGGCTCAGGCTCGCGACCACGCCAGCCACGGCGATGGTGGCCGTGTGCCGCTGGTGCCGCGCGCGTTCCACCGCCAACAAGGCCAGCGGATGCTGCGGCGGCGCGATGCCTTGGAGCAGCAAGCCCACGCCCGCCGGCACGCAAGCGATGCCGCCCAGCAGCAGGCAGGCGACCGAGAGGTAGGCCGCGAGCGGAATGCCAGCGATCGGCGGCAGCAGTGCGAGCACCACGCCGGCGATCAGCAACATCGGACCGAACCACACCGCGCCTTCATTGACGCTCGATGAGCCCAGACCCTTCAAGGCCTGCGCGGGTGCCAGCCGTTGTGCGTCGCGCGCGGGCAGCCATCCGCCGACCATGGCCGCCACCACGCCGAGCAGGCCGTAGATCAACGCAGCGCCGCTGTCCCAGTGCAGGGCCGGCGCTACGCCGGGAAAGTAGCCGCCGCCCAGGTCACCCGCCAGCCAGCGCAAGGCGAGCGCGGCCAACGCGGTGCCGAGTGTGAGGCCCAGCACGCTGCCAGCGGCGCCGAGCAGGGCCGATTCGGCGAGCACCAGGTTGAGCCGCTCACGGGCGCTCAGGCCGAGCACGCCCAGCAAGGCAAGCTGCGGCTGCCGCTTGGCGACCGAGAGCGAGAGGATCGAGAACACCAGGAACGCGCCGGTGAACAGCGCCACCAGCGCCAGCACCGTGAGGTTGACGCGGTAGGCGCGCGAGACATTCGAGACGCGCTGCGCCGCTTCGTCCGGCGCCGCCGTGCGCAAGCCGGCCGGCAGCGCCAGCTCGCGGATCACCGACTCGCGATCGGCGCCCGGCGCGAGGCGCACATCGATCCGACTCAGGCGCCCCAGCCAGCCGAAGCTCGCCTGCGCGCCGGCGATGTCCATCACCGCGAGCGGCGTGCCTTGCGCTGCGACGCTGCCTTGCACGCGCAGGGTCACGGTGCCGTTGGGCGTTTGCAGGTGGAGGCTTGCGGCTTGGCCATCCAAGCCCAGCCGCTGCTGCGCCGCCACGTTGAGAAACACCGCGCCGGGGTCGAGCATCGCCATGCGATCGGCGCCTGCATCGGGCCGCGGCAGCAGCGCGGGCGACATCGGCGCGGCCACCAGCGCATCGAGCCCCAGCAGGCGCAGCGGCACGCGTTGGCCTAGGGCGTCGAAGCCATAGGTCTCGATCTCGACGACGGGGCTCGCGAGCGCGATCTGCGGATGGCGTGCGACTCGGCCGTACAGCGCTTCGTCGAAGCCGCCGCGCTGCCCGCGCACCTCGAAGTCGGGCTCGCCGTTGACCGATCGAACAGCCGAGCTGAACTCGCTCAGCGCCGACTGGTTGATCAACTGCACCGAGAACGCCAGCGCCACGCCCAGCATCACCGCGAGCAGCGCCGCGGCGTTGCGCCAGGGGTGGTGGCGCAGCTCGGGCCAGGTGAGGTGGCGCAGCAGCGTCAGCATGCGGCGTCAGTACGAGTCCATGGAGGCCATCAGCCGACGATGCCGCCGCTGGTCAGCGTCACCACCCGGTCGGCGCGCGCCGCCGCGGTGCGCGAATGCGTGACCAGCACGCAGGCGGCGCCGGAGCGCCGCACTTGGTCGCACAACGTGTCCATCACACGCTCGGCGGTGCCGGAATCGAGGTTGCCGGTGGGCTCGTCGGCGAGGATCAGCTTGGGGCGATGGACCAGCGCGCGCGCGATGGCCACACGCTGCAACTGGCCGCCGGAGAGCGTCTGCGGCAGGCGGTCGCCCAGGCCAGCCAGCCCGACAGCCGCGAGCACTTCGGCCACGCGCGCCGGGTCGGGCCGGTGCATCAGCAGCAAGGGCAGGGCGACGTTGTGCGCCACGCTCAAATGCGGCAACACATGGAAGGCCTGGAACACGAAGCCCAGGTGTTCGCGCCGCAGCAAGGCTTGCGCGGGCTCGGCGAGCGCCGTCATCTCGACGCCATCGATGGTGACGGTGCCACGCGTCAGGCTGTCGAGCCCGGCGATGCAATTGAGCAGCGTCGATTTGCCCACGCCCGATTCGCCGACGATCGCGACGAAGTCGCCGGCGGCTACGTCGAAGGTGACGTGTTCGAAGACGGGGGTGCGGCCGTAGTGCTTGGCGAGGTCGCGCAGTTGCAGCAGCGCGCTGGAATCTTTCTCCCTCACCCCAACCCTCTCCCGCCAGCGGGAGCGGGGGCAAGAAACAGCTCGCGTGCGAGGGACACCACCTGCCCAGTCGCATCCTCCGAATCACACGCCACCACCCGCCGATTCGGCATGCTCCTCAACCACGTCAACTGCCGCTTCGCCAACTGCCGCGTCGCCGCGATGCCGCGCTCGCTGACATCTTCCGGTTCGTCGCGGTTGCGCTCCGCAAGATCGAGCGCCTCCCACACCTGCCGATAGCCCACACAGCGCATCGAAGGCATGGCCGCATTCAGGTCGGGCCGCGCCCGCAGCGCACGCACTTCGTCGACCAGCCCATCGGCCAGCATCTGCGCAAAGCGCACCGCAATGCGTTCATGCAGCCAGGCGCGGTCGTCGGGCTCGAGCGAGATCAGCGGCGGCAGCGAATCGTCGGCCGGCTTGCCGCGGCGCGAAGCCTGGTGGAAGGCCGAGAGCGGTTGCCCGCTGATGCGATAAACCTCGAGCGCGCGCTGGATGCGTTGCGAATCGGTGGGCGGCAGGCGCGCGGCGGTGAGGGGGTCGACGCGGGCCAGCTCGGCGTGCAGCGCGGGCCAGCCGTCGCGCGCGGCTTGCGCATCGAGCGCGGCCCGCACCGCGGCATCGGCTGGCGGCATGGCATCGAGCCCTTCGAACAGCGCCTTGAAGTAGAGCATCGTGCCGCCCACCAGCAAGGGCAACGCGCCGCGCGCGGTGATCTCGCCGATGAGCCGGCCCGCATCGGCCACGAACTGCGCGGCCGAATAGGCCTGCGAGGGGTCGATGATGTCGATCAAGTGATGCGGCACCAGCGCGCGCTCGGCGGGCGTGGGCTTGGCGGTGCCGATGTTCATGTCGCGGTAGACGAGGGCCGAGTCGACGCTGATGATCTCGACCGGGCGTTGTGCCCGCGCGAACACATCGGCGATCGCCATCGCGGCGGCCGTTTTGCCGGAGGCGGTGGGGCCGGCGAGGCACAGGTAGGCGGGTGAGGTCATCGACAAGGTTCGCTACCGGAAAAGAGTGGAATGGCGAGGGGCGAAAGCTTAGGCATAAGGAAAGCTGTCGCAGGAAAGTAATACAGCACCAAGCGAGGCAGCATCAAGCAGCCGTCGCCGACGATGCCTTGGGCGTGGCATACGGATGCGGATCGCCATCGCGCTGCACCAGCGTCCACGCCACCGTGGCCGCGCCGATGCTGCACAAGCCCACGCCCAGCGTCATCGGATAAACCGTGTCGCCCAGGTTTCGGCCCAGCCAGGTGCCCACGACAAAGGCGGTGAACATCATCGCAAAGCCCGAGAGCGATGCGGCTGTGCCGGCTTTTTCGGGGAAGGGGCCGACCGATCCGGCCTGGCCGCAAGGCTGATGGATGCCGTGGCCGATGGCGAAGATGTATTGCGGCAGCACGATCGCCCACACCGAATGCACGCCCGCCAGGCTCAGCCCGGCGAGCAGCAGCCCGCCCGTCAGCGAAAAACACGCGCCGCGCTTGACGGCGCCGCGCAGCCCGTGGCGCAGCAGTAGGCGCCGGCACAGCACGGTGCCGATGATGTAGGCGAGCGAGTTGCTGGCGAGGATCGCACCGTACTGAACGCGCGAGACGCCCATCATCCCGATCAGCACGAAGGACGAGCCGGCCAGCGTGAAGAACAGGCCGCCCCAGGTGCAGCACAGCAGCGCCACCCATGCGCGGAACGTGCGGTGGCCCATCACCACGCGCCAGTTGTGCAGCATCGGCCCGAGTTGCGTGGCGCGCGGGTTGCGCGCCGGCACCGTCTCTTCGAAGCGCCAGGCGATGAAGGCCAGCGTGCCTGCGCCGAAAAGCGACAGCACCCCCAGCGCCGCATGCCAGCTCGCCCACTGCACGACGATGCCGCCCGTGAGCGGGCTCAGCATCGCGATCACGCCCAGCCCGCTGAGCGCGCGCGACATGACCCGCGCGCCTTCGTGCGGCAAGAAGAGATCGCGCACGATCGACCGCCCGCACGTCACCGCCGCCGCCATCGCCACGCCCTGCAGCGCCCGCCAGGCGACAAGCGCATCGATGCTCTGCGCCAGCGCGCTGGCCACGCTCGACGCCGTGTAGAGCGCCATGCCCGCCAGCAGCACCGGCCGTCGCCCGAAACGATCCGAGAGCGGCCCCCACACCAGTTGCCCCAGGCCGAAGCAGATGATCAGGGCCGAAAGCGTGAGCTGCACCGCACCGGTCGTCGCCGCGAATTCGCGCTGCAAGGTCGGCAAGGCCGGCAGATAAAGATCGGTGGTGATGGGCTGGATGCCGAGCAGCAGCGTCAGCATCAGCACCACCACGCCAGGCGTCATGCCTGGGCGGCTGGGGGTCATTGGGGGCATCCGGGGAGGTTAGCAGGCTCGGCGATGTGGGAATGCGACGGCGCACAGCCCAACCGACTAGCATCACCGGCTGAAACTTTGGAACTGACCCATGAACACCTCGACTGTCGAGTTCCTGAATTCCGGTGCCGTGCTGCCGGCCGGCATGCCGTTTAGCGAGGCGGTGCGCGTGGGGCAGACGCTTTATCTCTCGGGGCAGATGGGCATCGTGCCCGGCACCATGCGGCTGGCGCCGGGCGGGATCCGCGAGCAGGCGCGGCAGACCATGGAGAACATCAAGCTCACGATCGAAGCGCATGGCAGCTCATTGCTCGACGTCGTCAAGTGCACGGTGATGCTGGCCGACATCTCCGACTGGCCGGCGTTCAACGAGGCGTACCAGAGCTTCTTCGAGGACGGCCGCTACCCGGCGCGCAGTGCCTTCGGCGCGAACGCGCTGGCGCTCGGCGCGCGGGTGGAGATCGAGTGCATGGCGGTGATGGCGGCTTGACGCTGCCGCGATCCGTCTTGGTCAGATTCAGTCAGAGCACGCCCGGGTTGAGGCGCCACATGGCGAGCGTCAAGGCACTCGCAAAACTCACCCACGCGAGATAGGGCGCGAGCAGCCAGCCGGCCAGCGGTCGCACCTGGCCGAAGCTGCGCAACGTGAGCGCCACGGCCACCCACAGCGCCAAGACTTCGATCATGGCCGCCGCGCCCAGGTGCCAGCGGAAGAAGAGCCAGGTCCACAGCGCGTTCAGAAGCAATTGCGTGGCGTAGAGCATCAGCGCCGGCCGCGCGCCGGGCCAGCCTTGCGCGCGAACGACCAGCACCGCGGCCCAGGCCATCATCAGGTAGAGCAGCGTCCACACCGGGCCGAACACGCTCGCGGGCGGTGCCCACGAAGGTTGCACCAGCGAGCCGTAGAACTGCGCCGCGTCGATCGACGCGAGCGCACCGATCGTCGCCGTGAGCAGGGTGCCGGCGACCAGCAACGTGGAGATGCCCCAATGCGGGCGGCGTATGGCGATCGTCATTGCGGTTGGGGTCGTCATGTGGATTTCTATCGGAATTTCTATCTCTATCCATTTCATGCGGTCTCGCCCAACAAAGCGGTCGGGCGCCGCCCAAGCTGTCTGTAGGACGGGTTCCCTTTTTGCGCGCGAGCCTTGCAAGCGCAAAAAGGCCTCGATTATTCTGATTTCTCATTTCCCACACACGTTTAAAGAAGGAGAGGTCAATGGGAACGAGAGAGGACGCCCCCGATTTGATGATCGCTTCGATCGGCCGGGCCATCCAGACAGCAGACGGGAGTGATCTGCTGCTGGAAGCCGAAGGCTTGCTGAAGGGCGAACGCCGCGCGCTTGCCATCGCGGTGAAGACCGAACTTGCGCCACTGGTAGCAGTGACCTTGCTCGCCGCGCTGTCGGGCGCCAGGCCCAAGAGCGATGACAGCCCTGGCACGCCCGCGCAGCCGTCGATGTTGTGCCTGGCGGCCGGCATCGTGAAGGCCTCCGACCCGTCACTGCTGCGCATGCACCTTCAGTTCGATTCGGGCCTGGTGCTGCCGGTCGAGATGCCGCGTGATTCGGCAGTAGCGCTGCTGCGCGGGCTCATCGATGAACTGGGCGTGGCCGACGTGGACGAGGGCGAATCCGATGCAAAAGACGGGGCGCCACCACGCTCACGCCTTGGCTGAATCGCTGGAAGCGCCGTCGCTTGGCCCGCTGCTTCATCCACTTTTCGAATCGCTGACAAAGCGCTGAACGACGCCTTGCCACCACCCTGTGACGATCGCCCGCTCGTCGAAACTCTGGCCGGTGTACTGCCCGATGACTCGCCGCCAGAATGCCTGAGCCGGCAGGTTGTCCGGCATCTGCCCCACCTCCCAGCGGCCGGGCAGCCGGTCGAAAACGTCGGTCGCCAGAGCCTGCCCGACGCCGCGGCGACGGTACTTCTTCAGCACGAAAAACTGGCTCATCCACCAGCCGCTTTCGCCCACCCTGACCGCGGTGTCGACCAACGCAAAGCCCGCGTAGTGCCCGTCCACCAACGCGACGAAGGCGTGGCAATCGGCCTCATGCCAGAAACTGTCGAGCGCATAGCCGTACTCGCCGTGGGCGTCGAGGTCCTGGTCCCAGATGTCGGAGAGGTCGTGCTGGTAGAACTCGAGCATGCGGTAGATCGGCAATCGATCCACAGCGTCGGCACGGCGTACCTGGAGATTGAGCGATGACATGCGGAGCGCTCCTCTTCTATCCGACCGTCCAATCCACCAGCGCAGTGAACCGTTCGTCCATTCGCAAATCTCTTGCCGTTTACTCTACGACGCGCGAGCTACATCCACCTTATTGACCGAAACGGCGAGCGCGTACTCGTAGAGAGAAACTGAAGGCAATTCCGAGCATGCCAGTCGAAGATCTTCGCCAATTTGCTTGGCAATGATCATTCCACGTACCGCTTGCCCTGACTCTGCATGATTTTTCTTGATCCAACTCACGTAACGCAAGAGTTGACCAATGACTCGGTCGTATCCCTTTGAAACTTTGAGTTCTATGACGACGTAGCTGCCCGATTTATCAATCGCCAGTATGTCGATAAAGCGTCCACCGGCCGGGAATTCGACACCCGCAATACCTTCGTCTGAATACAGCCTCAGTGAAGGTTCCAGGATATGTAGATTGCGTGCTAGATAGTCGCGCAAATCGTGCTCGTATGCAGATTCAGAAGAGGCTTGAGGACCCATATCCTGAGCTTCTTCTATGTCTGGTGGCGTGAGTTCTGAAATGGGCGTTGGGTCGCGTCCATGCTCGTACAACCTGAAGTGAGCGCTGTCTATTTTGAAGAACTTGTCGTCGGAACCGTCGCTTTTCGGGCTGTATTGAAGACGAGACTGAACGTTTGTCGAAAGTCGAATTAGGTGAGCTGCAACCGTTCCCTGTTTCACGTTTGGATAGTGAGTCGCAAACCATTGGATAGCTTGCTCTCTGGAAAATGTCTGACCGGGCACTAGACTCATCGATAGAGCCATGTCGTGCATCAATAGACGAACCGGTTTGGAGTTTAGCGTTGCCACAGTCACCCGTCTTTCTTCACAGCCCTATCGTTGCCACCACCGGCGCCGCGAACCCTTCGTCCATGCGCAAATAACGCCACTGCCCCGTCGGCAGATCGCCCAGCATCACCGTCCCGATGCGCACGCGCTTGAGGCCCAGCACCTGCAGGCCGACGGCCTCGCACATGCGGCGGATCTGGCGCTTTTTGCCTTGTCTGAGGACGAAGCGCAACTGGTCGTCGTTGACCCATTCGACGTTTGCCGGTCGCAGGGCTTCGCCGTCGAGTTCGAGGCCGTGGTTGAGCAGGGCGAGGTTTTGTGGCGAGAGCGAGCTGCCGTCGGCCGAGGCCACGCGGACGAGATATTCCTTCTCGACATCGCTGTCTTCGCCGATGAGCTGCTTGGCGATGCGGCCGTCTTGCGTGAGCACGAGCAGGCCGACGGAATCGATGTCGAGGCGGCCGGCGGGCACGAGGCTCTTGAGGTGCTCGCGGAGGAAGCGCGTGCCGGAGTGGTCGTCGTGCCATTGGTTGGCCGGGGTGACGAGCACCACGGCGGGCTCGTAGCCGTCTTCGGCCTGGCCGCTGACATAGCCCACCGGCTTGTTGATCAGCACCGTGACGCGCTGGGCCTGCTGGTACTTGGCCTTGGCATCGACGGTGATGCGCTGGCCGGGCACGACACGCGAGCCGAGTTCGCTCACCACCTGATCGTCGACGCGCACCCAGCCGTTGGCGATCCATTCGTCGGCTTCGCGGCGCGAGGAGATGCCGAGTTCGCTCATGCGCTTGGAAAGCCGCATGCTGCCGGGCGCGTGTTCTGCGGGCTCGCGTTCGTAATCGTGTTCGTCGTCGTCGCGCCGTGCGCGCGGGGCGAAGGCGGTGTTCGGGCCACCACGGGCCGGCGGGCGGGGACGAGGGCGCGGTTCGTACGCGGGGAACTGGCCGGGCGGCAGCGGTTCCTGGCGGACGACGTCGCGGCGCTGGGCGGGTGGGTCGCGGCGCGGGGCGGGTTCGTCGCGGCGGGGCGGGGTGTCACGGCGCGGGTAGGGTGGGGCATCGCCGCGCTGGGGCGGGGCGTCGCGCCTCGATGGCGGCGCATCGCGACGTGGGTACGGTGGCGCATCGCCACGCTGCGGCGGGTTGTCGCGGCGTGGATAGGGCGGGGCGTCACCCTGCTGGCCTCGATCGTCGCGTCGCGGCGCCGGTGCATCACGGCGCGGATAGGCGGGCGCGTCACCACGTAGAGGTGGTGCATCACGCCGAGGGTAGGGCGCATCTGCGCGCTGGGGCTCCGCATCGCGCCTCGGCTGGAACGCGCCGCGCGCTGGCGGTGGGCCGTCGCGGCGTGGGCCGGTGTCTCGACGTGGCTCGAACGGGCGCGAGGGCGATTGCCTCGGTGCCGCATCTCGACGGGGGCCAGGCGCATTGCGCGGGTCGTCGCGGCGATCCTCGCGCGGGCCTTGGCCTCGCTCGTCGTTCTCGCCTCGCCGCTGGAACGAAGCCGGCGGCGGTTGCGAGCCGAAGCGAAGGCGCAGTTGTTCCTGGTAGCGCGCTTCGCGCTCGGCCCGCTCTGCCTGGGCTTGGGCAAGTGTCGGCCGGGTTTTGACGCCAGCGCCGGCGCCGCGCACTGGCGCGCGCGATTCCATGGGCTTCGTCGGCGAGGAGCCGCGGGCGGGTGCGGCGGGCTTTTTGAGTTTGATGGTGGCCATGGCGTGTCTCGAGAGAATCGCCGATTGAAGCACGCCGCGCCATCAGGCAGTTGCCGCGTCGTGTTCGAAGTGCTTGTCGACTAACCGTCAGCGAGCCTCAAGCACCAATGCCGAAAAGGTCTTTCAAAGCCTCGCGATACTGCGCCAACCCCATCCCGCTGGTGCTGTAGTGGCTGCCGCCTTCGACGAGCACGAAGCGCTTGGGCGAGGTCGCGCGGTCGAACAGCGCCCTGCCGAGCGATGGCGGGATCAGCGAATCGCCGCTGCCGTGCACCACCAGCACCGGCACCTTGACGCGGCCGATCTTGTCGGCCGAATCGAAGCGCTGCGTGATCAGCGGCGTGAGCGGCAGCCAGCCCCATTTCAGCGACTGGAACACCGCCGGGATCGAGGTGAAGGTGCCTTCGACGATCAAGCCCTTCGCGTCTTTGACTTCCGTCGCGAGCTGCACCGCGATGGCGCCGCCGAGCGAGTGGCCGAAAATGTAGCGGTCCTGGCCCGGGTGCTTCTTCGCGAGCCAGCCCCAGGCGGCGTGGGCGTCTTCGTCGACCAGCGCTTCCGATGGCAACTCGTCGGTGCTGAGCCCGAAGCCGCGGTAGTCGACCGCCAGCACCGAGAAGCCGAGCGACTGCATGTGGCGGATGCGAAAGGCGCTTCCATCGACGCTGCGCCGCGCGCCGTGCAGGAAGAGCAGCACCGGCGCCTTGGGGTCTTCACTCGGATACCAGAGCGCGTGCAGCTTGACCTTGTTGCCGCTCGCAACAGAGACATGCTCGATCCAGACGTCGTCCATGCCCTCGACCTGCGCGGCTTGGGCCGAGGGGCCGGGCGAGGCCTGGAAGATCCAGCGCCGCTGCTGCTGGTCCAGCCCCATGCAACCGGCCAGCATGGCCATCGCGAACGCCGCGAGCGCCGGCCATCGCCAGCGGAAGTTTCGGCTCAGGGAGCGCGGGATCATCGAGGGGCTGAGACGGGGCATCGAAGCTATATCGGCAAAGCGGGGTGCCAGTTCAAGTGCAATTGCTGCGGAATCAATGCAAAGAAAATCCGTGGGCGCACGTCTGTGGGTGCACGCTGTGAGCCTCGATCGGCGCCGGGAGTTCAACCGGCGTCGGGTTTCAACTCAGCCGACTTTCAACGCCCGCGCCAGAACAGCCCATCGAGTTCCTTCAGCGTGATCTGCCGCCAGGTCGGGCGGCCGTGGTTGCACTGGTCGGCGCGGTCGGTGCGTTCCATGTCGCGCAGCAGGGCGTTCATCTCTTCGATCGTGAGCTGGCGGTTGGCGCGAACGGCACCGTGGCAGGCCATCGTCGAAAGAATCTCGTGCTGCGCGCGCTGGATCACGGTGCTCGCGTCGTACTGCGCCAGTTCGGCGAGCACGCTGCGTGCCAGCTCGACCACATCGCCGCCGGCCAACGCCGCCGGCCGGGAGCGCACCGCCAGCACGGTGGCCGAGAGCGGCGCCACATCCAGCCCGAGCGCGAGCAGGTTCTCGGCTTGCGATTCGGCAGTGGCAATCTCTTGCAGCGTGGCGGCAAAGGTGGCGGGGATCAGCAGCGGCTGCGATTCGATCTTGGCCGTGCCCAGGCTCGCCTTGAGGCGCTCGTAGACGATGCGTTCGTGCGCGGCGTGCATGTCGACGATCACCAGGCCCTGCGCGTTTTCGGCCAGCACGAAAACGCCGGCGACCTGCGCGATGGCCTTGCCCAGCGGCCATTCCGCTGGGGCGTCGAAGGCCGATGCCGGCGAATCGTCGCGCGTGCTCAGCGGCGGTGTCGGGGTGATGGGTTTGCCGTTCCAACTGCCGGGCATCTCTTGCGCATAAAGCGTGGCCATCTGCTGCAGGCCGAGCGAGGCTTGCTGGCGCGGCTCGAAACGGCGTGGTGAGCCGGCGAAGAAGCTGCCGGGTTGGCGTGAATCGGAGCCTTCGACTAGGAGGTCGCCGCGCGCTTCGCCATCGCCCGGGCGCAGGAGCGATGAGGCCCCGTCGCCATCAGCCGCGCCACCCAACGCGCCACCCAGACCATCGACCGCAGCGCCCGCCAACGCCCCGGCCCGCGGCACCGCCAGCGAACTTTCGATCGCCCGCCGCACCGCCTGATGAACCTCGCGTGAATCGCGGAAGCGAACCTCGATCTTGGTCGGGTGCACGTTCACATCGACGCGGTCCGGCGCGATGGCGATGAAGAGCACATAGGCCGGCTGGCGCCCGCCGTGCAGCACGTCTTCATAGGCCGAGCGCACCCCGTGGGCGATGAGCTTGTCGCGCACATGGCGGCCGTTGACGTACACATATTGCTGGTCTGCCCGGGTGCGCGCCGCCTCCGGCGTGCCGGCCCGGCCGGTGATGCGCAGCGGGCCCAGCTCGAAGGCGAGCGAGCGGCTTTGCGCGGTGAAGTCTTCGCCCAGCACATCG
This sequence comes from Rhodoferax sp., assembly GCA_026224975.1. Taxonomy (GTDB): domain Bacteria; phylum Pseudomonadota; class Gammaproteobacteria; order Burkholderiales; family Burkholderiaceae_C; genus LMDS01. Next base: position 3,308 of record JAMFRW010000563.1, on the reverse strand, counting down.
CGGATGCGCTGCTCGGCCGGCGCGCGGCGCCATTGCTGCACCAGCCGGCCTTCGTGCCACACGGCAAAGGCCACGTCGGGCCGCGTGAGCGCGTGGCGGCGCACGGCTTCCAGGCAATGGGCGAGTTCGGTCGCGTCGGTCTTCAGGAACTTGCGGCGGGCCGGCGTGCTGAAGAAGAGTTCGCGCACTTCCACGCTGGTGCCCACGCCGCGCGCTGCCGGCACCAGCTCGCCGGAGCGGCCATCCAGCCGCTGGGCATGCGCGGCTTCGCGGGTGCGGCTGGCGATGGCGACTTCGGCGATCGACGAGATGGCGGCCAGCGCCTCGCCGCGAAAGCCCATGGTCATCACGCCTTCGAGTTCGGGCAGCGAGGCGATCTTGCTGGTGGCGTGGCGGCGCAGCGCGAGCACCAGCTCATCGGGCGGAATGCCGTGGCCGTCGTCTTCGACCATGATGGCGCGCACGCCGCCGGCCATGAGCTTGACGGTGATCTCGGTCGCGCCGGCATCGAGGGCGTTGTCGACCAGCTCGCGCACCACCGAAGCCGGCCGCTCCACGACCTCGCCGGCGGCGATCTGGCTGATCAGCTCGTCGGGCAGTTCGCGGATGGCCCGGCGCGGGGCTGGTGGCACGGCGGCCTGGATCACGGCATTCATCCGACCATTGTAGGAAGCGGGTGAGGCTGTGGCGGCACGGCGACGCCGACCGCGCGGGTCTGCTGTAGGCTAGTTGCATCCCGGGTCATGCCATTCGGGACGGCCGGGCGCGCTCGTTGCTGCCGGCTTGCCATCGATGCCGCGAGTTTTTTCACCGATGAATCGCCCGACCGCTGCACCTTCTGCCCCCTTGACCCCACCCGAGGACCCTGCGTTCCTCAAAGCCGTGACCGAGCTGGCCAAGCGGCGCCCGGTCGTCACCTCGCGCGCCATCCACAACCTGCAGGGCATCAAGCTGCTCGAAGGCGGCGTCGTCATCGACGAGGGTCTCTACGAGCGGCTGCTGTCGCACCGCCTCTCGCGCCCGCTGGACGAAAGCCTGAACGGCGGCACAGCGATGACGGGTGCGGCATTGGTCGAGGCCGCCGAAGCCGCCATGGCGCGCTGGCCGTTCTTCGCGCTGATGGGGCAATCGGGCCGCGTGCGCAGCATGCTGTTGGAGGCGATCAAGGCCATCCCGCTGCCGGCGCCGGTGGTCTTCCACCTCACGCTCGCGCGCGAGACCCGCGCATCGCTCTTCGACCACTGCATTCTGATGGCGCTGCTCTGCGCCCACCTTGTGCGCGAAGGCGGCGCGCCGATCCAGGACATCACCATGGCCGCGGCCGCCGGCCTGCTGCACGACCTGGGCATGTTGCACATCGATGCCGATCTGCTCGAGGCCGGGAACCGCCTCAATGGCGACGAGCGCCGGCCGCTCTATGTGCACCCTGTGACCTCGTCGATGCTGATCGCGCGCTTTCACGAGTACCCCAAGCAGGTGCCGCGGGCGATCCTCGAGCACCACGAGATGCTCGACGGTTCGGGCTACCCGCGGGGCCTGGCCGGCCAGGGCATCAGCCCGCTGGGGCGTTTGCTTTCGCTCGCCGAAGTGGTCACCGCCATGTTCGACGGCGAGCGCCAGTACCCGGAGCAGCGCGTCTCGCTGCTGCTGCGCATGAACCCCAAGCGCTACGACGAAAGCCTGGTGCCCTCCATCCACCGCCTGCTCGGCGCGTTGCCGCAGGCGACGGAAGCACCGGGTGTGGACGCGGCCGAAGTGGTCGACCGGCTCGGCCTGCACGCCGGCCTGCTGGACCAGTGGCGCGAGGTGGTGGCGGTGGTGCTGCCGCAGGCCGATGGCGACGCGGCGGTGCTGCTCGAATCGGTTTCGGAACAAGCCGAGACCCTGCAGCGCGTGCTCTTCGAAGCTGGCATCACCGCCGGGCAACTCGGCATGTTCACCGAAGGCGCACCGCTCTCGCCGGGCCTCACGGTCGACCTCTGGGCGTTGGCGCAGGAGCTGCAATGGAACCTGCGTGCCACTGCCAATCAGTTGCAGCGCCGCTGGCGCTCGGGTGGCGGCGGCCGGCCGATCCCGTCGGAACTCGGGCTGTGGCTGGACGATGTGAACGCGCTGGATCTGCATAGCTGACCCAGCACACTATGCGTGACGCCGGAGTGCGGCGTAGGGGCATGCGCGAGGTGCATCGATAATCCCGCCGCATGGAAATTCTCAGCATGCTGCTCGACTTCGTCCTGCACGTCGACGTTCACCTCGCGACCTTCGTGCAAACCTATGGCGTGTGGGTCTACGCGCTGCTCTTCCTGATCATCTTCATCGAAACCGGGGTGGTGGTCATGCCGTTTTTGCCCGGTGATTCGCTGCTCTTCGTGGTGGGTGCGTTGGCCGGCGCAGGGCTCATGAACCTGCCGATGGTCATGGGCCTGATGATCGCCGCGGCCATCCTCGGCAACCAGTGCAACTACGCGATCGGCCGCTACTTCGGGCCCAAGGTCTTCCAGTGGGAGAACTCGCGCTTTTTCAACAAGAAGGCCTTCGAGCAGGCGCATGCGTTCTACGAGAAGTATGGCGGCATCACCATCGTGGCCGCGCGCTTCATGCCCTTCCTGCGCACCTTTGCGCCCTTCGTTGCCGGCGTGGCGCAGATGACGCGTCGCAAGTTCACCTTCTTCGACGTGACCGGCGGCGTGCTCTGGGTGGTGAGCGTCACCACCGCCGGCTACCTCTTCGGCAACATACCGTGGGTCAAGGCCAACCTCGACAAGATCATCTGGGGCGCGATTTTGCTGCCGGGCCTGCTGGTGCTGATCGGCGCCTGGAAGACGCGGCGCAAGGAAGTCGCGCGGGCCTGATCAAGCCGCCAGCGCGCGCCGCAACTCCGCAGCACACGCCGAGACTGCCGCGTTCGCTTCGTCCAGCACCTTGCCCATGGTGATGAAGCCATGGATCTGCCGCTCGAAGCACAGGTAAGTCGTGCGGTTGCCGGCTTCGGACAGGGCCTGCGCGTACTGCAGGCCTTCGTCGCGCAGCGGGTCGTAGCCGGCGGTGATGATCAGCGCCGGTGGCAGCCTGGCCAAGTTGGGGTGCAGCAGCGGCGAGGCGCGCCAATCGAGGTCGATCGCCGGGTCGGTGATGTAGTGGTCGTGGAAGTATTGGATGGTGTCGCTCGTCAGCAGATAGCCCTGCCCGTTGGTGGTGTGAGAGGGCGCGCCGCGGCGCATGTCGGTCGCGGGGTAGATCAGCAACTGGAAGCGGATGGGCAGGTCGCCCGCGTCGCGCGCCGCCAGGGCCACCACCGCCGCGAGGTT
>JAMFRW010000562.1 GCA_026224975.1 Rhodoferax sp. | reverse complement strand
TAGGCGAAGTCCCCGGCTGTGCCGGTCACACCCGTCACAGTTCCCAGCGAACCCGCCTGCACGGAAATTGCCTCGTTGGCGATCGGTGCGTCGTTGGCATCCACCAGGCGAAAATCGACACGATTCCCTGTGCTGCCCGGAGTGACGACGGTCGGAACAGGCGTACCCGTGAGTTTTGCACCCGTTACCGCGAAAGATGCGGTGGCAGTGAACGCGCCGCTGACGGCGGTGACGGTCACGACACGGTTCGACTTGTCGGCGCCGATGCCTACAGTGGCGACCAGCGTTCCGTCTGCCCCCGTGGATGTGCCGCCAACCGCAAAGGTGGCATTGTTATCCACCGAAAACGTGACGGGCGCAGTCGCCACCACTTGACCACCTGACGATGTCGCAATGGCAGTCGCGTTGATCGTGGCACCGGTGTTGACCACGCTGGTAGCACTCAGTGCGAGCGACAACTTGGCGACGGCGGTTTCGCCCGGAGTAACGGTGCCTCCGCCGCCGATCGGCGAGGTGCCGGCGCTACCTCCGCCGCCACCGCAGGCTGCCAACGCGAGAAGGCACCACAGTGCCAGGATGTGCTTGAACATCTTCATGGGAAATGACTCGCTCAGGTTCTTCTAGGGAGGGGCACAGCAGCGGGAAAAAGCGCAGGCAGGTTCAGCGGATCGACGAGCGATCCGAGATCACCTTGGGGGTCAGGAAAATCAGCAGCTCGGTCTTGTTGGCCGTCTTGGTGCGGGTCTTGAAGAGGTTGCCGAGGTAGGGCACGTCGCCGAGGAACGGGACCTTGGTCACGTCTTCGCGTTCGTCCTGTTCGAAGATGCCGCCGATGACGACGGTGCCGCCGTTTTCGATCAGCACCTGGGTTTTGACGTGCTTGGTGTTGATCGCAAAGCCGGCCGTGGTGCTGCGGCCCACGCTGTCTTTGGTGACGTCGACATCGAGGATCACGTTGCCTTCGGGTGTGACCTGCGGCGTGACTTCGAGCTTCAGGTTGGCCTTGCGGAACGAGAGCGATGTGGCGCCGCTGGAGGTGGCCACCTGGTACGGCAGTTCTTCGCCCTGCTCGATCAGCGCCTTTTGCTGGTCGGCGGTGATGACGCGCGGGCTGGAGACGACCTTGCCCTTGCCGTCGGCTTCGAGCGCCGAGATCTCCAGGTTCAGGAAGCGGTTGGCGCCGGCGCTGAAGAGCGAGAGTGCAAAGGTCGCCGGGTCGAAGCCGTTCTGCGCGGTGGCGGGCAGGTTGACGAAGTTGGTGTCGCTGTAGGTCACGGCCGTGGTGCCGTTTTGCAGCGTCTGCGAGCCGACGGCGTTGAGGTTGCCGCCGATCGTCACCCGCGTGTCGCCGGCCACGCTGTAGCCCGGCAGGCCGCCGCGCACACCGCGAAGGTCGGCAGCGCCCAGCTTCACGCCGAGCGAGCGGCCGAAGGTGTCGTCGGCCACGACGATGCGGGCTTCGATCAGCACCTGCCGCACGGCGATGTCGATCTTGGAGATCATGGCCTGGATCTCTTCGAGCTTGGTCGGGATATCGCTCACAAAGAGCTGGTTGGTGCGGGTTTCGTAGATCACGCTGCCACGCGGCGAGAGGATCCGCGAAGTGGTCGTGCCGCCACCGCCGCCGCTGCTCTGGCCTGAGGCCTGGCCCGAAAGGCCCTTGGCCACTTCTTCGGCCTTGGCGTAGTTGAGCTGGAACGACTGGGTGCGCAGCGGCTCCAGCGCGGCGATCTGCTGCTTGGATTCGAGCTCGACCTTTTCCTTGGCGTTCAACTCGTCCTTGGGCGCGATCAGGATCACGTTGCCCGACTTGCGCAGGCCCAGGCCCTTGGCCTGCAGGATGATTTCGAGCGCCTGGTCCCAGGGCACATCTTTGAGGCGCAAGGTGACGTTGCCGGTCACCGTATCGCTGGTCACCACGTTGAAGTTGGTGAAGTCGGCGATCACCTGGAGCAGCGCACGCACTTCGATGTTCTGGAAGTTGAGCGAGAGCTTTTCACCGGTGTAGCCCGCACCTTGCGTCAGCTTGTTCGGGTCGAGCTTTTGCGGGCGCACTTCGAGCACGAACTGGTTGTCGCTCTGGTAGGCGCTGTGTTCCCATGCGCCGCGCGGCTCCACGACCATGCGCACACGGTCGCCGCTTTGCGTGGTGGTCACCGTCTGGATCGGCGTGCCGAAATCGGCCACATCGAGCTTGCGGCGCAGGCTGTCGGGCACGGTCGAGCGCAGGAATTCGACGACCAGGCTCTGGCCTTGCTGGCGAATGTCCACACCCACCTGATTGTTGGGCATCTCGACGACGACACGGCCGGAGCCATCGGTGCCGCGGCGGAAATCGATGTCCTTGAGCGCGAGCTGACGGTCGTTCAGGCTTTCGGCAAAGTGGACTGGAGGCGTGGAGGCCGAACTGCTGCCCGCGGCGATGGCCGGCGGTGCGGTGCCGGAGAGCACCAGCAAGAGCGCGTTGCCTTGCAGTTGCGCGGTGTAGCTGGCGGCCTGCTTCAGGTTGAGCACGAGCCGCGTGCGGTCGCCGGCCTGCGCCACGTTCACCGACCGCAGGTTGCCGCTGTTGACTTCGACGCTCGATTTGCCGAGCGCGTTGCCCACGCCGGGCAGATCGATCGCGATGCGCGGCGGCGTCTGGATGGTGAAGCCGGTCGGCAGCGCGGCCAGCGGCTGCGCGAGTTCGATGCGAACGACCTCGGAGCCCGCTTGCTGCGTGGTATTGATCGCCTGGATGACGTTTTGGGCCATCGCCCACAGTGGCGTGCCAAGGGCGAACGCCAGCGCCAAGGCACGGGAGCGCCACTTGCTGTTCATCTGAGTCTCCTGACGGGTGCTGGTGGCACGGCGGGGCACCGTTGTGATCATCGTGTTACCGGTCATCGCGTCTTTTCCTGGAGCTGGAGGGCGCTGATGCGTTCTATCCATTCGCCGGCGGCGTCTTGCACGATCTCGCGCAACGCCACATCGGTCTCGGAAATCTTGGTGATCTTCCCGTAGTTCTGGCCGAGGTAATCGCCGAGTTTGACCTGATAAAGCAGGTTATCGACGCGCAACAACGCATACGGTTTACCCGCCTTGATGACGCTGCCGACCATCGACATGCTGTCGAGCGGGTACGCCTCCAGCGGCTCCTTGCGGCGGTTGATCTCGGCCGACAGCAGCGAGTTGGGCTGACGCGCCTCCTGCTTCAAGGCGACCGAGAGCTTTTGCGTGCTGAAGGGCTCGACGCTCGCGAGCTGCGTGTAGGCCTGCGGGTTGAACTTCTTGGGCGCCGAGAGCGGCTGCACGCTGGGTTTGACCTCGCGCTTTTGCTGCTCCATCCACTGCGTGAGTTCGCCTTGTTCGTCGCCGCAGCCAGCCAGCGGCAGCGCCAGGGCGAGGGCGAGCAGCATCGCGCTCGTGGTCAGCAGGCTCGGGACAGGGTGTTGCCGCAGCGTCATGCGCCTCATTTCTTCGCCCCCGCCTTGGCCTTGGCTGCCGCGTTCTTGCGGACGGTGTCGATCTCGGCCTGGTCCAGATAACGGTAGGTGCGCGCCGTGGCCTCCATCGAGAGCAGGCCCGAAGGATCCTTGGTGGTCGCGAGATTCAGGTTGTGCAAGGTGACGATTCGCGAGAGGTTGGCGATGTCGCCAGCGAAGGCGCCGATGTCGTGGTAACGGCCGCTCACCTTGATCGCGATCGGCAGTTCGGCGTAGTAGTCCTTCACGACCACCTGGCCGGGCCGGAACAGTTCGAACTGCAGGCCGCGACCGAGACCGGCCTGGTTGATGTCGGAGAGCAGCGCATCCATTTCGGCCTTGCCGGGGAGCTGCTTTTCGAGCTGGGTCACGTATTCCTCGACCTGCAGTTTCTGCTTGCGGAGTTCGGCGAGGTTGACGGCCTGGCCCAGCTTGGCGCGGTAATCGGCCTTGAGCGTGGGCTCGCGGTTGCGCTCGGTGTCGAGCTCGTCGTGTGCCGTCGCGAGCAGCACGAACCAGCCGACCACGACCATGGCGAGCGCCACCGCCACGAAGGACAGCAGCTTGGGCAGGATCGGCCATTGGCCGGGTTCGTTGGGGTTGAGCCCGCGGAACTGCGAGGCCGCGCTTTGCATCAGCGCGTTCATGTCGATGCCGTTTTTTTCCTTGGTGGCCATCTCGGTCTCAAACCTTCTTGGCAGCAGCGGCCGCGGCGGCGCTGGCCGCACCAGCCGGCGACGATGCACCCGAGGCGGGCGAACCCGGCGCCGCGATGTCCTGCGGGCGCTTCACGGCCACCCGCACCGAGAAATCGAACAAACGCTTCTGCTCCTTGTTGGCCGCGGTCACGACGGTCGCCTTGCTCTCGACCAGCTCGGGCTTGACCAGCCACTCGGAGTTGTAGGCGGTGTTGCGGAGGAACTCCGACACGCGCTCCTGCGTCTGCGCAATGCCGTTGATCTGGATCACCTGGCCGTCTTGCTTGACGGCAGTGAAGTAGATGCCTTCGGGCGTTTGCTTGACGAGTTCGTTCAACAGGTGCACCGGCAGGTTGCGGTCGATCTGCAGGTCTTCCACGGCCTTCTGGCGGGCGGTGAGCGAGGCGATCTCGGCATTGAGCGAGGCGATGTCCTTGATCTGCGAATCGAGCTTGGTGATCTCGTTCTTCAGGAACTGGTTGCGTTCCTGCTGCACGGCGGTCATCTGCTGCACCACCAGATACCAGGCGCCGACCACGGCGATGCCGACGATCGCGGCCAGGCCAAGGCCGGTGAAAAACGCGATCTTCCTGCGCTTGCGGCGTTCTTCCCGGTGAGGGAGCAGGTTGATCAGGATCACTGCACGAACCTCCGCATCGCCAGGCCGCAGGCGGTGAGGAACGAGGGTGCCTCGCGGCGCAGCTTGCTTTCACGCACAGCCGAGCCGAGCTTCATGTTGTCGAACGGGTTGACGACCATGGATGCGAAGCCGGTGAGTTCGGTCACGCGGTCCTTCAAGCCGGGCAAGGTGGCCGTGCCGCCGGCCAGCATCACGTAGTGCACCTTGTGGTGCGGCGTGCTGGTGAAGAAGTATTGCAAGGCGCGCCCGATCTCTTGCGAAAGGCTGTCGACGAAAGGCGCGAGCAGCGAGGTTTCGTAGTCTTCCGGCAGGTCGGCGGCGAGCTTCTTCTGCTCGGCCTCTTCGTAC
>JAMFRW010000561.1 GCA_026224975.1 Rhodoferax sp. | reverse complement strand
CTCTTCGGCGCCGAGGAGCGGAAGGCTTGTGGCCGCGCGCGCAGCGCGCTTCGTCAACTGACTTGTCGCAAGTGTCTGACCGCAGCGAACGAAGTGAGCGTAGGGAGTTTTTGCGACAGGGCCACGAGCCTGAGCACCGCAGGGGAGTCGGCGTACCCGCCGACCGCCGAAGCGAAGCTCCGACGCCTGCCCGGGCGCGCCGTAGCCGCTCCAAGCCATGAACGAAACAAGGAGGCCATCCAAATGCCGCAACTCACCATCGTCAGACACGGCCAAGCCTCCTACGGCTCGGACGACTACGACAAGCTCTCCCCACTAGGCGCACGCCAAGGAGAAGTCGTCGGCCAATGGCTCGCCACGTGCGGCTACCAACCGGCACGCGTCGTCACCGGTGAGCTGAGCCGTCAACGCGAAACGGCCGACCACTGCCTGAACGCCCTGCTCTCACTGGCAGCCACCGGCAAGACACCTGAGCGCATCGTCGACAAGGCACTCGACGAATACGACAACGAGCGCATCGTCCACGTCCATGTGCCGCACCTGAACACGCCGGCCGCGATGCGAGCGCACGTCGCCACGCATTTCGATCCAGTGCGGGCGTCGCGGGAGATATTTCTGGCGGCGATCGACCGCTGGGTGGCGAACGAATCGCCGTCGGATTACGAAGAGACCTGGCCTGCTTTCAACCAGCGCTGCCGCCAGGCATTCCTCACTGCGGCCGAAGGATTGCCCGACGACGCGCAGGTGCTGGTGTTCACCTCAGGGGGCGTGATTTCGTCGCTGTGCCACGACTTGCTGGGGCTCGCGCCCAAGGCTGCGTTCGAGTTGAACTGGTCGCTGGCCAATGCCGGCATCACCGTTGTCAACGCGCGCAAAGGCAAGCTGCGGCTGGCCAGCCTCAACAGCGTCGGCCATCTCGAACAGACGCGCGATCGTTCGCTGATCACGTATCGATGAGCGGGTGGGTGGCAGCGGCCGGTCGCTGCTGCCGGCCTCGTGCGCATGGCTCTGCGCCGCATGCGCCTGCAGCAACTCGCGGCGCAGCAGCTTGCCCGAGCCGCTCGACGGCAAGGCATCGCAGAAGACCACGGTGCGCGGCACCTTGTAGTGCGACATGTGCTGGCGGCACCATTCGATGAGCCGCTCGCCGGCCGCGTCGTTGCCGGCACCATGGCCCGTGCCCTTGCCGCTCTTGGCGCAGGCGCCGCCGCCGTGGTGCACGCGCGCCGCAGCGTCGGTGAGGACCACATAGGCTTCGAGCGCTGCGCCGCGGTCGGCATCGGGGCAGCCGACCACGGCCGCTTGCCGCACATCGGGATGCGTCGCCAGGATCGCCTCGACCTCCTCCGGAAAGACGCTGTAACTCCAGACCTTGATCATCTCCTTGCTGCGGCCGATGAAGGTGATGTACCCATCCTTATCGAGCAGGCCGATGTCGCCGGTGCGCAGCCAGCCGTTGCGCAGCGATTGCGCGGTGGCCTCGGGCCGGCGCCAGTAGCCCTTGAAGCGGATGGGGCTGCGCAGCAGGATTTCACCGCGCTCGCCGGCCTTCAACGTGGCGCCGGTCTCGGGATCGGCGATGCGGATTTCGACACCATCGATGGGCTTGCCGTTGGTGCCCCAGCGGATCGCGTCTAGCGGCATCATCGCGTCGCAAGTGTGTGTTTCGCTCAGGCCGTAGCCGGCTTCGTAGACGCCGCAGCCGCCGGTGAATTCGCTCCAGCGGTGCGCCAGCGCTTGCGTG
>JAMFRW010000078.1 GCA_026224975.1 Rhodoferax sp. | reverse complement strand
GCGTGGTCATCGGCCGCGCGTGCAGGTGGCCGTTGTCGTGGCGGGTCACGAACATCGCGAACTTGATGTCCTTGATCAGGTCCCAGAGCAGTTCGGTCGGGTTGTCGGTGTGGTCGGTCATGTTTTGCCTCTTGTCGGTTGGTTGTTGCCGTGTCGAAACACGATTGAACCAACGAGGCAGTGGGAGAGGGATCGGGCGACAAGCGGACGGGTTGTAGGAGGAATCCTCCTTTTGGTGCTCCCGCTTGCAACCTCGTCAGCCGCCCTTTGCTTGACTCATTTCCGACTCATGGCGCGCGCTTGATGGCGAGCGCCTTCTGCATCGCATCCTGCACCTTGCCCTTGCGTGCGCGCTTGCCTTCGTAAGCGGCGAGCGACGCGCCCTTGAGCACATCGTCTTTCGCCTTGCCGCCGCGCATGGTGCCACTCACTTGCAAGACCGTGCCGAACGCCGCCACGCCGATCAGCGTGTCCTTGTCTTCCAGATCGATCAAGGTCAGCCCACGGCCGCCGTTGGATTGCAGCTTGAGCTCGTCCAGCCCGAAGACCAGCAGGCGCCCGGCTTGCGACAAGCACGCCACCTGCGTCGCGCCATCGGCCAGGCTCGGCGGCAGCGGTTGCTCGCCCGCTTCCAGACTCAAGAAGCCCTTGCCGCCGCGCTGCCGCGCGATCAGGTCGCCGACCTTCGCCAGCAACCCGAAGCCACCTGTTCCCGCCAGCAACAAGGTCTGACCCGACGAGCCCGCAAAGTAGTGCTCCGGCCGCGTGCCGGTCTCCAGATCGATCAAGGCCGTGATCGGCTGGCCATCGCCGCGCCCGCCGGGCAACAGGCTCACCGCGATGGAGTAAACGCGTCCCGTGCCCTTGGCTTCGCTGCCGAAGACCAGCAGCGAATCGACGCTGCGGCACATGAAGGTGCCATAGAGCGAATCACCGGCCTTGAAGGTCAGCGAGGCGTTGTCGATCTCGTGGCCCTTGAGCGCGCGCACCCAGCCTTTGTGGCTCACGACCACGGTCACGGCTTCGTCGATGACCTTGACTTCGGCCACGGCCTTCTTCTCGGCCTGGATCAGCGTGCGGCGATCGTCGCCATGCTGCTTGGCATCGGCCTCGATCTCCTTGATGACCGTGCGCCTGAGCGTGGCCGGGCTGTTCAGGATGTCTTCGAGCTTGCTCTGCTCGATGCGCAGGCTCGACAGCTCCTGCTCGATCTTGATCGCCTCCAATCGCGCGAGCTGGCGCAGGCGGATTTCGAGAATGTCTTCGGCCTGCCGGTCGCTGAGCTTGAAGCGCTCGATCAGCGCTGCCTTCGGGTCTTCGGCCGCGCGGATGATGCGGATCACCTCGTCGATGTTGAGCAGCACGAGCTGCCGGCCTTCGAGCACATGGATGCGGTCCAGCACCTTGGCGAGGCGATGCTGCGTGCGCCGCTGCACCGTCTGCAGGCGGAACGTGACCCACTCGGCCAGGATCTGCCGCAGGCTCTTTTGCGTGGGCCGGCCATCGAGGCCGATCATCGTGAGGTTGATCGGCGAGGAACTCTCGAGGCTGGTGTGCGCCAGCAAGGTGGTGATGAGTTCCTGCTGCTCGACGGTGCGCGTCTTGGGCTCGAACACCAAACGCACCGGCGCATCCTTGCTCGATTCGTCGCGCACCGCATCGAGCACCGAGAGCAGCGCCGTCTTGAGCTGCACCTGGTCCAGGCTCAGCGTCTTCTTGCCGGCCTTGACCTTGGGGTTGGTCAGCTCTTCGATTTCTTCGAGCACCTTCTGCGTGCTGGTGCCGGGCGGCAGCTCGGTCACGACCAGGTTCCATTGGCCGCGCGCCAGGTCTTCGATCTTCCAGCGCGCGCGCACCTTCAGGCTGCCACGGCCGGTGAGGTAGGCCGAGCGGATGTCCTCCGCGCTGCTGATGATCTGGCCGCCCCCGGGGTAGTCGGGCCCGGGGATGAGCGCGGCGAATTCGTCGTCGCCCAGGTGCTCGTTGCGGATCAGCTCGACAGCTGCCTTCGCCACCTCGCGCAGGTTGTGGCTGGGGACTTCGGTCGCCAGGCCCACGGCGATGCCGCTCGCGCCGTTGAGCAGCACGAAGGGCAGGCGGCCCGGCAGCAGCTTGGGCTCTTCGGTCGAGCCGTCGTAGTTGGGGATGAAGTCGACCGTGCCTTCGTCGAGTTCGTCGAGCAGCAAGCGCGTGATGGGCGCGAGCCGCGCTTCCGTGTAGCGCATGGCGGCCGCGCCATCACCATCGCGCGAGCCGAAGTTGCCCTGCCCGTCGATCAGCGGGTAACGCTGCGAAAAATCCTGCGCCATGCGCACCAGCGCGTCGTACGCGGCCTGGTCGCTGTGCGGATGGAACTTGCCCAGCACATCGCCGACGACGCGCGCACTCTTGACCGCCTTGGGCCCGCTCGCCGTCGTGAACGACAGGCCCATGCGCTCCATCGAATACAGGATGCGCCGCTGCACCGGTTTTTGCCCATCGCACACATCGGGCAGCGCACGACCCTTGACGACGCTGAGCGCGTATTCGAGGTAAGCGCGCTCGGCGTAATGGGCGAGCGTGACGGCGTCGCCGGACGCGGGTTCGGGCAGGAGTTCGGGTGTGAAGAGGTCGTTGGTCATGGATCGAGAATTGGGGGCACGGAGCGCCGGGCGGCTCCGCAATGCTTAAACGAGGAGTATCAGGTCACCCTGAGAGGACGGCTATCGCCGGACGCGACGAACCGTGTCGGGCGGCGATTCTGGCCTGAGTTCCACTTCTGCAGGAAGCGGCGAGATGATGCGCTCGGCGGTTGCCACGCACTCGCTGTAGGTCGGGTGCAAGGGGATGGTCTCGATTTCGTCGAACTGCTTTTTCTGCGCCTCGGCATTTGTGTGGATCGCCTCCAGAAACGCCTTCCCGTGGTGCCGCATGAAGGGAGCCGCGACCTCGATGGCGGATGGCTCCAGCGAAGCGATGGCGCACAGGTCGAACAGATCGCGAACCCTCGCCTTGTCGCCACGATGATGAAACTTCTTGGCCAGGATTTCGGCGCATGTTTCCACGCGAACATCCCGGTCGTGGAAGCTGACCACGTCGTAGGGATTCGGGGTGAGCGAGGCACCGACGACGATGTCGATTTCGCCTTGGGGAAGGTTGAGCTTGACGAAGCCGGCCGTCTCGACATAGTCGTCGGTGATCGTTTCGGCCACATCGCTGAGGCGAGGACTCGCGTAGGGCAGGCATTGAGGGTCCGGCACGAACAGGTCGATGTCCTTGCTCTGTCGGTGATCGATGCGAAGCATCAGCACGGTGCCGCCGCCAAAAGTCCAGGTGCAAGGCTTGCTCACACTTTCGAGATGAGCCATCAGCGCGAGTGCGTGCGGGAACAGCTCGGTCCAGACGCCGGGCCTCGCGATGTCGACTGCGCTCACTCGAAGATCTCGCGTTTGACCTGCATCTGCTGCGCCAGTGCGCGCATGTTTTTCCAGACCTCCGAGCGGTCGATGCCCAATTCGTCATGGAGTTGCTCGACCGCGCGCGCCAAGGTCGCAACCGGCGCGTCTTCGAGCAGTGCGCGCACATTGGCAAAGATGCGCGGTGGCACATCGGCCTTCACCAGCACGTCGCGAAGTTCGGCGGAGGTGACCTGGCTTTTGTAGCTGACGTTCGCGGTGCGTGCCGCCACGTCCAACGCAGGGCTGCGGCCGGGCGCTGGACGAGCCGGCCGCGGGTGCACTTGCGGGATCGACAGCGACAGGCCAAGCACATCCAGCAGCTTCGACGCGCGGTGAAGGCTCAGGTCCTTGATGCTGCCCTTTTCCAGCGAATTCACTGTCGTGCGCGAGAGGCCGGCGAGATGGGCCAAGGTCGCTTGAGAGAGGCCCATGTCGGAGCGCCGGGGCCGCACGGCGTTGCCAAGTTCGTGGAGGGAGAACATGCCTCAATTGTATTGAGCGATCTCAAAAATGTCCAATATATTGAACATATTCGTCGCCCGCGGCGAGTGACGTTCTCAGGCAAGGGGATTGCGAATCCATCAGCCCATTGTCCAGCGCCAAACCCCGGTCGTACATCGAGGTGGGAAGGGCGCGACGGTTGGCGCCGGTGCGCTCAAACGAGGAGAATCAGGTCACCGTAGGCAGCGAGCGCAGCGTCGTGGGTCAACAGGTGCAGCGGTTCGCTCAGCGCCTGAGCCACCAGCATGCGGTCGAACGGGTCGCGATGGTGCGAGAGCAATTCGCGCAGCTTGAGGCAATGCGCCCAGGTCACCGCGAGCGGCTGGATGCCAGCGATCAGCAACTGCTCTTCGAAGCGCACCGGGTCGAGCGGCAGCTTGCCGATCGATGCCTTGATGGCAGCCTCCCACATCGAGGCGCTGCTGAAGAAAACTTCGTCGGCCGCCTTGATGATGTTCCGCGCCGCCGCATTGAGTTCAGGCGCATCGCGCATCAGCCAGAGCGCGATGTGCGTGTCGATCAACAGCCTCAAGCTTCGGACCTGCCTTCGAACGCAGCCAGCACATCCTCGGGCAAGGGCGCATCGAAGTCATCCGCTTCCTTGAATTCGCCCTTCATCAGCCCGAACCTGATCTTGCGCTTGGGGCCATGGCTCAGCGGCACGAGCTTCGCCATCGGCGTGCCCGCCTTGGCAATGATCACCGTCTCGCCGTTGTGCGCGGCGTCGACCAGTTGCGAAAGCTGCGTCTTGGCCTGGTAGATGTTGACTTGCATGAGGTCGAACCCGTTGACCAATGTTGGTCAATTGTAGCCAGAGCACATTTTCTCAAGCGAACGGATTGCGAATTTCCAGTCCATTGTCCAGCCGCTGGCCGGCAGAAAAATCTTCCGACGCCAATGTGATACAGCCGGCTTCGAGCGCGGCGGCGGCGATCATCGCGTCGTAGAGGCTCAACTGATAGCGCTCTGCCAGCGCCATACCGCGGTCGTGGGTGTCGACGGCCAACGGCCGCACGTCGGCAAACCGACGGATGTCGGCGAGCGTTTGCGACACGTCGGCCCAAGGCATTTTCAGCTTGCGGCGCGCGACGTTGGCGAACTCATTCAGTACCTGCACGCTGATGATGATTCCGTCGGCCAACAGGGCCTCGGCCTTGTCCGCCTTGGCGGCGTCGGCGGAGATCAGATACAGCAGAACGTTGGTGTCGACGAAGGGTCGGCCCGCCATGAATCAACGACCGCGTTCGTTGGCTTCCATGCGGTCGAACTTGAAATCGGCCGGCAAGGTGCCGCGGAATTTGCGCAGCCTGGCAAGTGCGGCACGGTTGCCGGCGTCGGCGCGCTGCACGCTCAGACTACGGGCGCTCTCGGCCTGGATCTCGACCTGATCACCCTCTTTCAGGCCCAGCACCTCGACCACCGACACCGGCAGCCGGATCGCCAGGCTGTTGCCCCATTTGGAAACTTGCATGATGGGCTCCTTGCGTTGGAAGATATACAGGTTCAGATTGTATATCCAGCCTCTCGCAGGGCGCCCTTACGGCTCCCCGGCGTGCAGTGTCATTTGCGTAGCCAGTTGCGACTGGCGGTTTTGCAATAGCGCCCAGTACAGCTCCAGCACGAGCTGCACATGCGCGCGGGTTTCATCGATGGGTGGCATCTTCCCGCCGTGCTTGCGCACCGTGCCTTCGCCGGCGTTCCATGCGGCGAGGGCCACATCGATGCTGCCGAAGCGGCGGGTCAGGTCAGACAGCATGCGGGCGCCGGTCAGCACGTTGACGCGGGCATCGAGCAGGCGCTCGGCGGCGGGTCGCAGCAGTTCGGAGCGGCTGGCGTAACGGTCGGCGGTTTCGGGCGTGATCTGCATCAGGCCGACAGCGCCGCGCGGCGAAACCGCCCGGCCGTTGAAGCCCGACTCCACCACGATCACCGCCTTGAGCAGTTCGGAATCGACGCCGGTGTTGCGAGCGGCTTCACGTAGCAGCGGTTGCAGCACGCGCGGTTCGGGCGCGTATTCGAGCCAGGTCAAGAGGCCACCAGTGCGGTCGGTCTTGCCGAGTACGCGCTTCTCTACCGGACGGGGCGCGTCGCTCATCAGCAAGGTGTAGCGCGAGTCGAGCGCGGAGGGCGACACATGGGCCACGCCGGCACCATCGACATAACCCCAGAGTTCGGCGCGCGCGGGTGTCGATGCGACCACCACCGCAGCCAACATGAGCGTCGGCAAAACGAGCGACCAGCCGCGCAGGGCTGCCATCACACGTCGATCTCCACTTCGTCGCCGTGCAATTCCATCAGGTCGCGGCGCGCTTGGGCTTCCCCCTTGCCCATCAGCTTGGTCAGCGATTCGACGGTGGCCGCAAAGCCGAAGGTGCCGAACTCGACGCGCAGCAGGCGCCGTGTGTCGGGGTTGAGCGTGGTGTCCCACAACTGCTCGGCGTTCATCTCACCCAGACCCTTGAAGCGGCTGATGCTCCAGGCGTTTTCGCGCGCACCTTCCTTGCGCAGCTTGTCGAGCGTGGCAGTGAGTTCACCTTCGTCGAGCGCGTAG
>JAMFRW010000560.1 GCA_026224975.1 Rhodoferax sp. | reverse complement strand
GCGGCCGATGACCACGCAGAACTCCAAGCTCGACGAAGATTCCAACCTGTGGTTCTTCATGTCGCGCAAGGGCGACCCGGTGGCTGATCTGCTCAAGGAGCCGATGGTCAACGTGAGCTATGCCGACCCCGGCAAGGACAGTTATGTGTCGGTCTCCGGCACGGCCACTGTCTCCGAAGACATGGGCAAGAAGGAACAGCTCTGGTCCAAGATGGCCGAAGCTTGGTTTCCGGGCGGCGTGACCGACCCCGACCTCGCACTGGTGCAAGTCAAGATCGCGCATGCCAACTATTGGGACGTGAAGGAAAGCAAGATCGTCCAGCTCTACCAGATGGCCAAGGCGGCCATCACCGGCAAACCGCCCACTGATTTGGGTGAGCACGGCGAAGTGCGGATGCGCTGATCGTGTCGGTCTTCTTCGACATCACGCACACCACGCACTACCGCTACGCCCAGCCGGTCGAGCTGGGCGAGCACAAGGTGATGTTCAGGCCGCGCGGCAGCCACGATGTGCGCGTGCTGGCGACCGACTTGGTGGTGTCGCCGGAGCCGCAAGACATCCGTTTGATTTCGGATGTTTATTCGAACTCCGTCGCGCTCGTCAAGCCGCAAAGCCCAGCCAATGAGTTACAGGTGACGTGCAAGTTCTCGGTCGAACATACCGGTACGCGCGCGCTCGATCTGCCGCTCAACGACAACGTGCTGCAGTACCCGTTCTTCTACACCGACGAAGAACGCATCGCGCTTGGCCACTATCTGGCGCCGTACTACGACGACCCGACCGGTGAGTTGCAGGCCTGGGCCGACCAGTTCGTGCTGACCGATGGTCCGACGGGCACGCGCGAGTTGCTGGTGGCGATGACGCAAACGATCAAGGAATCGATGCTCTACCTGACGCGGTTCGATGAAGGCGTACAAACGCCTTACGAGACGCTGGCGTTGAAGTCGGGTACATGCAGAGATTTCGCGACCTTGATGATCGAAGCGGTGCGCCGGCTGGGCTACGCGGCGCGCTTTGTCTCTGGCTATCTCTACGCGCCATGGCTCGACGACGACGACCCGGCGCACGTGGGCGCCGGTGCCACGCACGCCTGGCTGCAGGTGTACCTGCCGGGCGCAGGCTGGATCCCTTTCGACCCCACCAACAACCTCATCGGCGGCACCGATCTGGTTCGCGTCGCGGTTGCGCGGCATGCCAGCCTGGCCTCACCGGTGAGCGGCTCGTGGCACGGCTTTCCGGGCGACTATCTGGACATGTTCGTGGATGTGCAGGTGCGCAAGGTCGCGGTCACGGTTTGACCGTTCGAAACGTCAGCGATAGCGCCGCCGCTGGATCACCATGGCGGCGGTGACAGCGCTGATGACGAACAGCGCCAGCCCCCAGAAATCGTAGGGCACGCCCAGCAGGTTGACGGCCGCTTCCGAGCAGCTCGCGCGGGCCGAGAACACATCGGGCCAGGCGCTGTCGAGGTGCAACACGCCGCTGACGATCTTGTCGGCCAGCGTGAGGTTGCAAGACTCCGATGCTGCCGCCTGAAAATGCTGCCATAGCGCCGCAGCCACGCCACACAGCGCGAGCACCAAAGCCAGCGAGCCAGTGACCAGCCGCCCGAGCGCGCCGCGCCACAGCAGGCCGATCACGCAGACGATGGCGATCGTCAGAAAGATCACGCGTTGCAGCACGCACCACGGGCAGGGCTGCATGTCGAACATGTATTGCGAGACGAGCGCGGCGCCCACGGCGGTCACGCACATCACGGCGGTGAAACCCAGCAGCTTGCCAGCCGAGCCGGACCTCATGCGACTTGCACGATCAGTTCGATCTCGACACACGCGCCCATGGGAATCTGCGCCACGCCGAAGGCGCTGCGCGCATGCTGGCCGGCTTCGCCGAAGACTTCGCCCAGCAGCTCGGAGCAGCCGTTGGTCACCAGGTGCTGCTCGGTGAAATCGGGCGCGCTGTTGACCAGGCTCATCACCTTGACGATGCGCGCTACCTTGTTCAGGTCGCCGATGGCCGCGTGCAGCGTGCCCAGCAGGTCGATGGCGATGGCGCGGGCGGCTTGTTTGCCGGTGGCGGTGTCGGTGTCTTTGCCGAGTTGGCCGATCCAGGGCTTGCCGTCGCGCTTGGCGATGTGGCCAGAGACGAAGATCAGGTTGCCGGTGCGCACGAAGGGCACATAAGCCGCCGCGGGGATCGCGAGAGGCGGCAGCGTGATGCCCAGTTCGGTGAGGCGCTCGTACACGGATTGGGTGGCGGACATGGGTTTCTCGGGGTCATCGAAGGAGATTCGAATCCTACACTCCCGCGATGAATCAGCGCAGCACAGGGTGGCGCGCGACAGGGTTGGCGCTGGCCTGGCTCGCGGGGATCGCATGGCATTTGCAACAGCGGGAGCTGCCGGCATCGTCAATGGTCATCGGGATGCTTGTGATCGGCGTGGCCGGCGTGCTGGTTGCGATCAAGTGGCGCAGGGCGTTTGTCGGGGCATTGATCGGCGTTGCGCTGGCCGCGGTCGGCCTGGCCGATTGGCGAGCCGACATACGCCTTGCCGATGCGCTCCCGGCGTCGATCGAAGGGCCGGACGTGATCGTCACCGGCGTTGTTGCCAGCCTGCCGCAGCGCGCACCCTCCGGCCTGCGCTTTCGCTTCGCCGTCGAGAGCGCAACGCTTGCGAATCAGCCCATCCACCTGCCGCAGATGCTGGCGCTCGGCTGGTACAAGGGCTTTCATGAAGACGCCGTGCTCACGCAGCCGCAAAGCGAATTGCGCGCCGGCCAGCGCTGGCGCTTCACGCTGCGGCTGCGCCAGCCGCACGGCAACTTGAACCCGCAAGGCTTCGACTACGAACTCGCGCTATTCGAACAAGGCCTGCGCGCGACAGGCTATGTGCGCGATGGCCCCAACGCTCGTCTGGACGATGCGGCAGGCTATCCCATCGAGCGCTTGCGCCAACGCGTGCGCGATGCCATCTACGCCAGTGTGAGCGACCGCCGCGCCGCCGGCGTGCTGGCCGCGCTGGCGATAGGCGACCAGAGCGCCATCGAGCGCGAGGACTGGGATCTGTACCGAAACACCGGTATTGCGCACGTCATGTCAATCAGCGGATTGCACGTGACCATGTTCGCCTGGCTCGCCGGTTTGGGCCTGGCCGCGCTCTGGCGACGCAGCGAACGCGCCATGCTGTGGCTGCCCGTGCCGCTGGCCGCGCGCTGGGGCGGCATCGCGGCCGCGGCGGCCTATGCGCTCTTCTCTGGCTGGGGCGTGCCGTCGCAGCGCACGGTGTGGATGCTGGCGACTGTCGCGCTGTTGCAGTCGCTCGGCGTGCGCTGGCCGTGGATGCTGGTGCTGCTGGTCGCTGCCGTGGTGGTCACTGCGCTCGACCCCTGGGCGCTCACGCAGGCGGGCTTCTGGCTCTCGTTTGCGGCCGTGGGCTTGTTGATGGCCTCGTCGCCGTCGTTCGAGCACGCTGTGCCGGTTGCCTCAGCGCCCGGCTGGCGCGGCTGGCCCCATCGCCTGCTGGCCACCATGCGCGGCGGCCTGCGCACGCAGCTCATCGCCACGCTGGGCCTCACACCCTTGACGCTGGTGATCTTCCAGCAGGTGTCCATCGTCGGCGTGGCGGCCAATCTGATTGCGATTCCGCTGGTAACACTGGTTATCACGCCGCTGGCCTTGGCGGGCGTCGTACTGGTGCCGCTGTGGTCGTTGGGCGGCTGGGTGGTGACGCAGTTCGGTGTATTTCTGGCATGGCTGGCGGCCATGCCGGGCGCCGTGTGGATGGTGCCGGTGGCGCCGGCCTGGGCTCAACTGGCAGGGCTGGTCGGTGCGGCCTTGTTGATCATGCCGATGCCCAGCCGCGCGCGCTTGCTGGCGCTGCCCTTGCTGCTGCCGCTGCTGATGCCGCCGCGTGATCTGCCGGCCGAAGGCCGCTTCGAGCTGTTGGCGATGGACGTGGGGCAGGGCACTGCTGTGCTGGTTCGCACACGCGCGCATGTGCTGGTGTTCGATGCCGGGCCGCAGTATTCGAGCGACAGCGATGCCGGCCAGCGCGTGCTGCTGCCCTTGCTGCGCGCGCGTGGTGACACTCATATCGACCGCCTCGTGCTCAGCCACCGCGATCTGGATCATGTGGGTGGTGCGCGCTCGGTGATGGCCGCGCTGGAAGTCGACGACCTCTACAGCTCGCTCGAAGCCGGCCACCCGCTGGTAGCGCTCGCGTCGAGCCCCACGCGCTGCGCTGCCGGGCAATCCTGGGTCTGGGACGGCGTGCGCTTCGAGATGCTGCGCCCGGCGGTGGCCGACTATGACCGCGCGCTGAAGTCGAACGCGATGTCGTGCGTGCTGCGGGTCAGCGGCTCGGCCGGGCCGCGCCACAGCGTGCTGCTGACGGGCGACATCGAACGCGAGCAGGAGGCGGCGTTGGTCGAAGCTGCTACTTCGAACGACGCCATAACGCTCGCCGCCGACTTGCTCATCGCACCTCATCACGGCAGCAAGACCTCGTCGAGCGCCGCTTTTCTGGACGCGGTGCACCCGAAGGTGGCGATCTTCCAGAGCGGCTACCGCAACCGCTTCGGCCACCCGGCGCCCGAGGTGCTGGCGCGTTACCGCGAGCGCGGCATCACGATCCGCACCAGCCCGGCCTGTGGTGCGTGGTGGTGGCCAGCCGACGACAGCTCGGCGCAGGGTGTTTGCCAGCGTGACGTGGCGCGCCGCTACTGGCACCATGGAGAGGCGAACTGATCAAAAAGCATCCGTCGCCGGCCCGGAAAGTGGCCTGAAATTTGCTAACCTGTTCCTCCAGGAGCCCCGCACATGAGACCCAGTTTCGACGAGATGCAAGCCACTGCGACCACGGTTCGCGAACACTACCGCGGCTACGACCGCTGGTTGGCGCAACAGCCCAACGACGCGATGCTCTCGCGCCGTGAAGAGGCGGAAATGATTTTTCGCCGGGTGGGTATCACTTTTGCTGTTTATGGCGCCAAGGACGAAGACGGCCACGGCAACGAGCGGCTCATTCCGTTTGACCTGATCCCGCGCGTGATTCCGGCGCACGAGTGGGCCGACATGGCCAAGGGCCTGACGCAGCGCGTGACGGCACTCAACCGCTTCATCCACGATGTCTACCACGGCCAGGAGATCATCAAGGCCGGCATCGTGCCCGCCGAGCAGATCCTGAAGAACGCGCAGTTTCGTCCCGAAATGATGGGCGTCGACGTGCCTGGCGGCATCTACTCGCACATCTCCGGCATCGACATCATTCGCGCCGCCAATGCCGACGGCACCGGCAGCTATTACGTGCTCGAAGACAACCTGCGCGTGCCGAGCGGCGTGAGCTACATGCTCGAAGACCGCAAGATGATGATGCGGCTCTTCCCCGAACTCTTCAGCCAGCACCGCGTGGCGCCCGTCGCGCACTACCCCGATCTGTTGCTCGAGACGCTGCGTTCGGTGGCGCCCGCCTCGGTGAACGAGCCGACGGTCGTCGTGCTCACGCCCGGCATGCACAACAGCGCCTACTTCGAGCATGCGTTCCTGGCGCAGCAGATGGGCATCGAACTGGTCGAAGGGCAAGACCTCTTTGTCAAGGACAACTTCGTCTACATGCGCACGACGCAAGGGCCGAAGCGGGTCGATGTGATCTACCGCCGCGTGGACGACGACTTCCTCGACCCCGATGCCTTCCGTGCCGATTCCACCCTCGGCTGCAAGGGCCTGCTCAACGCCTACCGTGCCGGCAACGTGACGCTCTCGAACGCCATAGGCACTGGCGTGGCCGACGACAAATCGATCTACCCGTATGTGCCGAAGATGATCGAGTTCTATCTGGGCGAAACGCCGATCCTGCACAACGTGCCGACCTACCAGTGCCGCAATCCCGAGGAACTGTCGTACGTGCTCGCCAACCTCGATCAGCTGGTGGTGAAGGAAGTTCACGGCGCCGGCGGCTACGGCATGCTGATCGGACCGGCAGCCACCAAGGCCGAGATCGAGGATTTCCGCCAGGCGCTCATCGCCAACCCGAGTGGCTATATCGCCCAGCCCACGCTAAGCCTCTCGACCTGCCCGACCTATGTGGACAGCGGCATTGCGCCGCGCCACATCGATCTGCGGCCATTTGTTTTGAGCGGCAAGGAAGTGCAAATGGTGCCCGGCGGCCTCACACGCGTCGCGCTCAAGGAGGGTTCGCTGGTCGTCAACTCGTCGCAGGGCGGTGGCACCAAAGACACCTGGGTTCTCGAAGACTAAATCGAAAATTAGATATCAGAAGCGGAGAACAACGACATGCTTTCAAGAACCGCCGATCACCTCTTCTGGATGGCTCGATACATGGAGCGCGCCGAAAACACCGCGCGCATGCTCGATGTGAACTACCAGGCCTCGCTCATGCCGCAATCGGCCGACGAAGCCGAGAAGGGCTGGAAAGGCCTGCTGGGCATCAGCGAACTCACGGGCGACTTTGCCAAGCGCCACGGTGAAGTCACGCCCCGCGCGGTGATGGACTACATGATCAGCGATGCCGAAAACGGCTCCAGCATCCGCAACTGCCTGCTCGCCGCGCGCGAGAACGCCCGTGCGGTGCGCGGCACGCTGACCACCGAAGTCTGGGAAACGCAAAACCAGACCTGGCTCGAATTCCAGCGCATGGTGACCGAAGGCGCTTTCCAGCGCGACCCGGCCGAAGGCTTCGAATGGGTCAAGTTCCGTTCGCATCTTTCGCGTGGCGTGACGGTGGGCACCATGCTGCAGGACGAGGCATTTCACTTCCTGCGCATCGGCAGTTTCCTCGAACGCGCCGACAACACCGCGCGCTTGCTCGACGTGAAGTTCCATGCGGTCGAGAGCGAATTCCATGGCGGCGCCAATGGCGGCGGTGCGGGCAAGGACATCGAAGTCGACTTCTATCACTGGTCCGGCATCCTGCGATCGGTTTCGGGCTTCGAGGTCTACCGCAAGGCTTACCGCAACGTGATCCGGCCGGAGAAGGTCGCCGAGTTGCTGATCCTGCGCGCCGACATGCCGCGTTCGCTCGCGGCCTGCATGCAGGAAGTGGTGGTCAACCTCGAGATGGTTGCCAACGAACAGTCGACCGAAACCCTGCGCCACGCTGGTCGCCTGCGTGCCGACTTGCGCTATGGCCGCATCGACGAAATCCTCGCGACCGGCCTGCACGCATACCTCACTCAATTCCTGGAGCGTGTGGGCACGCTCGGCGTCGGCATTTCGCGCGACTTTCTCGTGCCGGTCGCGGCCTGATGCTTGTCGCCGCGCAAACCGTAGAGAATCCACCGCCCAGGCGCCAAGGACGCCAAGAACGCCGGCCCGTCCAGCAGGCTTCTTGACTTCCTTGGCGCTTTGCTCTTTTGCCGCGAAAACATGGTCGCGCTCGTTGCAGTCTAGAAATTCGAACCCGGGCCGTCGCCCTCTGGAGCCCTGAATGTCCATCCACGTCGCGCTGAACCACGTCACCCACTACCGGTACGACCGGCCCATCAACCTCGGCCCGCAAGTCGTCCGGCTGCGCCCGGCGCCGCATTCGCGCACGCGCATCCTGAGCTACTCGATGCGTGTCGAGCCGGCCACCCACTTCATCAACTGGCAGCAGGATCCGCAGTCCAACTACCTGGCGCGGCTGGTGTTTCCGGACAAGACCACCTCGTTCCGGATCGAGATCGATCTGGTCGCCGAAATGTCGGTGCTGAACCCGTTCGACTTCTTCCTCGAACCCTCGGCCGAGCACTATCCGTTCGCCTACGAGGCTGAACTGTCGCGCGAACTCGCGCCTTACATGATCAAGGCGCCGGAGCTGGCCGATGCGCCGGCCTTCCAGGCCTATGTGGCCAGCGTGTCGCGCGAGAAAACGCCCACCAACGACTGGCTGGTCTCGATCAACCAGAAACTGCAACGCGACATCGGCTATCTCGTGCGCATGGAGCCGGGCGTGCAAACGCCGGAAGAGACGCTCGTCAAGGCCAGCGGGTCGTGCCGTGACACCGGCTGGCTGCTGGTGCAACTGCTGCGCCATCTCGGCTTGGCCGCACGCTTCGTCTCGGGCTACCTGATCCAGTTGAAGAGCGATGTGAAATCGCTCGACGGCCCGAGCGGCACCGAGATCGACTTCACCGACCTGCACGCCTGGTGCGAGGTCTTCCTGCCCGGCGCCGGCTGGATCGGCCTGGACCCGACCTCGGGCCTCCTGGCTGGCGAAGGCCACATTCCACTCGCATGCTCGCCCGAGCCATCGTCGGCCGCGCCGGTCAGCGGCGAGATCGACGAATGCGAAACGACCTTCGAGCATTCGATGTCGGTCACGCGTGTGTGGGAAGCCCCGCGCGTCACCTTGCCTTACACCGAAGAACAATGGGCGACGATCGAAAAGCTCGGCCACCAGGTCGACGACGATCTGCGCAAGAACGACGTGCGGCTCACGCAAGGCGGCGAGCCCACCTTTGTTTCGGTCGACGACCGCGAGGGGGCCGAGTGGAACACCGAGGCCATGGGCCCGACCAAGCGCATCCTCTCCGCCGATCTGATGGACAAGCTGCGCGCCAAGTACGGCGACGGCGGCCTGCTGCATTACGGCCAGGGCAAGTGGTACCCGGGCGAGCAGCTCCCGCGCTGGTCGCTCAACCTCTTCTGGCGCAAGGACAAGGAACCCGTCTGGACGCACCCGGAGATGTTCGCGAGCGAGCACAAGGACTACGGCGTCACCGATGTGGAAGCGCGCAAGTTCCTCAAGGGCGTGGCCAAGCGCCTGGGCCTGAACTCGCAGTACGTGTTCCCGGCCTACGAAGACGTCTGGTACTACCTGTGGCGCGAGCGCAAGCTGCCGGCCAATGTGGACCCGTTCGATGCACGCCTCTCCGATCCGCTGGAGCGTGACCGCCTGCGCAAGGTGTTCTCGCAAGGCCTCGACAAGGTGGTCGGCCATGTGTTGCCGGTCGCGCGCAACCCCTCGGGTGCACCGCGCTGGACGACCGGGCCGTGGTTCCTGCGGGCCGACCGCTGCTACCTGGTGCCGGGTGATTCGGCGATGGGCTACCGACTGCCGCTCGATTCGCAACCCTGGGCCAAGGACAGCGATCTGCCCTGGGTCTATCCGCCGGACCAGAGCCAGAGCTTTGCGCCGCTGCCGTCTTATCAGCGGCTGCGTTATGCGAACGAAAACGTGGAACCTGCGCCGGGCTTTGTCCCGGGCGCAGGCTTGGGTCCCGCTGGTTTTGCGGGTGCCGCCGGTGGCGTGAGCGCCGCCGCAGCAGGTAACGGCGCTGGCGCTGGCAGCTTCGGCGAACGTTCGCGCGCCGCATTGGCAGGCGACAAGTCGGCCGCTGCCGTCACGGCCGCCGCCCTCGCGCCCCCGGGCCGCTTCGAATCGGCCGGCGCGGTCACGCGCACCGCCATGAGCGCCGAGCCGCGCAACGGCCGGCTCTACATCTTCATGCCGCCGACGGTCGCACTCGAAGACTATCTGGAGCTGGTCGCGGCCATCGAAGACACCGCGCTCGAGATGAAGCTGCCGGTGATCATGGAAGGCTACGAGCCGCCCAAGGACCCGCGCCTGGCGCTCCTGCGCGTCACGCCCGACCCGGGCGTCATAGAGGTCAACGTTCACCCGGCGCACAGCTGGGGCGAACTGGTCGACCAGGCCACGCACTTGTACGAAGCGGCGCACCAGACGCGTTTGTCGACCGAGAAGTTCATGGTCGACGGGCGCCACACCGGCACCGGCGGCGGCAACCACTTCGTGCTCGGTGGCGCGACGGTGGCCGATTCACCCTTCCTGCGCCGGCCCGACCTGCTCACCAGCATGGTGGCCTACTGGCACAACCACCCGGCGCTGAGCTACCTGTTCTCGGGCCTGTTCGTCGGGCCGACCAGCCAGGCGCCGCGCGTCGACGAAGCGCGCAACGACTCGGTCTACGAGATCGAGATCGCGTTCTCCGAACTCAAGCGCCTGAAGGCCGAGCGGGGCGACGTGCCGCCGTGGCTGGTCGACCGCCTCATGCGCAACCTGCTGATCGACGTGACCGGCAACACCCACCGCGCCGAGTTCTGCATCGACAAGATGTACTCGCCGGATGGCCCCACCGGGCGCCTCGGCCTGCTGGAAATGCGCGCCTTCGAGATGCCGCCGCACGCCCGCATGAGCCTGATGCAGCAGTTGCTGATGCGCGCGCTCGTCTCGCGCTTCTGGAAGACGCCGTACACGCCCGAGCGCCTGAAGCGCTGGGGCACCGAGTTGCACGACCGCTTCATGCTGCCGCACTTCATCTGGCAGGACCTGTGCGATGTGCTGACCGAGCTGGGCGAGGCGGGTTACGCCATCGAGCCGGAGTGGTTCGCGCCGCACCTGAACTTCCGCTTCCCGCGGCTGGGTGATTTCGAGGCCGAAGGCGTCAAGGTCGAGCTGCGGCTCGCGCTGGAGCCGTGGCATGTGATGGGTGAAGAAGGCGCGCCCGGCGGCACGGCACGTTTCGTCGATTCGTCGGTCGAGCGCATCCAGCTGGTCGCGACCGGCCTCGTCGGTGACCGCCATGTGCTCACCTGCAATGGCCGGCAGATCCCGATGCAGCCGACCGGCAAGGTCGGCGAGTTCATCGGCGCGGTGCGTTACCGCGCCTGGAACCCGCCGTCGGCGCTGCACCCCAGCATCGGCGTGCATGCGCCGCTGACCTTCGACCTGGTCGATACCTGGATGAGCCGCTCGATGGGCGGCGCGCAGTACCACGTGGCGCACCCGGGTGGTCGCAGCTACGACACCTTCCCGGTCAACATGCTGGAAGCGGAAGCCCGCCGCCTGGCGCGCTTCTTCCGCACCGGCCACACGCCGGGCAAGATGAGCGTGCCGAAGGAAGAGCGCAACCCGAACTTCCCGTTCACGCTCGATCTGCGCAGGGCGACAGCGTCTTGAGGCGCCGCGTCTCTTGAGCCCTGAATGATGTCGCTGCTGCCTTCCGCGTCTGCGCTGCTCGCCTTTTTGGCGGCCAGTATGGTCCTGGCCGTGACGCCGGGGCCGGGCGTGCTCTACATCGTCAGCCGCACGCTGGCGCAAGGGCGGGCGGCGGGCATCGGCTCGGTGGCGGGTGTGGCTTGCGGCAACTTCCTGAACGCGGTGGGCGCGTCGCTCGGGCTCGCGGCACTGTTGGCCGTTTCCAGCGTGGCGTTCACCGTCGTCAAGCTGGCGGGCGCGGCTTACCTGATCTGGCTGGGCTGGAAGATGCTGCGCGCACCGACTGCGGATGCGGCGCTGGCCGACAAGCTCGCGCCGGCTCCGGTCGGCCGGCTCTTTCGCGATGGCCTGCTGGTGGCCATGCTCAACCCCAAGACCGCGCTGTTCTTCGCCGCATTCCTGCCGCAGTTCATGCCACCTGCCGTCGCCCATGTTGCGGAGCCTGCGAGCCACGCCCTGCAGGCGATGGCGCTCGGCGGCCTCTTCGTGCTGATCGCGGCGTGCACCGACTGCGCATATGTGCTGCTCGCCGCTACAGTCGGAACCGCACTGCGAGGTGTGGGCAACGTGCAGCGCTGGGCCGGATTGTTCGGCAGGACCGGCGGTGTGGCGCTGATCGGTCTCGGAGTGGCCAGTGCGTTCGCGGGCCGCCCGGCCGCGCGCTGATCGCGTTTCTCGTCAACCCTGCGGCCGTGGGGTCGGCAGGGCGCATTACCACGCGACAATGCTGGAAATGATCGCTCTGACCCCTCTATTATGTTGAGAGACCTGCTCTCCGGCTACTCGGCCCTCGAAGGCCGCTACGACGAACTCCTGGCCTCGCCGAACGTGCCGCGTCCGCACTGGCATGCGTTCTTGCGCTCGCTCGCCGGCCGTGAAGGTTCGGAAGTCGGCGACACGCTCGCGCTGATGGAGCGCGAGATCCGCGAAAACGGCATCACCTACAACGTCTACGCCGACCCCAAGG
>JAMFRW010000559.1 GCA_026224975.1 Rhodoferax sp. | reverse complement strand
GCTCACGGCGTGGCTGCTGCTGGTGTTGCCGGGGTATCGGGAACTGTTGCTGGTGTTGTCGGCGACAGGTGTGGCGGCGGTCGTGGCGTTTGCGTTGGCGAAGCCGCCAGTGGGGCGCGTCGAAGAACACTCTCATCCCAACCCTCTCCCGCAGGCGGGAGAGGGAGTCGGCTAAATCAAGGCCGCTTGCTCAGCGTCATCACATCGTTCTCCCGCTTCATCTGAAAGCGCGTGAGAAAGCTGTTGCCGAGCAGCACGCCGTCCATGGTGCCGGGCAGCACGGTCGCATCCACGTCGTAGACCTGCACATCGCCCACGCGCACCACGCCGAGCGAGACGCGGTAGGCGGTCACCTGGCCGTTGGCGGTGCCGGCAATGCCTTGTTGGCCGTGGCGAAAATCGAGGCCGATGCGCTCGGCTTCCTGCTGGCTCAGCGAGATGTTGGTGGCGCCGGTGTCGACGAGGAAGCGCACCGCCTTGCCGTTGATCGAGCCGGCCGTCATGAAGTGCCCGCCGCTGCCGGCGGTCAGCACGATCTGAGAGCCGCCACCGGCACTTGCCACGCCGCCCAGGTTGACCTGCGCGCCGCCCATCGCCACGGCCACGCGCTTGCCGTTGACTTCGACGACCGCATCGCCGCCGCTGACGCTCACCAGCTTGACGCCCTGCACCGTGCTGCCGGCCGCCACGGTGCGCGGCGTGCCGTCGATGATCAGCAAAGCCTTGTCACCGAAGCTGCCGCTCATCGAGACGGTCTGCGCCGCGGCGGGAATCACCGGTATCAACGCACCAAGCAGCGCCGCAACACGAAAGGCAACAAGGCAAGCGCAGCGCATGATGGGCACCAGAAAGCGGTAGAAGCGGAAAGCCTACGCCGCGCAAACCCGCTCAATCGCGAAAATTGTCGAAAGAAAGCGGTGCTTCTGGCACTTCCTTGCGGATCAGCGCCATCGCCGCTTGCAGCTCATCGCGCTTGGCGCCGGTCACGCGCACCGAATCACCCTGGATCGAAGCCTGCACCTTCATCTTGCTCTGCTTGATGAAGGTCTGGATCTTCTTGGCGGTGTCGTTGTCGATACCGCTCTTGACGGTGACGAGCTGCTTGACCTTGTCGCCGCCGATCTTCTCGATCTTGGCGGTGCGGTCGAGAAAGCGCACGTCCACGCTGCGCTTGCTCATCTTGGCGATGAGAATGTCCATCACCTGGCCGATCTGGAAATCGCTGTCGGCCCAGATCGTCAGTTCCTTCTCTTTCAACTCGACCTTGGCCGACGAACCCTTGAAGTCGAAGCGGGTGACGATCTCCTTGGCGGTCTGGTCGACGGCATTGCGCACCTCTACGAGGTTGGGGTCGAGCACGGCATCGAAGCTTGGCATCTCTTTACTCCTGAATCAGCGAAAATTGTGGCATGCAAATCGAGTCGGGCATCAGCCTCAAACCCTACAACACCTTCGGCCTGCCGGCCGTGGCGCACACACTCGTGCGGGTGGCGGGCGATGCCGATGTGCGGGGCGTGGTCGATCATCCCCAACTCGGCCGCGCGGCCAAGTTCATCCTCGGCGGCGGCAGCAACATCATTTTGACGCGGGACATGCCGCAGGTGGTCCTGAAGGTCGAAGTGCGCGGCATGCAACTGGTCGAAGAACGCGCCGATGCCTGGATCGTCGAGGCCGGCGCCGGCGAAAACTGGCATGAGTTCGTGGCCTACACGCTAGCGCAAGGCTGGCCGGGGCTCGAGAACCTGGCGCTGATCCCCGGCACGGTCGGCGCATCGCCGGTGCAGAACATCGGCGCCTACGGCATCGAGCTGGCCGACCGTTTCGAGTCGCTCGATGCCGTCGATCTGATGACCGGCCGCGGCGTCACGCTCGGGAAGGAAACTTGCGGCTTCGGCTACCGCCAGAGCGTTTTCAAAAATCTACTCGCCGGCCGCAGCGTGATCACGCGGGTGCGCTTTCGCCTGCCCAAGCCGTGGCAGCCGGTGCTGGGTTATCTCGACCTGGAACGCAAGATCCACGAGACCGGCATCACCGCGCCGAGCGCGCAGCAGGTGTTCGACTGGATCTGCGCCATTCGCCGCGCCAAGCTGCCCGACCCGGGTGCCATCGGCAACGCCGGCAGCTTCTTCAAGAACCCCATCGTCACGCCCGAGCAGTGCCGCGACATCATCGGGCGTGATCCGGAAATCGTGCATTACCCCTTGCCCGATGGCAGCGTCAAGCTCGCCGCCGGCTGGATGATCGACGCCTGCGGCTGGAAGGGCAAACACGTGGGCCAGGCCGGCGTCTACGAGAAGCAGGCGCTGGTGCTGGTCAACCGCGGCGGGGCCATTGGCTCCGAGGTGATGCTGCTCGCCACGGCGATACAGGAGAGCGTTTACGGCCGCTTCGGCATCCGGCTGGAGCCGGAGCCTGTCGTCGTCTGAGAAGCGAGGCGAATCAGCCGCCCGTCACCCGCCAGATCACATCGCCCACATCGTCGGCCATCAACAGCGACTTCTTGTCCGGCCCGACCACCACGCCAACCGGCCGGCCGTAGGAAACCGATTCGTCCGGTGCCAGAAAGCCCGAAAGGATGTCGCGCGGCGGGCCAGAGGGCCGGCCGTTGGCGAAGGGCACGAACACCAGCTTGTAGCCGCTGAGCGTGCTGCGGTTCCACGAGCCGTGCTGGCCGATGGCCATGCCGTCCACATCGAAGCCGGGCAGCGTGCCGGCCGGCATCCAGCACAGGCCGAGCGAGGCGGTGTGGCCGCCAAGGGCGTAGTCGGGCGTCATTGCGCGGGCGACGAGGGCCGCGTCTTGCGGCACGCGGTCGTCCACCGTTTGGCCCCAGTAGCAGTACGGCCAGCCGTAGAAGCCACCGTCGATCACCGAGGTGAGGTAGTCGGGCGGAGTTTCGTCGCCCAGGCCGTCGCGCTCGTTGACGACGGTCCAGAGCCGCCCGGTGATCGGCTCCCAGGCCAGGCCCACGGGGTTGCGCAGGCCGGCCGCGTAGATTCGGCAATGGTTGGTCGCCAGGTCCAGCTCATAGACGCAGGCGCGGCCTTCCTCGTGCTTCATGCCGTGCTCTGCGATGTTGGTGAGCGAACCCACACCCACGTAAAGCCGGCGGCCGTCCGGGCTGGGCAGCAGGCTGCGCGTCCAGTGGCCGCCCGGTTTGAAGGTGCTCAGCCGCTGGCCGGGGGCCTCGATCTTTGTCGTGCCTGTGGTGTAAGGGAAGGCCATCACACCATCGGTGTTGCCGACGTAGAAGGTCTCGCCGAGCTGGGCCATGCCGAAGGGCTGGTTGAGGTTTTCCAGCAGCGTGTGGCGCTGCTCGGCCACGCCGTCGCCATCGGCATCGCGCAGCAAGGTGATGCGGTTCGGGCTCTCGCCGAGGGCGGCGGCGCGGCGCATGGTGGCG
Organism: Rhodoferax sp.; assembly: GCA_026224975.1. Lineage (GTDB taxonomy): Bacteria > Pseudomonadota > Gammaproteobacteria > Burkholderiales > Burkholderiaceae_C > LMDS01. Next base: position 14,921 of record JAMFRW010000559.1, on the reverse strand, counting down.
ACCATGGCGTGGTCGAACAGCGTGCGCGGCTTGCCTCCGGTTTGCATGGCCTCGGCCACCGTCACGTCGCCATTGGGCAGCACCTGGATCCAACGTGGATGCTTCAACCCGCTGGCGAAAGCATTGACCTTCAAGCCTGGCGCGGCGGAAGGCACGTGGCCCTTCGCCCAGCCTTGGGCCGTGGGCATCTTCAGCGTGGGGATGCTGCCCTGCGGTTGCCCGGCCGGAATCGTCGGGGCCAAGCCCACCGCCGGGATGTTGGACGCGCCCTGCTGGCGGCGCCACCGGATCGCACCGGCGCCGACCAGGGCCACCGCGCGCGCAAAGACTTCGTAAAACGCCATCGAACCTGTCCTCGTGTGTGCGCGCACGCCGAACGATCCTGCCCGGCCCACCGCGCGGGCATTGTCGTGCCGATGGCGGGTGAGCGCGTTTGCAGCGCTCAGGCCGCTGTCGCCCCTGCGGCCGATCCCTCGAACATCGACGCGGAGGCCGGCGTCGAATGGCCGTGCCCGTCGAGCGAAAAGATGACCCGCCCCGAGCCTTCTTCGACCGCCGCGCGAGGTTGCCCCAGCACGTGGCCATTGGTCACCATCACCACGATCTCGTCGTAGCCGCCTTGAAAGACCCCCGGCGAGATCCACAGACCGCGCGGCGTCATTTGTGCAAATCTGAACTTCACGACACTCCCTTTGGGCCGGTGTCCGGGTGGCATTCGGCCAATGCTGCGAGCGTAGCGAGTACGGCGGCGCGCGGATATGCGCCAAACGGCGTACGGGTTCGCCGGAATTTCGCGCGCCGATACGGAACGCCACGCGACAAACAGAAAACGGACCTTCGAATCGTTCAAGCCAGACCGGCATGGCCAGATGCTGTAGTTCGTGCAGTAGGGCAGCCGCGTCATCGCGCACGACCGCCGCGGCCACGGCCATTCGAGACAGGGTTCGACCGGCCACGACATGGACCGCCACGCCGACGACCTGGCGGCCGTCACCGAGGCGCTCGATCTGCGCAAGGCGATCCACGTCGGCCACTCCACCGGCGGCGGCGACGTGGCGCGCTACATCGCCTTCTTCGCGTTCTTCAAGAGCTGAGGTAGCTCAGGTCACCCCTGCGGTCTGCGCGCCGAGGTGATGGGGCGCAGGCGGCATCAGCTGCAAACGCAGGCACACATCGTGGGTGATCGCCAGGTGGCTGTCGAGCGCATCGAGCAGCGATGTCAGCTCGGCCGGTGATGCATGGGGGCCGGCGGTTTGCAGCTTCTGCGCAATGTCGGCCACCGAGCGCAGGCCGAGGCTGAGGGCCGCGCCCTTGAGCGAGTGGGCGGCGGCGCGGACCTCGTCTTTCCTATCGGTAGACACTGCACGGCGCATGCCGGTGAGCGCGCTGCCGTGGGTGGTGAAGAAGTGCGTCAGCAGCTCGCCGTAGCGCTCGGGCGAGAGCATGGTACTGACGTCTTGCACGGTGGCGTGGTCGATGTGGGCTTCGGCTTCTGCACTCGCGCCGTCGATCGGCAAGGCCGCATCGATCGAGGTCCTGGTGCCGACCGCCGCTGGCGCGCCGGGCTTGCCCGCATACCGCTGCAGCGCTTCGCGCAATTGCGGCAGGTGCGCCGGTTTGGTGAGAAAGGCGTCCATCCCGGCCTGATGGGCGAGGTCGCGTGACTCCTGGAACGCGTCTGCCGTGAGTGCCACGATGGGCACGCTGCCGCGCGGTGGCGGCATGGCGCGGATGGCGCGTGCGGCCGCGAAGCCATCCATCACCGGCATGTGCAGGTCCATCAGCACGATGTCGAATTCCTGCGCCTGCAAGGCCCGCACCGCGCCTTCGCCGTTGTCGCAGAAGACGGCCTCGTGGCCCAGCTTGTCGAGCACGGCTTCCATGTAGGCGCGGTTCACCGGGTGGTCTTCGGCGACGAGCACGTGCAGCTTGGGCTGCGGCGCGCCGCCGGCCATGGCGGGCGCTTGCGTGTCGGCGAGCGGCGGCCCGACGGAAGGCAGCGGCAGCACCACGGTGAAGGTGCTGCCCACACCCGGGCTGCTCGCCACGGCGATGTCGCCACCCATCAGCCGCGCGAGGTTGCGCGAAATTTCCAGGCCCAGGCCGGTGCCGGTGTGGCGGCGCGAGGTGCTGTCGTCGCCCTGCACGAAGCGCTGGAACAGCAGGGCCTGCGTGGCCGCGTCCATGCCGATGCCGGTGTCGGCGACGACGAAAGCCAACAGGCCGGCACCGTGGTCGCTCACACTGAGCCGCACCGTGCCGCGGGTCGAGAACTTGACGGCGTTGCTGAGCAGGTTGAAGAGGATCTGCTTGACGCGCGTGGCGTCGGCCCGCACCCAGCGCGGCACATCCGGCGCCACCTCGAAGCGCAGCGTGAGGTTCTTGGCCTGCGCCTGCACGCGCATCAGCGCATCGACCTGGCTCACGAGCTGCAGCAGGTCGACGGTCGCGGTCGCCATCTGCAGCTTGCCCGACTCGAGCTTGGACACATCGAGGATGTCGTTCAGGATCTCGAGCAGGTGGTGGGCCGACTCCTTGGCGGTGGTCAGAAACCCGCTTTGCTGCACCGTGAGCCGCGTGTCCTGCAGCAGCGACATCATGCCCAGCAGCCCGTGGAAGGGCGTGCGGATCTCGTGGCTCATGTTGGCGAGGAAGACGCTCTTGGCGCGGCTCGCCGATTCGGCTTCCACCCGCGCCTGCGAGAGGCTGGTGGCGAGTGCTTCCAGGCGGCGGCGGCGCTCGGTGAGGGCACGCAGTTGCCGCACGACGATGGCCGCCATCGCCAGCAGCAGCAGGCATTGAGAGGCGGTGAGCGCGATGCTCAGCTGGCTTTGCTGGCGGACCAGTGCGTTGCGTTGCGCGGCGCGTTCGTAGAGCAGGTGCGAGGCGCCGAGCGAGAGGTCGTGCAGTGGCACGTCGAGGCTGTTCAGGCCAGTCAGCAGCTCGCGCATCGCTTCCGGAGTCAGAGGCGCATTCGGCGTGGGACCGAGGTAGTGGTCGGCCGCGGCCACGAAGGCCTTGACCTGCGCCATCGCCGGCTCGAAGGAGGCATGGCCCGCCATGATCTTGCGGGCACGGTCGTGGTCGACCAGGCCGATGCGGCTCACGAAGATGTCGTAGCGCGTCTGCAGTTGCTCGGCGTCGTTCGGTGCCGGGTTGCGCAGCGCCGTGTCGAGCCGGTTCTCCAGCCGCAGGTGTTCGGTTTCGAGCTGCGAGAAGCTCCAGCTCAGTGCATCGTTCTGGAACTGTGTGGTGTCGCCCAGCAGCCGGTGCTGGCGCCACTGCACATAGGCAACCGCGAACAGCACGGCGGCCAGCACCACGCCGACGATGACCAGCCCGGCCCGTCGCGGCGGTTGGCCGTCGTCGGGCGTGGCGCTGCTCATTTCACGTCCAGCGTTCGCAACTGCCAGATCGCGCGGCTGAAGTACACCGCGTTGCGCAGGTCGGGGTTGTCGTCGAACGGGTAGATGACGAAGAGGGGGCCGCGCTCGCGCACCGTCATGGGCTTGTCGTCGAGCAGGTAGGCCACGATCACCTCGGTGCGGGCGGCGTCTTCACCCGGGATCTCCACGCGGTAGTCGTTGAGCGCCACCGCGTTGATGACGGTGCCGCGCGCGCCAGCGGCGGCCAGAACATCACGCAGGCGCACGCCGGTGAACTTGCGGGCCTGCGGATACCACGGCGTCTTGGTGGAGAAGCTGTGTTGCGGCAGCTTCTCCAGCATCGGCATGTCGAAGGAGGCACCTTCGGGGGCGTTGCGGTTCTGCACGGTGCCCGAGACCGTCAGCACCACCTTGCCGGTGGGTGCATCGAGCGCCCAGGCGGCCGGCGTGAAGGCACTGGCCGCGAGCAGCCCTGTGGCGTAGAGGAGTCCGCGGCGTGAAGAATTGCAATTCATGGCCGCGGATTTTGGCACCTCCGCAACGCTCAGCGGGTGCCGATCGCGTAGTGAATCAGAAGCTGAAAGGCTTGTTCAAGGCCACATACACCGTGCGCCGCTGCCCGAACTGCGGCGCGCCCACGCCGATGCCGCTGCCGTCGCGCAGCTGGTAAGTGCGGTCGAACAGGTTGACGACCGAGAGCCGTGCATCGAACTTGCCGATGGCCGGCAGGTCGAACGAATGCGCGACGGTCGCGTTCATCTGCAGGTGGCTGGGCAGGTGCTCCGTGTTGGCAAAGCCGTTGCGCAGGCCGCTGCCGAAGAGCGCGTCGGCGCTCACTGTCGTGCCGCCATCGAGGCGGTACGCCGCGCCGGCCGAGGCCGACATCTTCTCTTCATGGTCCAGGTGCACCCAGTGGCTGGCGATGTAGGCGAGTTCTTCGTCGCCGAAGTTGAACTGCCCCGTCTCGATGCCCTTGCCGCGCGCCGCCGAAAGCGCCACGTTGGCGTAAGCGGTGAGCCGGTCGTCCTTGTACGAGGCCGAGAGTTCCAGCCCGTAGATCTTGCCCTTGTCGAAGTTGAAGGCCGAGTAGATGAAGGCGCTGCCGAACTGGCCTTCGTCCTGCAGATGGCGCACTTGCCGGTAGTAGGCATCGGCGCCGAGTGTGATGTTGGGCGTCAACTGGTGCGAGATGCCGGCATCGAAGTAGTTGGACCGCTCCGAGCGCACGGAGGTATTGGCATCCGACGGCAGCGCGTTGGTGGTGCCGAGGAATTTCTGCACCGAGGTGGTGTCGATTTTCTCGGTGGGCGGCGGGGTGAAGTAGCGCGCATATCCGGCATGCACGCGGGTGGTGTCGGTCAGGTCGTAGACCAGGCCGAGCCGCGGGCTGAGCTGCGACTCCTTCACCACCGTGTTCACCTGGTCGTAGCGCGCGCCGAAGTTGATGGTGAGCGCCTTGGTCGGCTGCCATTCGTCTTGCAAATAGAGGCCGTAGAGGTGGCCGCGCAGGCTGGCGTTGTCGGTGATGACCATGGGCACCGTGCTGGTCTGGTTGCCGTCGGCATCGGCCGGGAAGACCGAGGCGGTGTTGTCCACGCCGCCGCGCTCGCGCTGCACGAAGAGGCCGGCGCGCAGCGTGTGCTGCTCGTTCAGCTTGTCGCTGAAGTCGGCCTGCAAGCCGGTCGCGGTGTTGCGCCGCAGGGCGTCGGAGGCGATGCCGGTGTAGGCGAGGTCGCCGATGGCATCGGGCCGGTAGTGAACATCGCTGTAGCGGCGGAACAGCGAGATCTGGTAGTCCACGCCCTTGCCCAGGCTGGACTGGAACGAGAGCACCTGGAAGTTGTTTCGCTCGCTCTGGTTGGCGTTCAGATCGGTGGAGGCGGGGATGGGCGTCGCGCCCAGCGAAAACGCAGGGCTTTGCCCCGGCACGTCGGGAATCTGGAAGCGGCTGTTGGAATTGGCCAGCATCAGGCTCACGCGGCTGTCTTCACCCAGCAGGTACGACAGGTATGCGAAGCCCTTGCCCTGGCGCGTGCTGTCGTGGATCGCATTGTTGTCGGGCGTGGGGTTCTCGATGCCCAGGTCGCTTTGCAAATACGAGCCGCTCAGAAAGTACGAGAAATCGCCCTTGCTGCCGCCGATGTCGAAGCTGGTTTCGGCATGGCCGCGGCTGCCGAAGGTCACGCCCACGCTGCCGCTGTTCTCCATGCCGGCGCCCTTGGTGTGGATGTCGATCACGCCGGCGGTGCGGTAGCCGTATTGGGCCGGCAGCGCGCCGGTGAGCAGCGAGATCTGGTTGGCGAAGCGGGTGTCGAGCGACTGGCTGAAGCCGCTCACCGATTCGGGCACGACCACGCCGTTGATCCGGTACTGCAGGTTGGCATGGTCGCCGCGCACATGCAGCCCGCCGGCGGCGAAGGAGTCTTGCACCACGCCCGGCGCGCGCAGTAACACCTGGTTGATGGGCGTGGCGTCACCGAGCGGCAGGTTGGCGATGTCGGACTTTTCGAAGCGGTAGATCGTGCTGCCGGTCTCGGGTGAGAGCAGGTTGCGCGCGGCGTCGAGCTTCTGGCGCGTGCCTTCGACTTCGACACGTTCGAGCTTGGCGGGCGCGGTGGTGGATGTGGCAGATGAAACCGGCGATGCCGGTGCCGCGGCCTGCGCCAGAACGGTATCGGCCGCGGCTTGGGGCTCGTTGGCAAACGAGGAGAAAGAAGCGAGCGCGAGCGAAATCGCGCCGGCGAGCGTGGTCGTCTTGAACATGGTGATCCTGGCTGAAAGCATGAGAAAGCACGCACGGCCGGCGACCGACGCGCTGCTGTGCAGCGGACGTCGGTGCCGTCGTGGGCGTATCTGCGACGTCTCGTGACGCCGCTACAAGCTCAAACCAGGATCGGGGGTGCGCGCGACCGAAACGCCAACCGCAACGCGGTCGCGATCGATGCCAGTTGCGCCGCTTGAGCGCGTTCGTGCGTGGCCGGAACGGCAGGCAGCATGAGGCTCGTGACGGGCGCCGCGGCACCGAAGGCCGCCATGCCGACGCACTCGTCACAGCCCGCCGTGGGCAGAGGGTGCTTCACGCTCGCATGCGTGGCATCCACGGCATGGGATAGCCAGTGCAGCGTCGCCTGCTGCTGCATGAAGAGCAGCAGCAACGCCATCACCGCATGCATGAGCAGGCGCTGGTGGCGTTGGAGGAGGGCGGGGCGGCGCATGGGTGGCGGAGTCTATTCGCGAACGATGACCGGTGAGTGAATGCCCGTTCGAATGTCCGCCACTTACGCGGGCTTCTTCGTGTCGGCTGCAGGCGCAGCCGAGGTAGCGTCGCTCTCACCCAGCCGCAGCATCGCCGCACCCGTGCCGGCCGAGAGCAAGCCCGCCTTCGAATACACCAGCAGCTTCTCGCGCGTGTCGGAGATGTCGAGGTTGCGCATGGTCAGCTGGCCGATGCGGTCTTGCGGCGAGAAGCTCGACTCGCCCTTTTCCATCGTCAGCCGTTCGGGCTTGTAGGTGAGGTTGGGCGAGGTGGTGTTGAGGATGGAATAGTCGTTGCCGCGGCGCAGTTCGAAGGTCACCTCGCCGGTGATGGCGCGTGCCACCCAGCGCTGGGCGGTTTCGCGCAGCATGATGGCCTGCGAATCGAACCAGCGGCCCTGGTAGAGCAGGCGGCCCAGGCGGCGGCCGCTGTCGCGGTATTGCTCGATGGTGTCTTCGTTGTGGATGCCGGTGACGAGGCGTTCGTAGGCGGCGAAGAGGAGTGCCAGGCCGGGCGCTTCGTAGATGCCGCGGCTCTTGGCCTCGATGATGCGGTTTTCGATCTGGTCGCTCATGCCCAGGCCGTGGCGCCCGCCGATGCGGTTGGCTTCCATCAGCAGGTCCACGCTGCTCGCGAAGGTCTGGCCGTTGAGGGCCACCGGCATGCCTTCTTCGAAGCGCACGCTGACCTCTTCGCGCTTCACCTCCACATCGTCACGCCAGAAGGCCACGCCCATGATGGGCTCGACGATCTTCATGCCGCTGCTCAGGTATTCCAGATCCTTGGCCTCGTGGGTGGCGCCCAGCATGTTGGAGTCGGTGGAATACGCCTTCTCCGACGACATCTTGTAGGTGAAGCCCGAGGCGCGCATGAACTCCGACATCTCGGCGCGGCCACCGAGTTCATCGATGAAGAGCTGGTCCAGCCAGGGCTTGTAGATCTTGAGTGCGGGATTGGCGAGCAGGCCGTAGCGGTAGAAGCGCTCGATGTCGTTGCCCTTGTAGGTGCTGCCATCGCCCCAGATGTTGACGTTGTCTTCCTTCATCGCGGCCACGAGCATGGTGCCGGTCACGGCACGGCCCAGCGGCGTGGTGTTGAAGTAGGTGACGCCGCCGGTCGAGATGTGGAAGGCGCCGCTTTGCAGCGCCGCGATGCCCTCGGCCACGAGCTGGGTGCGGCAATCGACAAGCACGGCCTTTTCGGCGCCGTACTGCATCGCCTTGCGCGGGATCTCGTCGTAATCGGGCTCGTCGGGCTGGCCGAGGTTGGCGGTGTAGGCGTAGGGAATCGCGCCCTTCTTGCGCATCCAGTGCAGCGCGGCGCTGGTGTCCAGACCGCCGGAAAACGCAATACCGACGCTCTGGCCGGCGGGAAGGTGCTGAAGAATGGTGGTCATGGGGTGTCGGCGAGCCGCTGGCGCGCACCGGTTCTAGGGAAGAAAGCGCGAATTTTAGGTGCGGCGCACCATTCGGCGCTGCGTTAAGCTTGCCCGCAGTTCCCCCACAGCCGCCGATCGGTGCCGTGCATGCTTCCCCAACCGCCCGCACCCCCCTTCGCCATTCCCGACCACGACGCGCTGCCACCTGGCACGCGCTTCGGCGAGTTCGAGATCGTCCGCGTGCTCGGCGTGGGCGGCTTCGGCATCGTCTACCTGGCGCAAGACCATTCGCTGGAGCGAGAGGTGGCGCTCAAGGAATACATGCCGGCCTCGCTGGCCGCGCGCGGCGTGGGCCCGGCCATCACGGTGCGCTCGGGCTCGTTCACCGAAACCTACGCGATCGGCCTGCGCTCCTTCGTCAACGAGGCACGGCTGCTGGCGCGCTTCGACCACCCGAGCCTGGTGAAGGTCTACCGCTTCTGGGAAGACAACGCCACCGCCTACATGGTGATGCCCTACCTGCAAGGCATCACCCTGCGCGATGCGCGCCGCGCCATGGCGCAGCCGCCCGACGAGCGCTGGATACGCGGCGTGCTCAACCCCATGCTCGATGCGATCGAGCTGCTGCACCGCGAAGGCGTCTACCACCGCGACATCGCGCCCGACAATATCCTGCTGCCGCGCGAAGGCCAGCCCATCCTGCTCGACTTTGGGGCCGCCCGCCGCGTCATCAGCGACCGCACCCAGTCGCTCACCGCCATCCTCAAGCCCAGCTACGCGCCGATCGAGCAGTACGCCGAGATGACGCAACTGCGCCAAGGCCCATGGACCGACATCTATGCGCTCGGCGCGGTGATGCACTTCCTGCTGTTCGGCGCGCCACCGCCGCCTGCCACCGCGCGGGCGTTACAAGACAACGCCGAGTCGATCGAAGACCGCGTGGTGCCAGGGGTGTCGGCGCGGTTTCTTTCGGCCGTCGCGTGGATGCTCGCGGTGCGGCCGGGCGAGCGGCCACAGAGTGCGGAAGCGCTGCGGTCGGCGCTGGATGGGCGCACTGATCTGCCGATGCGCGCGCGTGCATCGGGCAGCGGGCAGACGACCATCCCGGCCATGGCGCCGGTGGTGCCGCCGGCGTTCGATGCGGTGTCAGGGGCGGGTGTTGGCCCGGCTGCGGGCGCCGTGCCGCCGTATGAGGCGACGATGGTGGTGAGTCCGGCGTATGCGGCGCGGACGGCGGCGCAAACAGCGGCATCGATGGCAGCACCAACCATCGCGCCTGTGTCTGCCGCCTCACAGCAGGTGCCAGGCATCGCGGACACGCCGACGGCACGGATGACCGCGCCCGCGGTGGCGGCTCATGAGCTGCCACCGGCTGCCGTGCTACCACCAGTTCCACCGGCGCCGGCTGTGCAGACGAATGCCGCACAGGCCGTGACCAGCGCGAATCCGAACACCGCATGGCAAGGCGTGCCGCCGCTTGTCACAGCGCCCACGCCTTCGGCATCGAAGACCGGAATCGTCGTTGCCACGCTCGCGACCGTTGCCGTGCTGACCGTGGCGGGCTTCTGGAAGCTGCGTGGAGGCGATGAGGCCGGCGCCGGCATCGCTGCACAAGGCGCCAGCGTGCCGGCCATCGCGGCGCCTGCTTCACCGACCGCCGCGGTGCCCGACCTGACCTCGCGGACGGCTGCACAGCCGGTCCCGCAGATCGCGGCCACGCCGTCATCGAACGATGCTGCGCCGCCTTCGTCGCCGGCCACCACATCGGCCCCGGCGACTTCGTCCACCGCCTCACCAACCACGGCATCACCAACCAACACCGCACAGCCCCCGGGTACGCCGCCCGCTGCCGTGCCCACCCGCCAAGCCTCGACCCGTGTCGGCACGCCCGTCCCCGAAATCGGCGCAGGCACCGACATCGCCGCCAAGCCCAAGCCCGCCCGCGTCGCTTCCAAACAAGCCGCGCGGCCAACCGCCGAAGAAGCCGATGGCGACGAAGAGGCCGCCGCCGAGGTCACCGAATCCCGCGTTCTGCCATCGTCATCGACCCGCGGCAGCATCGTCCCGTCGCCGCGCCCCTTGCCGTCGGCGATGGCCGCCATGCCAGCGACCGCGCGCGAAGCCTGCGGCAGCCGAGTGTTCATCGCGATGGCGATGTGCATGGAGCGCGAGTGCGAATTGCCGCGCTATCGCAACCAGGCCGAATGCGTGCGCATTGCCGACGCCAGGCGCCGACGCGAAGGTCAATGAAGACCTAGGCCGACTTTCCCGGCAGCGGCGCCCGCATGCGCATCAGCGTGGCCTGCAGCAAACGGGCATCGGCGCTGGCGCGGTGGCGCTGCAGGCGCATTTCCGTGCGTACCTGTGTTTTCACGATGTCCCAGTGCGCGGCTTCGCGTTCGGTCAGCAGCACGCGCAGGTTGTCGAGCTTGAAGGCGGGCACCAGATCGGCCGCTTCGAAGAGAGCGCCCAGCCAGCTGTAATCGTTGGCCCAGCCGTCGCAGTACAGCGTGCGGCCGTGCAACTCGTCGTTGAGGTGGCGGGCCACCAGCACCAGGTCCTTGCCATGCGCCTCCACGGTGGCGCGCGACACCTGGTGCAGCTTCTCGGCCGCAGGGTCCCAGTGCGTCCAGTTCGCTGCGGGCCGTATCAACGTGCAGAACGTGCTGCCATCGGGCAGCACATAGCCCACCTCGATGGGGTAGCTGTCGCGCCCGAAACCCGAGGCCTCGATGTCGAGGATCGCAGGGGGCTCGTTCATGGCAGAGGCCGCCGGCGGACTGGAGAGTGTGGCGATGGACATGCGCTAGCGTAAGCCGGCCATGGCAGCGGCATGGCGCAGAACAGAGCCAATATCGCAGTGTTGATTCAATTGATTCTGCTTGATTGGTAAATTCGGAAATCGACGCCGCGTGCGCCCCCCGGGCGCGAGCGAACAGCATGGCCGATCGTCGCACGTGCCAAGCCAGAATCGGGCCGGCGTTTTCATTCCCCTTGATGAGAGGGTGCGCCTAGGGTTTGCCCGGGCCAACTCGTCGCCCCGGCGGCAACCGCGCAGCCATGTTTCGGCTATACCTTGGCGTTGCACTTTTCAAGGAGTTTTTTGTGCCGAACGTCCCTGCCGATCGCCCGCATTTCCAGAACTGGCCCAAGCGCCTTCCGCGTGAATTGGCGGTGCCGCAGACCTCTCTCTGGTTCAACCTGCAGGTGTCGGCGCAGCGCTTTCCCGACAAGGCCGCCTACCTCTTCTTCGGCCGGGCGCTGAGCTATCGCGCGCTCGAATCGCAGGCCGAGGCGGTGGCCGGCTGGCTGCAGAGCGTGGGCGTGAAGGCGGGCGACCGCGTGCTGATCTTCATGCAGAACTGTCCGCAGTTCCCGACGGCGCTCTACGGCATCTTGCGGGCCAATGCGGTCGTGGTGCCGGTGAACCCGATGAACCGCGCCGAGGAGTTCAAGCACTACATCACGGACCCGCAAGCGACGGTCGCGATCTGCACTGCCGACCTGGCCGGTATCGTCAACACCGCCAACGAAGCCCTGCCCGAAGGCCAGCGCCTGCGGCAGGTGCTGGTCACACGCTTCACCGATGCCATGCCCGAAGGCGCGCTCGCCCCCGTCGACACGCCACCGCCCGCCATGGAAGCCTGGCTGCGCAGCGACCCGGTCCTGCCCACGGAAGCGAGCGCCACCTACACCCGCTGGACCGATGCACTCGCGCAGCCACTCGTGCCCGGCCCGCACACCGCGCAGGCGGGCGACATGGCCTTGCTGCCCTATACCTCCGGCACCACCGGCCTGCCCAAGGGCTGCATCCACACCCACCGCACGTTGATGGCCAATGCGGTCGGTGCGCAGTGGAGCCACGCGGGGGCCGAAACGGTGGCGCTCGGCGTGGTGCCGATGTTCCACATCACCGGCATGATCTATCTGGTGCTCGGCTCGGTCTATGCCGGCAGCACCATCGTGCTGATGCCGCGCTGGGACCGCGAACTGGCCGGCCGATCGATGTCGGCCTACAAGGTGTCGCATTGGGTCTGCATCCCAACCATGGTGATCGACCTTTTCGCCAGCCCCAACTACAAGACCTTCGACCTCAAAGGCCTGCGCAACCTGAGCGGTGGTGGCGCAGCCATGCCGCAGGCCGTGGCCCAGCGCGTGCTCGACGAATTCGAGATCACCTTCGGCGAAGGCTACGGCCTGACGGAGACTGCGGCCACCACCCACGCCAACCCGGCCGAGCGCGCCAAGCTGCAATGCCTGGGCATCCCGATCTTCGGCGTCGATTCGCGCGTGGTCGACCCGGCTACGCTGCAGGAACTCACGCCTGGCGACGTCGGCGAGATCATCACCCGCGGGCCCATGGTCTTCGAAGGTTACTGGGGTCACCCGGAAGCCACGCGTGCCGCCTTCGTCGAGTTCGAGGGCCAGAAGTTCTTCCGCACCGGCGACTTGGGCCGCATGGACGAAGAAGGCTACTTCTTCATGACCGATCGCTTGAAGCGAATGATCAACGCCAGCGGCTTCAAGATCTGGCCGGCGGAAGTCGAGATGCTGCTCTACAAGCACCCTGCGGTGCAGGAGGCTTGCATCATCGCCGCGCGCGATGCCTACCGCGGCGAGACGGTCAAGGCCGTGGTGGTGCTGCGTACCGAAGCCAAGGGCAAGACCACGGCCGAAGACATCATCAATTGGTCACGCGAGAACATGGCAGCCTACAAGGTGCCCAAGCTGGTGGACTTCGTCGATGCCTTGCCCAAGTCCGGCTCGGGCAAGGTCATGTGGCGGCTGCTTCAAGACCAAGAGGCTGAAGGCAACAAGCCAGCCTCGGCCTGAAGCGTCAAGGCGCCGAAGGCTTCGCCGTGACCTGCCCGCGGATCTCGCCGCCGGGGTTCACGGCGGTGTGAACATTGGCGTACCACTTGCCGTCCATCAGGTCGGCGACTTGTGCGGGCGTCAGCGTGGCCTGGCCTTCGGATGGGCTGGCGGCGCTGGCGAAGGGCACGACCACACCGGCGTTCACGCCGGCCATGGCCGGGCCGTGGAAGTGGGCCATCGTCGCCGGGCCGGTGAGGCCGGAGTAGACGAGTTTCCACTTCAGGATGTTGGTCGATTTGTCGAGCGTGGCTTCCAGCGTGCCGCTGCCGCTCGACGAGTTCGGCGGCACCTCGGCCGCGCTCGTCAAGGCCGCGCCGAAGGACGAGACGCCGCCCGAGCCCATGGACTTCATGTTGCCGCAGCCGGCGGCCAAGGCCAAGGTGGCGATGGCGCCGATGGCCAGGGTTTTGCGGAGGAGGGTGGTGGGAATGATCTGCATGTGCGGTCTCCTGAGCGGTTGAGCGGCGTTCGCCGAGGAGCCGTTTATGTCATGCCTTGCCCCGCCGCGCATCGGTGATCGGCGCGAGAGTTCGTCGGACAAACACCCGCGATGACAACCGCCTCGATATCGACTCAGACATCGACTCAGTAAGTCGCCCGCCCACCCGACAGATCGAAAACCGCCCCGGTGCTGAACGAACACTCTTCCGACGACAGCCAGGCGATCATCGCCGCCGCTTCGCCCACCTGGAGAAAGCGCGCCATCGGAATCTTCGAGAGCATGAAGTCGATGTGCGATTGCGCCATCGAATCGAAGATCGCCGTCTTGGCCGCCGCTGGCGACACTGCATTCACCAGCACGCCCTTGGTCGCCAACTCCTTGGCCAGCGACTTGGTGAGCGCGATCACACCGGCCTTCGAGGCGCTGTAATGCGATGCGTTCGGGTTGCCTTCCTTGCCGGCGACGGACGCGATGTTGACGATGCGCCCGTAGCCCGCCTTCAGCATGTGCGGCACGATGGCGCGGCTGGTGAGGTAGGGGCCCACCAGGTTCACCTCGATCACGCGGCGCCACACCTCGGGTGACAGCTCCCAGGTGACGCCGTTGCCACCGGTGATGCCGGCGTTGTTGATCAGGATGTCGATGCGGCCGTGCTCGGCGATGGCTGCAGCGGTGGCGACTGCGATCGAGGCTTCGTCGGTCAGCTCGACCACGGCCGCGCTCACCGTGCCGAGCGCGCTCAATGTGGCTTGCGCCTGCTCCAGCCGCGGGCCGTCGATGTCCCACAAGACGACCGCTGCGCCCGATTGCAGCGAGCGCTCGGCCACCGCGTAGCCGATGCCTTGCGCGCCGCCGGTGATGACCGCGACGCGGCCCTTCAGATCGATCTGGTTCATGGCGCCAGCCCCTTGAGCGTCACATCGGCATTCGGCAGTTGGCGGCAATCGTCTATGTACTGGCGGATGATGTCGGCGAAGTTTTCGTGCGGCAACAGCCCCAGCTTGGCGGCGCGCGCGGCGGTCGCGCCGCTCGGCCAGTTGGCCACGATGCCGGCAATGCGCTCGTCACGCTCGAAGCGCACGCGCTCGCGCACCATCTTGCCTGCGACTTGCTCCAGCGCATCGAGCATCTCCGAGACGCGCACGTTGATGGAAGGCAGGTTCATCGCCGTGCGGCCGTTGAAGGCCTCGCGGCTGGCCTCGAATACCGCGATCAAACCGTCGACCGTGCGCGACGGCGACGACATCGGGTGCGACACATCGGCCGAGACCGGGCAGATCGATTCGACGCCGGCCAGCGGCTCGCGGATGATGCCGCTGAAGAATGACGAGGCCGCGCCATTGGGCTTGCCCGGCCGCACCGTCACCGTCATCAGCCGCGCCGCGCGGCCATCGATGTAGCCCTTGCGCGTGTAGTCGGCGACCAGGTGTTCGCAGATCAGCTTGTGCGTGCCGTACGAAGTCTGCGGCGCGGGCAAGGTGTCGTCGGCGACGATGGAAGGCATGGCCACCGCCGGGTCGGGGCCGAACACCGCCACCGAGCTGGAAAACACCACGCGCGGCACCGTGCCGCCGCCGTTCACAT
>JAMFRW010000558.1 GCA_026224975.1 Rhodoferax sp. | reverse complement strand
GTCGGGCGTGGCCGTGGCCTTGCGCGAAGTCGTGCTGCGGAACAAGCCTGCCGAGCTGATCACCGCATCGCCCAAGGCAACCGTGCCGGTGCTGCAACTGTCCGATGGCAGCGTGCTCGACCAGAGCCTGGACATCATGCGGTGGGCCCTGGGCGTTCACGATCCGCAAGGCTGGCTCCGCGCCGATGAGCACGATGAAGTGCAGGCGTTGATCGATCTCAATGACGGCCCGTTCAAGCAGTCGCTGGACCGCTACAAGTATGCGCCGCGCCATCCGGAGCGGCCGGCATACGCCTACCGCGATGAAGCCGTTGCGCTGATGCTGGCCCCCTTGAACGCGCGGCTCGCGGATCGCCGCTTTTTGCTGCGCGACACGCCCTCGCTGGCCGACATGGCGATCCTGCCCTTTGTGCGCCAGTTCGCCGCGGTCGACGACATCTGGTTCCATCATGCACCGCTCCCGCAGTTGCGAGCCTGGATGGAGAGCATCACCGCAACGGCACTGTTCGCGTCTGTCATGCACAAGCACGCGGCATGGCGGCCGGGTGATGCCGACATCGTGTTCTGACCTTGCGGCTGCGAGAATCGCCGCCGATGGCAACCACGGCTCCGACTTCACTGCTGCACAGCGCCTTCTACCGCTTCGTGCCGCTGGCCGATCCGCCTGCGGTGGCGGATCAGGTACGCGCGTTGGCTCGGGGGCTGCAAGGGAGCATCGTGGTCGCCCGCGAAGGCATCAATGGCACGGTTGCCGGTAACTCTGGCGCCATCGGCGCCTTCGAGACCGCGCTGCAACAGGCGGACGTGCTGGACGGTGCGTTGCGCGGCATGGCCTTCAAGCGCAGCGCCTGCAGCGTCCAGCCCTTTGGGCGCTTGAAGGTGGGCGTCAAGCCGGAGATCGTCGCCCTCGGGCTGCCAGATGAATCTGTTGACCCGGCAGGGCCAGCCCTCTCGCCGCCCGACGAACACGACGCCAGCCATCTGTCGCCACAAGCCTGGCGCGAACTGCTGGCACGTGACGACGTGGTGCTGCTCGACAACCGCAACCACTTCGAATACCGCCTGGGGCACTTCCGCGGCGCGGTCGATCCGCAGGTTCGCAACTTTCGCGATTTCGTGGCCTACGTGCAAGCGCATGCACCCGCCTGGCGCGCCGCCGGCCGCCCGGTGGCCATGTACTGCACCGGCGGCATCCGCTGCGACAAGACCGCGCCGTGGATGCGCAGCCTGGGGCTGGATGTTCGGCAGCTCGATGGCGGCATCCTCCACTATTTCCAGAGCCTGGACGATGCCGATCGCGACTGGCTGGGCGAGTGCTTCGTCTTCGACAAGCGCGTGGCGCTAGACAGCGGTTTGCGCGAGACCGGCACCACGGCGGAGCAGGTTTTCGATGCGGTGCATCCGGACGAGGCCTGGCGACTGCAGCGCGCGCAGCGATTGGAATGACCCTCCCCCGAAGCGCCCTGCCGACGGCCACGCTATGGCCGCGATGAGACCCCGTGGCCCGGCTTGAGCCGGCCTGGACGCCGGCGCTGCGTGACGGCGTCAGCGCCAGCCGCGTCGGTGTCGGCACAGGCCGCTTCACCACCACCCTCGACTTCCTCGTCACGCGGTTTCCCGCCGTCGGCGACTGGCCCGATCGCCTGGCCCGCGGCGACGTGCTGGACGCCATCGGCCACCCGCTGACGGCCGATGCGCCCTGCGTGCCGGGCATGCTGATCTGGTACTGGCGCAGCCCACCGCCCGAGCATCGCGTGCCGTTCGAGATCGAACTGCTGCACCAGGACGAGCACCTCGTCGTGGTCGACAAACCTCACTTCCTGCCCGTGACCCCCGGCGGCCGCCACCTGCACGAAACGGTGCTGGTGCGGCTCAAGCGCCAGCTCGGCATCGAGACCCTGGCGCCCATGCACCGGCTCGACCGCGACACCGCCGGCGTCCTCGTGTTCATCGTGCAACCCGCCACGCGCGACGCCTATCACGCACTGCTGCGGAATCGGCAGGCGCACAAGGTCTACGAAGCCATCGCCCCATGGCGGGCGGACTTGGAGTTGCCTTTCACCTGCCGCAGCCGGTTGGAGCTGCACGACGGCCCGGGCTTCATGCAGACGCAGGTCGTGCCCGGCGAGCCGAATGCAGAGACACTGATCGAGTTGATTCGCGTGATCGAACCTTCGGACGATCGATCAGAAGGCCCGCTGGCCCACTACCGCCTCACGCCACACACCGGCCGCAAGCATCAGCTACGCGCCCAGATGAGCGCCCTCGGCCTGCCCATCGCCGGTGATC
>JAMFRW010000557.1 GCA_026224975.1 Rhodoferax sp. | reverse complement strand
TTTCAACAGGTAAGCCGGCACGATCTTGACGCCATTGTTGTACGTCTTGGTGTCGTTGATCTCGGGCTGCTTGCCGCTCAGCACCGCATCGATCATGGCAACGGTGACCTTGGCCAACTCACGCGTGTCCTTGAACACTGTCGAGCTTTGTTCGCCGCGCAACATCGATTTCACCGACGCCACTTCCGCATCCTGCCCCGAGACGATGGGGATCGGCTGCTTCGGGGTGCCGTAGCCCACGCCCTTCAACGACGAGAGAATACCGATCGAGAGGCCGTCGTACGGTGACAGCACCGCATCGACGCGGGCGTTGCCGTAGTAGGCGCTCAAGAGGTTGTCCATGCGCGCCTGCGCCACCGCACCGTCCCAGCGCAGGGTGCCGACCTTGTCCATGCCCATCTGCTTGCTGCGCACGACGAGCTTGCCGCTGTCGATGTAGGGCTTGAAGACCGACATCGCGCCGTCGTAGAAGAAGAAGGCGTTGTTGTCGTCCGGCGAGCCGCCGAAGAGTTCGATGTTGAACGGGCCCTTGCCCTGCTTCAGGCCGAGCTTGTCGACGATGGAGGTCGCCTGGATCACGCCGACCTGGAAGTTGTCGAAGGTGGCGTAGTAGTCGACGTTCTTCGAGCCCTTGATGAGCCGGTCGTACGCGATCACCTTGATGCCGCTGTCGGCCGCTTTCTGCAAGGCGTTCGACAGCGTGGTGCCGTCGATGGCAGCGATCACGAGCACCTTGACCTTCTTGGTGATCATGTTCTCGATCTGCGCCAACTGGTTGGGGATGTCGTCGTCGGCGTATTGCAGGTCGGCCTTGTAGCCCTTGGCGGCCAGGCTCTTGACCATGCTGTCGCCGTCGGAGATCCAGCGAGCCGAAGACTTGGTCGGCATCGAAACGCCGACCGTGCCTTTGTCTTGCGCAAAGGCCGGTGCGGCCATGGCCAACGCGCCGGCCATCAGGGCGGTGAAAAGGGAACGGGTGAAGGTCATGGGGTGTGTCTCCGGTGTGCGGGTGTCGTCGTGCTTGTACTTGTGGTCGAAGATTACTTCGGCTTGACCGTCTTGGCAGCCGTGGCAACGCCGGAGCGCGCGGCCATCACGCCGTCGACCGTCACGCAGGCCCAGTGGCGCTTCTTGCCCTTGGCATCGGTGAAGTAGACGCGCTCTTTTTCCTTCTTGCCCTGGCAGGCGTCGATCGCGGCCTGCTCGGGCGCCTTGCCAGCGCCGGGTGGCGTGGTTTCGGCGGCCGAGGGCCCGCCGGTGGATTGCGCCGCGGCCAGGCCGGAGAGCGCGAGCGTGGACGCCGCGGCGATGAATGCCAACTGACGGGTGAAAGCTTGGATCATGGATTGAGTCTCCTCGTGTGGGGGCCACTGGACCGGTGGTCGGTATCTGCGCGGGCAGGGCGGCTGGGCCGCACCGCATCGCGCGGAATCTCTGGGTGCATCACAGCAGTTGCAGGATTTCCCTGCGCTTTTGCTGGTATTCGTCTTCGGTGATCAGGTTCTTCTCGCGCAGACGCTTGACAGTCTCCAGTCTGCGCTCGATGTCTTCGGCGGCGGGCGCATCGAGTGCCTTTCGCGTGGGTGTAGCGGCGGGTGTAGCCACCATCGGCGCAGCAGCCGTTGGTGCCTGAACGAGTGATCCCGGCGCGCTGGGTGCCGGGGCGGTCAACGAAGCCGGCGCTGCAGCAGCCGCCGCGCCCGCCTGCAACGGAATCGCCAGCCAATCCCCGCGCTTGTTCGTGGCCGACGGACTTTGCAGCACCACCGACCCCGCTGCGCTGCGCGAGCCGTAGACGAACTTCGGCTCCACATGCGTGCCGCGGTACACATCGTAGAAGTCCAGCCGCGCGTCGTGCACGATCAACTGCAGGCTGCCACCCTGAACGAAGACGCGCGCGGTGACTGCCATCGGCGAGCCGAGGATGCCGCCTTCGCGCCGCGCCGAACTCAGCAGCAGCACATCTGCGCCGGGGCCGGCGACGCCGATCGCCTGCACCAGCGGCGTGACCAGGTCGGCGAGTTCGTCCGCACTGAACAGCGGAAAGCGCCCGTTGCGGCCGACGACCTCGACCTGCGCGAGCTGCTGGCGCAGGGCCTCCGTCGCCAACTGCATCGGCTGCTGGTTGTCGGCCGCGCCGGCTTCGCGTGTCACCAACTCGACCTGCGTGAACTCGCGGACAGTCCAGACGCGCTGGCGAGTGTCTGCCTTGGGGGCATCCGACGCCGGTGCGCTCTGGCCGAACAGCTTGTCCATCCATCCGGCGTGTGCCGGCGCGCCCGCGAGCAGGGCGCAGCAGCACACCGCGATCGGCAGCCGACCTGGCAGCCGCCGCGGGACAGAAAGGGTCTGTGAGGTCGTCGTCATGCTGCGTCGCTCAGAACCAGATTTCGGCTTGCGCACCGTAGCTGGTGCCGCGCGTCTTGTTGTCGCCCAGGCCGGTCAGGCCGGCTGCGCCCGCCGCTGCATTGGCCGGCGCGTTCCACTTGGCGGTGGTGACGTACAGGCGCAATTCAGGCCGGGTGAAGAAGCCGGGGCCGGTCGAGAGCGTCGGCGCGAAGGTGAACTTGGTGAGCTTTTGCGTCTCCTGGCCTTCGGGCTTCTTCTGCATGTAGCCCGCTTCGGCGATGAGCTTGAAGTTCTTGGTGACGGCGTAGGAGCCGCGGCCACCGATGGAGATTTCGCTGAACTTGGGCGCTGCCGCCACATCGTTGCGGTCGTGGTGGCCGTAGATCGCCACGGCCTGGCCGCCGAACGGGCCCATCTGCCAGGTCGCGCTCTCGACGAGGCGCCACTTCTTGACGCTGGAACGCTCGGTCATGTTGCCGAAGTTGCCATCCATTCCGGCCGAGCCCTGGGCGTATTGCAGCCACAAGGTGTTGGCGCCGCCGATACCCTTGAGTTCCTGCGTGTGCTGGAAGCTCAGGCCGGCGCCGGTCGTGCCCTTGCCGTCGATCGCGTTGTCGTAGTTGCCCTTGGTGAAGGTGCCGGTCACGCGCAGCTTGCCGCCTTCGTTGACGGGCACTTCGGTCAGGTCGAAATTGATGCGGCCGCCGGGCGTGCGCGACGTGCCGGTGCCGTTGTCGCCGAAGCCCGCGCCGCTGTCGCTGCTGAAGTAGGCGACGCCGAGCTTGCCGCCGGCCACCGCGATGTTGTCGGCACCAGCGCCCACGCCGTCCATGCGGACAAAGAAGGTGTCGAGGATGTGAACGTCGGAGCGGCCGTAGAAGCGCTTGCCGATCCAGAAGTTGGTGTCCGACGAGATGTCGAAGCCTTTACCTTCGACATACATCTGCTCGAAGCTCGAGCTCGACTTGCCGACGTCGGTGCCGGGGTTGTACTCGTTGAACATGACCTTGGCCTTGTACGAGACGCCGTCCACGGTGCCGGTTTGCGACAGGCCGAACTCGCCGTAGAAGTCGCACTCGTTGCCCAGCCGGTAGTGGCCCCCGCTGACGCCCAGGTTGTAGCAGGCGCGCGCCGCGTCCTTCTTGGTCGCGCCGGGTCCCGCACGGAAGTAGCCGTCGAAGTCGACAGCGGATGCACTCCCGGGGGCCAGCCCGGCCGTGAGAGCCGTGAGGGCAGAAGCGGCCAGCGCCACGGCGCTGCGAGCAAGGGTTGACATGGTTGAGGTCTCCAGAAAGTTTTCGAATGAGAAGGCGGGGTCGGCGACGAGGCCGCCACCGGGACCGGATTGTTCACGCAACGTTAATGTGATTAACCTATCGTTAACGATAGCTTGCGTCAGGCCACGCCATCGAGCGATCCTCGCACCCGCGCGCGCGTCAATCGGGAGCCACTAAGTGATTGAAAAAAAGGAAGTTTTTCTTCCGCTCCCAGAAATTTGAATGACCGCTGCACGCCTCGTTTGCACGTACGGGAAACCACCTGCAGTAATAAATTAATTAATCGTTAATGTTCCGTCCCGTTGGCGCAGGGCACCCGTGCGACCCACAAAATCCATCCCACAACATGCGGAGACTTCGATGACCCACTTCCACCCCACGATCAAGAAGCTGCAGACCGCGGCCGCCGCTTCGGCCCTGCTGGGCGCCGCGCTCACAGCCCACGCCGGTGAGGTCGAGGTGCTGCACTACTGGACTTCCGGCGGCGAGGCCAAGGCGGCTGCCTCGCTCAAGGCCACGCTGCAGGCCAAGGGCGACACCTGGAAAGACTTCGCCGTGGCCGGTGGCGGAGGGGACTCGGCGATGACCGTGCTGAAATCGCGCGTGGTCTCCGGCAATGCACCGGCGGCGGCCCAGATCAAGGGCCCTTCGATCCAGGAATGGGGCGCCGAAGGCGTGCTGGCCAACCTCGACGACGTGGCCAAGGCCAACAACTGGGACGCGCTGCTGCCCAAGGTCGTCTCCGACGTGATGAAGTACAAGGGCAGCTACGTCGCCGTGCCGGTCAACGTGCACCGCGTGAACTGGCTCTGGGCCAACCCCGAGGCGCTGAAGAAGGCCAACGCCAAGATGCCGACGACCTGGGACGAGTTCTTCGTCACCGCCGAGGCGCTCAAGAAGGCCGGCATCATCCCCGTGGCCCACGGCGGCCAGAACTGGCAGGACTTCACCACCTTCGAATCGGTCGCGCTCGGGGTGGGCGGCGCCGATTTCTACAAAAAGGCGCTGGTGCAGCTCGACCCGGCCACGCTCAAGAGCCCGACCATGCTCAAGGCGCTCACCACCTTCAAGCACGTCAAGGACTTCACCGACAAGAACGCCGCCGGGCGCGACTGGAACCTCGCCACCGCGATGGTCATCAAGGGCGAAGCCGGCATGCAGTTCATGGGCGACTGGGCCAAGGGCGAATTCGTGGCCGCGGGCAAGGCGCCGGGCAAGGATTTCCTCTGCGCCGCCGCGCCCGGTT
This sequence comes from Rhodoferax sp., assembly GCA_026224975.1. Taxonomy (GTDB): domain Bacteria; phylum Pseudomonadota; class Gammaproteobacteria; order Burkholderiales; family Burkholderiaceae_C; genus LMDS01. The sequence continues at coordinate 1,896 of JAMFRW010000557.1, read as the reverse complement.
CGGCGGGAGCCTTCACCTTCAACATCGACAGCTTCGCGATGTTCAAGCTCAAGAACACCGCCAACGTGCAGGCGCAAAAGAACATGGCCGCGGCCATCATGGCGCCCGAGTTCCAGGAGACCTTCAGCCTGAACAAGGGCTCGATTCCGGTGCGCCTGAATGTCGACATGGCCAAGTTCGACGACTGCGCGAAGCAATCGGCGAAGGACTTTGTGGCCACCGCCAAGACCGGCGGCCTCGTGCCTTCCATCGCACACGGCATGGCGGTGTCGTCGGCGGCCGAAGGGGCGATCAAGGATGTGGTCTCGCAGTTCTGGAACACCGACACGATGACGGCAGAGCAGGCCATGGACCGCCTGGTGGCGGCTGCCAAGACGAAGTGATCATGGCTCCCGAAGTGATCAACGCCCCCGAAGTGATTTCCAAGTTCACGTGACCACCTCGACTCCCCTGCGCCCGCCGGGGCGCTCCCTCGCCTCGCACCTGGCGCAGTGGATGCCGCGGCTGGCGCTCGCGCCCAGCTTCACGCTGGCCTTCGTCTTCATCTACGGGCTGATCGCCTGGAACGGCGTGCTCTCGTTTTCGGCCTCGCGGCTGCTGCCCAATTACGAGTTCGTCGGCTGGGCACAGTACGTGACGCTGTTCGAGAGCGAGCGCTGGGGCGTGGCGCTGAAGAACCTCGCGATCTTCAGCGTGCTCTTCATCGGGCTCGGCCTCGGGCTGGGCTTGCTGCTGGCGATCCTGCTCGACCAGAAGATCCGGGCCGAAGGCGCGCTGCGAACGATCTATCTCTACCCGATGGCGCTGAGCTTCATCGTGACCGGCACGGCCTGGAAGTGGATACTGAACCCGGGGCTGGGCCTGGAGCACCTGGTGCAGCAATGGGGCGCCACCGGCTTCACCTTCGACTGGCTGGTGAACCCCGATCGTGCGATCTACACCGTGGTGATCGCCGGCGTGTGGCAGAGCGCGGGCTTCGTGATGGCGCTGTTTCTGGCCGGCCTGCGCGGCATCGATGATTCCATCATCAAGGCGGCGCAGATCGATGGCGCCTCGCTGCAGCGCATCTACTGGCGCGTGATCATCCCGACGCTGCGACCGGTGTTCTTCAGCACCTTGCTCGTGCTGGCGCACATCTCCATCAAGAGCTTCGACCTGGTGATGGCGCTCACCGCTGGCGGCCCCGGCTTTGCCACCGATGTGCCGGCGACCTTCATGTACGCCATGTCGTTCTCGCGCGGGCAGATCGGCCTGGGCGCGGCGTCGGCCACGGTGATGCTCGCGACGGTCGCGGCCATCGTCGTGCCTTACCTGTACTCCGAATTGCGGACCCGGAAATGAGCACGCGCCCCATGAACAAGCGCGGTGGTTCGATCATCACCTTCGATCGTTTCGCCATCTGGTCGGTGCTGCTGCTCTTCGCCGCGTTCTTCCTGCTGCCGCTCTACGTGATGGTCGCGACCTCGCTGAAGGACATGGCCGAGGTGCGCGACGGCAACCTGCTGTCGATGCCCGGCAGCCTGAACTTCGACGCGTGGCACAAGGCTTGGTCGCAGGCCTGCACCGGCACCGATTGCGGCGGCCTGCGGCCGTTCTTCTGGAACTCCATGCTGATGGTCGTGCCGGCCGTGCTGATCTCGACGGCGCTCGGCGCCGTCAACGGCTACGTCTTCGCGAAGTGGCGCTTTCGCGGCAGCGAGCTGATGTTCGGCATGATGCTGTTCGGCGCCTTCATGCCGCTGCAGGTCGTGCTGCTGCCGATGTCGCAGGTGCTCGGCTGGTTCCAACTGTCGGATTCGATCTGGGGACTCGTAATCGTGCACGTGCTCGTCGGGCTGGCCACGACGACGCTCTTCTTCCGCAACTACTACGTCGGCCTGCCGGATGAACTGGTCC
>JAMFRW010000556.1 GCA_026224975.1 Rhodoferax sp. | reverse complement strand
GGTGCGCAGGTCGAGGAGCCGCTCGCCGACTCGGTGCGCTCGGCGCTGTCGGCCGCGGTCGGCGAAGCCGCGCCGCCACGCCCGACGTTCGAGACGATCGAGGCGCGCCTGGTCTATCTGCGCTGGCTCGGCGAGATGAGCAACCGGCTGCGCAAGCGCGAGGCCGAGCCGATGCGCCGCGTCGAACTGCTCGAGGCGGCGTGGTACGAGAGCAAGCGCGCCGGGCTCGAGCCTTCGCTGCTGCTCGGGCTGATCCAGGTCGAAAGCGGTTTCAGGCGCTGGGTGGTGAGCACCGCCGGTGCGCGCGGCTATACCCAGGTGATGCCGTTCTGGGCCCGGCTGATCGGGGACGGCGATGCGAGCCGGCTCTTCCACATGCAGACCAATTTGCGCTTCGGCTGCGTGATCCTGCGCCACTACATCGACCGCGAACGTGGCGACCTGTACATGGCGCTTGGCCGCTACAACGGCAGCCGCGGCCGGCCGGAGTACCCGAATGCAGTGCTGGGTGCACGCCAGAGCTGGGACTACAAACCGCCGGCTGCCTGAGAGCCCGTCGAAGCCGGCAGAGTACTCACCGCAGGCACTTCGACAGGCTCAGTGCGAACGGCGAGGGGCTCTGTGCGAACGGACTGCCCCCAACCCGCTCAGGCTACAAACCGTTCCAGGATTTCGGCCGCGCGCCGTTCACGCCCAGCAGCGAGAGCACGCGCTCGACGGTGTCTTCGACGATCTCCTCGATCGTCGTCGGCCGGTGATAAAAGGCCGGCAGCGGCGGAAAGACGACCGCGCCCATCTCGGTCACTGCCGTCATGTTGCGCAAATGGGCCAGGTTGAAGGGCGTCTCGCGCACCATCAGCACCAGTCGGCGGCGCTCCTTGAGTGTGACGTCGGCAGCGCGCGAGAGCAGGTTGTCGGAAAAGCCGTGCGCGATCGAGGCGAGTGATTTCATCGAGCAGGGTACGACGACCATGGCCTCGGTCGCAAACGAACCGCTCGCAATCGCCGCGCCCACGTCGGCCGGGTTGTAGGCCACATCGGCCAGCGCTTCCAGCGCCTTGCGGTCCAGCCCCAGCTCATGGTGCACGTTGAGTACACCGGCGGGGCTCACGACCAAGTGGATTTCGCGGCCGGCAGCTTTCAGCCGCTTCAGCAGCCGCACTGCATACACCGCGCCGGTGGCGCCGGTGATGCCGACGACCACCTTGGGCGTCACGCGATCAGACCTTGGCGCCCAGCGCCTGCTGCAGTTCGCCGGCCTGGTACATCTCCATCATGATGTCGGAGCCGCCGACGAATTCGCCATTGACGTAGAGCTGCGGAATGGTCGGCCAGCTCGCGTAGTCCTTGATGCCCTGGCGGATGCCGTCGTCTTCCAGCACGTTGACGGTTTTCAGGTCGGTCACGCCGCAGGCCTTGAGCACCTGGATCGCGCGGCCCGAAAAACCGCATTGAGGAAATTGGGACGTGCCCTTCATGAAGAGCACCACGCGGTGGCCCTTGACGAGATCGTCGATGCGTTGTTGAACGTCGCTCATGATGGTTTCGCAGTGAGGTGAAGATGTTGACATGTCGAGCATACGGCAAAGCGCCTGCGCGCTTGTGATGCCCGCTTTCAAGCCCTCAATCCAAGCTGTCAGAAGGAGTACGACACAGCCAGCTGCAGCACCGGCGAGAGGCGCATGTCGCGTAGCTGATCTTCGAGCGTCGGGCCGCTGTTGAAGGTGCGGCCAACCTTCAAGGCATTGCCACTCGACTGGCCGAGCAAACCGAGGTCGGCGCTGAACGCCCAGCCGCCTTGCCCCGACAAACCGCTGTAGCCGACGCCGAGGTAAGGCAGTGTGGCGGTGTCGACGCTGGCATCCATGCCGATCGGCCGCGCGCTCTGGCCGAACAGCCGACGGTCCACGCTCACCAGCCCGCCCGCCGCCAGACTCGGTGCCGCCGCCCACAAGGACGAGGTGCGCGGCCCGACGACGATCCCGCTGGTAGCCCGAAAGCCACCGGCGTTGTTCGCGCCGAGGGAGGCGCGGCTGAAGTAGTAGTCGCCCATCAGCGAGAAGCTGTTGAGCTTGAGCGTGGAGCTGTCGAAGGCGCTGGCGCCGGGTCGCCAATTTGGAGCTGAATTTCCGATCGATGTACTGCCGAGAGACAGTCGGCCTTGCCAGCGCGCCCAAGGGGTTTTGTCTGCGCTGTTGCCGACGCCCAATCCGTCGGCTGCCCAGCCGGAGGTGGCCTGGGCGATGGCAAAACCACCGATGAGAATCCACTGAGCTCTGCGCATGGCAACCTCCTTGAAACGTCCGGGCGGTCGAGGCGCTGCGGAAATCCGGGTGAGGGTTGCGCGCCTTCGAGTTCATCGTACGCCGTCGCCGTGCCGCTGTGTGTTGCGATTTGGGCGACTGGAACCTGCCTTCTTTCGCTAAAGCCGACCGCCGGTGCAGCGCGGTTGCCCGCCCAAGTCGTGCCGGGTTTCGACCTCGGTGAAGCCGCGCTCGAAGAGCATCGACTGCACCGCATCGGCCTGGTCGAAGCCGTGTTCCAGCAGCAGCCAGCCGCACGTCGCCAGATGCTGTGCTGCGCCGTGCACGATCTCGGCGAGCGCGCCAAGCCCGTCGCCGCCCGGGGTCAAGGCAAGCGTCGGTTCATGGGCGAGCGCCGGCAGATGCGAATCGCCGGCCGCGATGTAGGGCGGGTTCGAAAGGACCAAATGAAAGCGCTGTTCACCGGCCGCTGCCCACCATGAGCCGGTGGCGAACACCACATCGAGGCCCAGCCGAGTCGCGTTGCCGCGAGCCACTTCCAGCGCGTCCGGGCTCGTGTCCGTCGCCGTCATCTGCGCGGCCGCATGCCCATGCTTGACGGCCAGTGCGATGGCGCCGCTACCCGTGCCCAAGTCGATCACCCAAGGCTGCGCTACGTCACGCAGATCGCCGGCCAACAGTTCCAGCGCCCAGTCGACCAGCACTTCGGTGTCGGGTCGCGGCACGAGCACGCGCGGGTCGACGCTCAACAGCAGGCCGTGGAATTCCTTTTCGCCGACGAGGTAGGCGAGCGGTTCCCCGGCCGCACGGCGTGCCAGTTGCGCGCGCAGTGCTGCAGTCTGGACGGTGTCCAGCACCGCATCGTCATGCGCCAACAACCAACTCCGCGAGCACGCCAACGCACGGGCCAGCAGCAACTGCGTATCCAGCCGATCGACGCCAGCCGCGCGCCCCTCGGCGAGCAGGCCGGCGACGGTGCTCGTATCGGTGTTCACATCTCCCCGCTTTCCAGCGCCGCCAGTTGTTCGGCAGCCTGCGCGGCCTGCAGCGCGGCGGTCACTTCGTCCAGGTCGCCATCGAGGATGAACTGCAGCTTGTAGAGGGTCAGGTTGATGCGGTGGTCGGTGAGCCGGCCCTGCGGGTAGTTGTAGGTGCGGATGCGGTCGCTGCGGTCGCCGCTGCCGATCAGGCCTTTGCGCTCTGCCGCGTCCTTGGCGGCGCGCTCGGAGCGGTCTTTTTCGTGGATGCGGGCCGTCAGCACCTTCAGCGCCTGCGCCTTGTTGCTGTGCTGGCTGCGGCCGTCCTGGCACTCGGCGACGATGCCGGTGGGGATGTGGGTGATGCGCACCGCCGAGTCGGTCTTGTTGATGTGCTGACCACCGGCGCCGCTGGCGCGGTAGGTATCGATGCGCAAGTCGGCCGGGTTGATCTTGATGGCTTCCTGCTCGTCCGGCTCGGCCAGCACCGCTACCGTGCAGGC
>JAMFRW010000555.1 GCA_026224975.1 Rhodoferax sp. | reverse complement strand
TCTTCGGCGGTGCGCTGTTGATGGACTTCCTGGTGACCGTCTGGCGCACCGTGCAGGCTTTTCTGATCGCTGCGGTGGTGGGTGTGCCGCTGGGCGTGCTACTCGGCAGCAACGAGAAGGCCTATCGCAGCGTCGAGTTCCTGATCGACTTCTTTCGCTCCACGCCGTCGTCGGCACTGATCCCGCTCTTCCTGCTGATCTTCGGCGTGTCCGACATCAACAAGATCGCCATCGCGGCCTTCGGCGCCTTCCTGATCGTGATCTTCAACAGCGCTTACGGCGTGATCAATGCGCGCAAGCAGCGTGTGATGGCGGCCAAGGTGATGGGCGCATCGCGTTGGCAGATCTTCAAGGACGTGCTGATCTGGGAGAGCCTGCAGCCCACCTTCGTCGGCCTGCGTTCGGCCGTCTCGATGGCGCTGGTGATCGTCATCGTGGCCGAGATGTTCATCGGCTCCGACAACGGTCTGGGCCACCGCATCATCGACGCGCAGCAGGTGCTGAACGTGAAGACCATGTACGCGGCCATCCTCGCGGCGGGCGCGCTCGGCTATGCGCTCAACATCCTCTTCCTGATCGCCGAACGCAAGATCGTCCACTGGAGCGGAAGGTAAACCATGAGTGCTGTCTTGAACGCCAAAGTCGTCGCCGATGTGCCCGTGCGACCCTTCGCCGCCGGGCCGGCCGGCACCCACATCACCATCCGCGGCCTCACCAAATACTTCGCCGGCTGGCCGCTGTACGAGAACTTCGACCTCGACATCCCCAAGCACAAGATCGTCAGCGTCTTCGGGCCGAATGGCTGCGGCAAGTCGACGCTGATCAACATGATCGCCGGGCTGATACCCATCGATTCGGGCCAGATCCTGTTCGACGGCAAGGACCTGAAAGACACCAAGATCGGCTACGTCTTCCAGAACTATCGTGAGGCGATGTTCCCGTGGATGCGCACCATCGACAACATCGCGTATCCGCTGGTGCTCGAAGGGCGCTCCAAGGCCGAGGTCGATCGCCGAATGGCCGAACTGGTGGCAAGCTTCGATGTCAAGTTCGACCTGAAGCGCTTCCCGTATGAACTGTCGGGCGGCCAGCAACAGACGGCCTCCATCATGCGGGCGCTGGCGCCGGGGCCGGAAGTGCTCTTTCTCGACGAGCCGTTCTCGGCACTCGATTTCGAGATGACGCTTTTCATCCGCGAGAAGCTGCAAGAGGTCTTCATGCAGACCGGCACGACCATGCTGCTGGTCTCGCACGACCTGGAAGAGGCGGTGTACCTGGCCGACGAGGTGCTGCTGCTCACCAAGCGCCCGACAAGGGTGGCCGAAATCTTGCAGTACAACGATGCCCGGCCGCGCACCGTGGCCACGTTGTCGGAGCCGAGTTTCATTGCGGCGAAGAAGATGAGCCTGGAAATCTTCCAACGCGAGGTGCGCCGGTAACCCCGACGTTTCCCGTGGAGGATGGAAGATGACGCCGCACCAGATCGAATCCTATGTCGATGCCGCCGCGGCGGCCCTGCAATTGCCGCTCGCGCCCGAGCATCGGCCCGGCGTACTGCAGTTCTTTGCGCTGGCCGCCGGCCTGGCCGAGGTGCTGATGGCTTACCCGCTGGGTCGCGACGACGATCCGGCCGAAGTATTCACCCCGCTGTCTCCTGCGGCGATTTCACCGAAGAGCGCTGCATCGACCCTGGGCAACGCATCATGACGGCCGAAGCCTTGCTCTCTGGCACTGCGGTCGCCATGGCCGATGCGGTGCGCAGCGGCACGGTCAGCGCGACCGCGCTCGCCCATGCGAGCCTGGCCCGCATCGCAGCCACCGAGCCGCGCGTCAACGCCTTCACCGATGTCACGGTGCAGCGTGCGTTGGAGACGGCCGCGTCGCTCGATGCGCGCTTGGCCATCGGTGACAGCACAGCGCTCGCGATGCCTCTGCTCGGCGTGCCATTCGCTGTGAAGAACCTGTTCGACGTGACCGGTTTGACGACGCTCGCTGGCTCGAAGATCGAGCGTGGCCAGCCGGTCGCGACCAGCGATTCGCCACTTGTCACGCGCCTGCAAGCGGCGGGCGCTGTGCTGGTGGGCGCGCTCAACATGGACGAGTACGCCTACGGCTTCACGACCGAAAACTCGCACGAAGGCGCCACCCACAACCCGCACGATCTCTCGCGCGTGGCGGGCGGTTCGTCGGGCGGTTCGGGTGCGGCGGTGGCGGCAGGGCAGGTGCCAGTGACGCTGGGTTCGGACACCAACGGATCGATCCGCGTGCCGTCCTCACTGTGCGGCATCTTCGGTCTGAAGCCGACGTATGGGCGCTTGCCGCGCAACGGCAGTTATCCCTTCGTCGCGAGCCTCGATCACCTCGGGCCGTTTGGTCGCAGCGCGATGGATCTGGCCTTGGTCTACGACGCCATGCAGGGCTTCGATGCGCGCGACCCGGCTTGTGCTTCTCGGCCGGTGGAGCGCACGGCCTGCATCGTCAAGAAAGGTTTGGGCGGCTTGCGCGTGGGCGTGCTGGGCGGCTACTTCGAAGAGTTCGCCGGGCCGGAAGCGCAGGCTGCGGTCACGCAACTCGCGAAAGCGCTCGGTGCTTCTCGGCAGGCCACGCTGGCCGGTGCGGCCGAAGCCCGCGCGGCGGCCTTCCTCATCACCCAGGCCGAGGGCTCCAACCTGCACCTGGCCGACCTGCGCAGCCGTGCGGCCGATTTCGAGCCGCTCTCGCGTGACCGGTTCCTGGCAGGTGCCTTGTTGCCCGCCACCTGGGTGGTGCAGGCGCAGCGCGTTCGCCGGCAGGTCGCCCTTGCAGCTGCCGCCCTGTTCGACGAGTTCGACGTGTTGCTCGCGCCCGCCACACCTTGCGTCGCGCCGGTCATCGGCACCGAGTGGCTGGAGATCAACGGCAAGCGCCTGCCCGCGCGGCCCAGCCTGGGCCTGCTCACGCAACCCATCTCCTGCATCGGCCTGCCGGTGTGCACCGTGCCGGTCTGGGGCTGCCACGCATCGATGCCGATCGGCGTGCAGCTCATCGCCGCGCCGTGGCGCGAAGATGCGGCCTTGCGCGTGGCCTTCGCGCTCGAACAGATGCGGGCGGTCTCTTCGCCCGTCGCAACCCTGGACCCTGCATGACGACAGGCATCAACATCCCCGAAGTCCTGGCCGAACTCACCGCGGTCTTCGCGCGCTACGAAGACGCGCTGGTCCACAACAAGGTCGAGGTACTGGACGAACTCTTCTGGAATTCGCCGCTCACCATCCGCTACGGCGTGGCCGAAAACCTGATCGGCTTCGAGGCGATCCAGGCCTTTCGCGCGGCGCGGCCGGCGGTGGGCTTGGCGCGCCGTTTGACGAACACCGTGATCACGACTTACGGGCAGGACTGCGCCACCGCGATGACCGAATTCCATCGCGACGGCAGCCCGCGCGTCGGCCGGCAAAGCCAGACCTGGGTGCGCATGCCGCAAGGCTGGCGCGTCGTGGCGGCCCATGTGAGCGTCATCGACTTGTGAAGGTTGATCACGAGCGTGGCTAAGATGCCGCCGATGACTTCTTCCCTCAAGGCGCCAGCGCCCATTGTCGCCGCGCGTGCCAACCTCGCCGAGCAGGTCTACAACGCGCTCAAGTCGCAGATCAACGACTTCGAACTGGTGGCGGGCGACCGCTTTTCCGAAGCCGAGCTGGGCAACCGCCTGGGCGTGAGCCGCACGCCGGTGCGTGAGGCGCTGTTCCGGCTGCGCAACGAAGGCTTTCTGGATGTCGAGCCCAAGCTAGGCTGGTTCGTGCGCCCCATCGATTTCGCCAAGCTCGAACAACTCTACGACCTGCGC
>JAMFRW010000554.1 GCA_026224975.1 Rhodoferax sp. | reverse complement strand
GCATCCACCGCCGCCGGCCGCTTGCCTTCGGCGCCGGCCACCCAGCACAGCCAGGTGTGCGAGCGCCAGCCGTTCCAGATGGCCAACTCGCCGTTGCGCTCGGCTTGCAGCGCCTGGTCTCTGCGCAGGATGCCGGCGCCGATGCCGCTGGCGACCATGCTGCGCATGGCGCTTTCGCTGTCGGCTGTTTGACCGGGGCGATATTCGCGGCCGGCACCGGTGAAGAGGGTTTCGAGGTGCGCGCGCAGGATGCACGAAGGCGGCGTGCCGACCCACGGCAGCGCGGTCAGCTCGGCGAGCGAGATGCCGGCGTTGGCCTGGGCGAGCGCCACCGGCAGCGTCACCACCAGATCGACCACGCCGAGGCGGCGCAGCTCCAGTCCATCGATCTGCTCGCTGTCGGAGAGCGCATAGGCACAGTCGAGTTCGCCGCGCTGCACGGCTTCCAGCGTCTGGTACGACAGGCCCTGGCGCAGTTGCAGCATCACATGTGGATGCCGCTCGGCGAGCTTCACCAGCACGTCGCCCAGGCGGAGCGCGACCGGATCGACCACCGTGCCGAAACGCACCACGCCCTGCGCCACGCCGCGGATCTGCTCAGCAGCCGACCGCATGCGCGAAGCCGATGCCAGCGTGCGCTGTGCTTCTTCGAGCAGGCTCTGCCCGGCTTCGGTGAGCAGCATGCCGCGGGGCGTGCGCTCGAAGAGCTTGACGCCGAGTTCGTCTTCCAGCGCCTTGAGCTGTGCGCTCACGGCCGGCGCGCTGGTGAAGACGCGCTCGGCCGCGCGGGTCAGGCTGCCCTCCTGCGCGATGGCGACGAAGGTCTTGAGTTGATAAAGCTCCATGGGGCAGATTCTGGGCGCATGCGATCAAGTTGTCCCTTCACAAATCCTGAGGGCCGAATCCAAAGAAGCGAATGGCGGCAGCCGCATCGAACGCCGATGCTTGCGGCATCCCTGTTTGCAAGGCGGTCTCCATGTCCACGTCGTCCATATCGAACCCGTTCACCAACCCACGCTCGCTCGGCATCGCCACGCTGCTGCTCGCCACCTCCGGCTGGGGCGGCATGTTCCTCGTCAGCAAGGGCGTGCTGCAGCATGTCGACCCGTTCTGGTTCACGCTGATCCGCTACAGCCTTTCGGCGCTGGTGTTCGTCGCCTTGCTGGCCCCACGCGGCGCCGCACCCTGGCGCAAGCTGCACCAGCAGGCCCTGCCGCTTGCAATGCGCGGCGTCGCGGGCTTCGGTGTTTTCAGCGTATTGCTGCTGACCGGTCTCGCGCACTCGGTGCCGTCACACGGCGCGGTCATCATGGCAACCACGCCGATGACCACGCAGTTGCTGCGCTGGGCGCTCGACGGCGTGCGGCCAGCGCGCGCCACGTTGCTCACCAGCCTGCTGGCGCTGGCCGGCGTCGCCGTGGTCTCTGGCCTTTTGTTTGGCACCGCGGGCTCAGAAGGCTCGACCCTGTTCGGCGACGTGATCGCCCTCGTCGGCACGCTCGGCTGGGTCTGGTACACCCGCGGCGCGGCGCGCTTTGCCGAGCTGGACGTGATCGAGTACACCGCGCTCACCGTGCTGGCCTCGTGGCCGCTGCTGCTCGCCGGCACGGTCATCGCCACCGCCTTGGGCCTGGCCCACGTGCCGAGCGCCGAAGGGCTGGTGCTCTCGTGGCATGCGCTGCTTTACGTGGGGCTGGTGTCGTCGGCCATCGCGATCCTCGCTTTCAACTACGGCGTGCGTGCGCTCGGCGCCGTCACGGCGACGGCCTTCCTCAACTTCGTGCCGGTTTCGGCGCTGCTCATGAGCGTGGCGCTCGGCAAGCCGCCGACCGCGCACGAACTCGTCGGCACGTTGATGGTCATCGCCGCACTGCTGATCCACACGGCCTCGGCGCGTTCCGGGTATGTTCCAGTGCGCGGCGGCACGAAACCTGTCGCCCCGGCCATCACCACTTGCGGAGTCACCCCATGAGCGAGCTTTTCAAGCCCCTGCAGATCGGCAACCTCGCCATCCCCAACCGCATCGTCATCGCGCCGATGTGCCAATACTCCGCCACCGAAGGCACGCCCGGCGACTGGCACATGATCCACCTCGGCAGCCTCGCGCTCTCGGGCGCCGGGTTGCTGATCATCGAGGCCACGGCGGTGGTGCCCGAGGGCCGCATCACCCCCGGCGACCTGGGCCTCTACTCCGACGAGAACGAAGCCGGCATCGCCCGCATATTGGCCGCCGCACGCACGCACTCGCACATCAAAATCGCCATGCAGCTTGCGCACGCCGGCCGCAAGGCCTCGAGCCGCGCGCCATGGGAAGGCGGAAAGCAGATCCCGCTCGGCGAGCTCGGAAGCTGGCAGGCCGTGGCGCCCTCGGCCGTGCCACATGCGGAAGGCGAAGACGCACCGACCGCTCTCGATGCTGCCGGCATGGCCCGCGTGCGCGATGCCTTCGCGGCGGCAGCGAAGCGCGCTGCTCGCCTCGGGCTCGACGGCATCGAGATCCACGCCGCGCACGGCTATCTGTTGCACCAGTTCCTCTCGCCGCTCGCCAACAAGCGCACCGACGAATACGGCGGCAGCCTCGAAAACCGCATGCGCTTTCCCATCGAAGTGTTCGATGCAGTGCGCGCCGCCTTCCCCGCCGACAAGCCGGTGTGGGCCCGCATCTCCGCGACCGACTGGGTGCCCGGCGGGTGGGACATCGAAGGCACCATCGCCCTCTCCCAAGCCCTGCAAGCGCGCGGATGCGCCGCCATCCACGTGACCACCGGCGGCGTCTCGCCCCTGCAAGCCATCAAGCTCGGGCCGGGCTATCAGGTGCCCTATGCGCAGCGCGTGAAAGCCGAGGTCGGCCTGCCGACCATCGCCGTCGGCCTGATCACCGAGCCGGAACAGGCCGAGGCGATCATTGCTGGCGGAGAAGCCGATGCCGTCTCGCTTGCCCGCGCGATGCTCTACGACCCGCGCTGGCCCTGGCACGCCGCCGCCGCACTCGGCGCGCAGGTGGAAGCCCCGCCGCAGTACTGGCGCTCGCAGCCGCGGGAGTTCAAGGATTTGTTCGTGGGGGCGGGGTTCGGGGCGCGGTGAATGTCTAGTCGCTGAGGGCTTGAAGCGAGATGGTGAATTGGATGCCGACGCCGGCCTCGACGTGTCTGCCGCCTGAACGCATAATCCTGCCGCTTGCCGACTGCAGGAGCGCTGGATGGCCGAAGTGCATCTGAATATCCCGGACCAGTACGTCCGCGACGTCCAAGAGACCTTGAACGATATATGGATGAGCAGTGGCCGGCCCGAAAAATACGGCCGACGGGAACTGACACCGAACCAGATCTTCGGCGAAGCACTCGCGGTCTACCAATGGGTGCTCGATCAGACGAAAGCCAATAGAGCGGTCGTCTCCACGTCGGACTTCATCAGCTCGGACACACAGTTGAAAACCAGGAGCATTCCTGCAATCGACCCGGCAGAATGGAAGCGGTTGGACGACACCCCCGACGGCACGCCGGGGCAGCGCTGAACATCGTCCGACATGGCAACCGCTGCGATCGCGCCCGCTCCTCCCGGCACCCCCGGGGTTTCAAGAGCGCGCGACATCCGCAAACCGGTGTCGGCCCATATCGATGCTGTGCTCGTCGAGGACATCGCCGACCGCCGCTCCGCCCGCAGCATGCGGGAGATCATTGCGGTATGGCTTGTCGGGTTGCTGTGTGCCGTTGTCGCCCTGGCATTCGTCGCGCTGTTTCTCGACCCGGAAGGCGATGCGCTCGACAAACGCTTTCAGCACCTGAAGGCACTGCTCGACGTGGTGCTCGGGCCCGTAGTGACCTTGGTGTCATCGGCGATAGGGTTCTACTTCGGAACCCAGGTGGCGCAGCCGAAGGGCAGCGGATCCGGCGCCAAGGCCGACGACAACACCTAGCGGCCGGGCGACCATCACATCGTACGAGGGAGGCGGCAATCGATGCAGCACTTCTTGAGCTACACGGGGCGACTGTTGATCGGCGCGATCCCCATGCTGACGGTGATCGTTCTTGTCGGGTCGGTTGCTTTCGCGGTGCCCTTGCTGCGCGGGCACGGGGCGATGACCGCAACGCCGACGGCCGTTCCCATCGTGCTGGTGCGCGACCAGGCTGCCGGGATCGACCGGGTCACGCTGCCCATCGAAAAGCTCTTCGCTTTCGACAGCAGCCATGTCGATGACGGCGTGCTCGACGAGAAGACCGGGCGTCCACTGCTGGAAGCCCACGCGAGCCGACTCAAGGCGGCGGGGGTGCGGCAGGTCGTCGTGGTCGGGCACGCCGATCGCATCGGGGCCATCTCCGCCATCGGCGAACGCTCGCAGCAACGTGCAGACGCCGTGCGCAGCGCACTCATCAAGGCCGGCATCGATCGACGCATGATCGTGGCTGTCGGCATCGGCAACCGGCTGCCGATCACGGGACCGGAGTGCGACAACACGAAGGGCGCAGCAGCCGAGGCCTGTCTGGCACCGGACCGTCGCGTCGACATCTGGGCGCGTGTCCCCGGGTTGCCCCGCGCGGCCTCGACACCCGGTTAAGGCGCCTTGGGCCGACGGCATGGTGGCGCGGCCTGCGGGACGGGCTTGGCGCGCACGGTGATGCTGTTGTACGAACCCTGCCCTGCGCGGTTGAAAAAACGCGGGATGATCCGGCTCTTCACAACAAGACCGGAGACAAACGCGCATGAACACCTCTCTTGCTCACAAGCCACGCTCATGGGGCGCGGCGTTCGACATCGCCTCCGCGGCACTGCTGGCGGCACTTCTCACCGCGATGCTCACAAGCTGCGCCGCACCCACCTCCAACAGCACCACCGCCCCTCGCTTCGTCGTCGACCCCTCCTGGCCGCAGCCACTCCCCAACAACTGGATCCTCGGCCAGGTCAGCGGCATCGCGACCGATGCGGATGATCACGTGTGGGTGCTGCAGCGGCCGGGCAGTTTGACCGAAGACGAGCGCGGCGCTTCGCTCAGCCCGCCGCAATCGAAGTGCTGCGTGGCCGCGCCGCCGGTGCTCGAGTTCGATGCGGCCGGCAAGCTGCTTCGATCGTGGGGCGGCCCCGGCGCGGGCTACAACTGGCCGCAGAACGAGCACGGCATTCATGTCGATGCCAAGGGCTTCGTCTGGATCACCGGCAATGGCGCCGAAGACGGCCAGATCCTCAAGTTCACGCGCGATGGCCGTTTCGTGTTGCAGATCGGCAAGGTCGGCCCGCAGACCGGCAATGCCGACCTCACGCGGCTGGGCCAGCCCGCGGGCGTAGAAGTCGACGCGACGGCCGGCGAGGTCTATGTGGCCGACGGCTACTACAACAAGCGCGTCATCGTGTTCGATGCCGAGACCGGCGCCTACAAGCGCCATTGGGGCGCCTACGGCAAGCCTCCCAGCGATGCCGAGAAGCCCAACACCCGCCGCACCGAACCGCCCACGGCCGCGCAGTTGCAGCAGTTCGGCAACCCGGTGCACTGCGTGCGCATCGCACGCGATGGCCTGGTCTACGTGTGCGACCGGCTCAACAACCGCGTGCAGGTGTTCCAGAAGGACGGTCGCTATGTGAAGGAGTTTTCGGTCGAGCCGAGCACCTCCGGCAACGGCTCGGTGTGGGACCTGCTGCTCTCACGCGATCCGCAACAGCGCTGGCTCTTCATGGCCGATGGCCGCAACAACCAGGTGCTGACCTTGCGGCGTGAGACGGGCGAGGTGCAAGGCACGCTGGGCCGCCCGGGCCGTTATGCCGGCGAGTTCCACTGGGTGCACGACATGGCGATCGATTCGCAGGGCAACCTGTATGCGGGCGAGGTCGACACCGGCAAGCGCGTGCAGAAGTTCGTGAGG
>JAMFRW010000553.1 GCA_026224975.1 Rhodoferax sp. | reverse complement strand
GCCAAGTTGGTTAAGGCATCGGATTTTGATTCCGACATGCGAAGGTTCGAATCCTTCTTCCCCTGCCCAATTCATGGTTTCCCGGTGCGCCGCAAGGTGCACTCCGGGGCTGAGCCTGGAACACCTTCCGGTGTTCTGGCGAATCGGAGGGCCGCGCAGTGAGCCCAGAAAGCCTAGCCGGAGGGAACGTGCTTTTTAATACCGTCCTGTTCACCGGAAACGCCAACCCTGCGCTCGCGCAGGAGATCGCGACCCATCTCGGCATCGAACTCGGCAAGGCGAAAGTCGGCCGGTTTTCCGATGGCGAAGTCGACATCGAGATCCATCAGAACGTTCGCGCCCGCGACATCTTCGTGGTCCAGCCCACCTGCGCGCCGACCAACGAGAACCTGATGGAACTCTGCATCATGGTCGATGCCTTGAAGCGCGCTTCGGCCCGCCGCGTCACCGCCGTGATCCCCTACTTCGGCTACGCGCGGCAAGACCGCCGCCCGCGCTCCACGCGTGTACCCATCAGCGCCAAGGTCGTCGCCAACATGCTCGAGGCCGTGGGCGTCGAGCGGCTGTTGACCATGGACCTGCACGCCGACCAGATCCAGGGTTTCTTCAACATCCCGGTCGACAACATCTACGCGTCGCCGGTGCTGCTGTCCGACCTGCAATCCAAGCGCTATTCCGATCTGGTGGTGGTCTCGCCCGACGTGGGCGGCGTGGTGCGCGCTCGCGCGCTGGCCAAGCAGCTCAACTGCGATCTGGCGATCATCGACAAGCGGCGCCCCAAGGCCAATGTGTCCGAGGTGATGCACGTGATCGGCGAGATCGACGGCCGCAACTGCGTGATCATGGACGACATGATCGACACCGCCGGCACGCTGGTCAAAGCGGCCGATGTGCTCAAGTCGCGCGGCGCCAAGAATGTCTATGCGTACTGCACGCACGCGGTCTTCTCCGGACCGGCCATCGAGCGCATCAAGGGTTCGCAGCTCGACGAGGTCGTGATCACCAACACCGTGCCGCTGAGCGAAGACGGCAAGAAGTGCCCGAAGGTGCGGCAGTTGTCGGTCGCCTTCCTGTTCGCCGAAACCATTCGCCGCATTTCGGATGGCGAGTCGGTCACATCGCTCTTCGCGGAGCAGAACGCGAACTTCTAGAAGCACACAGAACACAGGAGCCGGTCTCGTCGAGGCCGGCTTCTTTTGTCGCGGGGCCCAACGGTCCCGTGTTTATCGAAGGAGCCTGGTCGCGGGCACTTCAACACTTTGGAGTCAACATGAAATTCGTCGCTTATGAGCGCACGCTGCAGGGGACCGGAGCGAGCCGCCGCCTGCGCATTGCGCAAAAGGTACCTGGCATCGTTTATGGCGCGGGCACACCGTCCATGATCGAACTCGATCACAACGCACTGTTCTTCGCCTTGAAGAAAGAAGCGTTCCACTCGTCGCTGCTCGACATGGAACTCGCTGGCAAGACCGAACAGGTCCTGCTGCGCGACTACCAGATGCACCCGTTCCGCCCGATCGTGCTGCACATCGATTTCCAGCGCGTCGATGCCACGACCAAGATCGACAAGAAGGTGCCGCTGCACTTCATCAACGAAGAAAACTCGCCGGCCGTCAAGACCGACAACAGCGTCGTCAACCACGTGATGACCGAGATCCGCATCTCGTGCCTGGCTTCGCAACTGCCCGAGTTCATCACCGTCGACCTCGGCGAGCTGACCAAGGGCCAGACGCTGCACGCCAACGACATCAAGCTCGGTGACGGCATGAAAATCATGACCCAAGGCAAGCCGAACCCGGTGATCGTCTCGGTCGTGGCGCAAGCCGCCGAAGAAGAAGTCGTGGCGCCGGTGATCGCCGCTGCTGCCGCGCCGACCAAGGCCAAGAAGACCGAGAAGCAAAACAAGAAGTAATTCCTTCTTCCTGGATCTGCCCTCGAAGCCTCACCTCGGTGAGGCTTTTTCGTGGACGGTCCGAATCGATAATCGCACCATGATTCGACTGTTTGTCGGCCTCGGCAACCCGGGCCCCGAGTACGCCGCCACGCGCCACAACGCGGGCTTCTGGTTCATCGACGAGGTCGCGCACAAGCTCGGCGCCACGCTCGCGCCCGAGCGCAGCTATTTCGGCCTGGCAGGGCGTGCCAGCCGGCCGGAAGGTCCGGTCTGGCTGTTGCAGCCGATGACCTTCATGAACCTCTCCGGCAAGTCGGTCGCAGCGCTCGCACGCTTCTTCAAGATCGAGCCGAACGAAATTCTCGTGGCGCACGACGAACTCGACTTGATGCCGGGCCAGATCAAGATGAAGATCGGCGGCAGCCACGCCGGGCACAACGGGCTCAAGGACATTCAGGCGCAACTCGGCACCGCCGATTTCTGGCGCCTCCGGCTCGGCATCGGCCACCCGGGCGTGCGCGCCGAGGTGGTCAACTACGTGCTGCGCAAGCCGCCGGCCGAGCAGCGCGAAGAGATCGACAAGAGCATCGTGCAAGGCGTCTCGGCGCTCGACCTGCTCCTGGGAGACAACATGGAGTTTGCAATGATGAAAATCCACGCCAAGCCACCACGGCCGAAACCGGTGCCGAAGCCGGCTGCGGCACCGACACCGGCCGCGGGCAATACCGACCCGGAGCCCAAGACATGATCCAGCCCACGCACTTGGCCGCGCTCTTCCTCGGCGCCACGCTGGCCACCAGCGCCGGCGCACAGGCCGTCTACCGCTGCGGCAACACCTACTCGCACAAGCCTTGCCCCGATGCCAAGGCCATCGAAGCCGACGACCCGCGCAGCGCCGAGCAACGCACCGAGGCCAAGCGCGTGGCGGCCGACGCGAAACATCAGGGCCATCAAATGGAGCGCGAACGCGTGGCTCAGGAGAAGGCGACGAAGCCGGCGGTGGCGACGGGCTTCGACAGCCGCGCCAAGAAGCCGGAGCCGGCCTCCTCGCTGTTCATCAAGCCGAAGCCCAAGAAGAAGCGCTACACGGCGATGCAGGATTCGAAAGGCGACGATTTCATCGCGGTGGCGCCCGCCGCCAAGAAAAAGCGCGCGGAGAAGTAAGGGGGCGGCTGAGGCGGCTGCTCAGCCCGCCGAATCAACCAGCGCCACCGCGCCCGGCGCCGGGGCCGCTGCAGCCTGCAAACGTCGGTACTTCACCCACAGCGTTTCGTTAGATTCCACGAACTCGGGGTTGATCGGAATGCAGTCCACCGGGCACACCTGCACGCACTGCGGCTCATCGAAATGGCCCACGCACTCGGTGCATTTGCCCGGGTCGATCTCGTAGAAATCCACGCCCATCGAAATCGCCTGATTGGGGCACTCCGGCTCGCAGACATCGCAGTTGTTGATTTGATGAGTTTTGTTTAGTGAAAGTGTGT
>JAMFRW010000552.1 GCA_026224975.1 Rhodoferax sp. | reverse complement strand
GACCCCCGTCGCCAGCCCGGCCCTGCTGGAACGCCTGCCCTTGCGCAGCGCCGCCGACCTGGCGCAGCACACGCTGCTGGAGGAAGACGACGCCCGGCCCAGCGCCGAATACCTGAGCTGGCGCCACTGGCTGCGCCTGCACGCACCGCCCAAGCTGGAACCGCGTGGCTGGGTCTATCTGAACTTCACCTACCAGCAGATCCAGGCCGCGCTGGCCGGCCAGGGCGTGGCCCTCGCCCGCCTGCCGCTGATCCATGACGCCCTCGAACGCGGCGACCTGATCGAGCCCTTCGGCCGCGAAGGCCGCCTGGCGTCGCCGTGGGCCTACTGGCAGATCGGCATCACCGGCGCGCGCGCGCGGCCGGAGCTGGAAAGCTTCACGGCGTGGTTGCAGGAGGAGGCGCGGGCGACGCGCGAGGCGATCGGGGAGACTTGATTGCTTCAGGTGGGCGCCAGGGTGCCAGCTTGCGCCCCAAGGCTATCGCACGCTGTCCATGGAGGCGGTCATGCCAAGAAGGCCTGGTCGGTGCCGCGTCCTTCACACGAGGTGTGAATCGTCATGGTACGTTCCCGGCCAGACGGATCGCCGTCGCAATACCACTTTGAAGCGGGCTGCGTGGTGATGGCTTTCGGGCCGGTCAGGGACCGCCGCTCAATCGTCAGTCACGCGCTCCGGAACGCCGGCTCGCGCAGATCGATGCCGAACTCGGTTTGCAACATCGCCTCCCCGCGCGGCGTGATCCGAAGGCCCCGGCCCTCAATCACCGCCTCCAGGTATCGGCTTTCGATCAGGCCGGCGAGGAGCTGTGTGCCCAGCAGTCCGGCGAGATGGTTCTTGCGCTCAGTCCAATCGATGCAGGAGATGGCGTACTTCGGGTTCGCATCGCCTTGCGTGAACCGAAAGCCCGCTCTTGAAGCCCATCGGGCGCCGGCTTCGCCTAGCACGTAGAGCGTTCTTCCGGTGGCCGAATTGGCAGCAGGCAGCAGCATGCCTCTTGCAAGCAGGGCCTCCAGCATTTTGACGCCCAAGGCACCGGCCAGGTGCGAATAGCAGCAGCGCGCGAGGCGCATCTGCTCGTGCGCGCGCGACCTTTGCAGCAGCTCGTCGCGCAGCGGTGCCGCAATGCCGGCCAAGGCCTCGATGGACTGCGCCACCATCGTCGACGCGAGCCAGTAGTACCGATGCCGACCCTGCCGCACGACAGTGAGCAACTCGCCTTCGATCAGCCGGCTCAGGTGGTTGCTTGCCGATTGCGCCGAGATGCCGAGTGCATCGGCCAAGGCGCCCGCGGTGTGCGCACGTCCGTCGCACAGGGCCATCAGGATCGCGGCGCGCGTAGGCTCGCCCATCAACGCCGCAGGGATCGAGATATTGGGGTTGGGCATGTGGTCTCAACTCGTACTGCCGCGCAGGTTACACCTGGCACGCACGCCACGGTACACCCGGCGATGAAACATCGACCGAAGCCCGTTTGTACGCTGCACTCGAACTTGCCGATCCCGGAGCGAGTCATATCGGAGTGTTTCAATGAGCCAGTTCATCCTGCCTTCCAAAGCAACGGACACCGTCATAGCGGGCCGCCTAAGCGAATTGGGCATCCGCTTGCCCAGTCCCTGGGCCATCACCCCCACCGCCGAGGCCGCATTCGTGCGCGTCATCGGGTGCCGCGTGTTGATCTCGGGGCACGTGCCGATCGACGACGAAGGCGGGATCGCCGGGCCATTCGGCCGCGTTGGCGGCGCGGTGAGTGAGGAACAAGGTATTCGGGCCGCCGAGCGCGCGATGCTGGGCATCTTCGCCAGCCTGGTGCGCGAGATCGGCTCCCTCGACCGCATCGGCGCGTGGGTGCAACTGTTCGGAATGGTCTGCGCCGAGCCGTCCTTCAAGGGCTACCCGAAAGTGATCGACGGTGCATCGCGGTTGGTGAATCAAGTCTTCGGTCCCATCGTCGGACGGCACTCGCGCGTCGCCATCGCCGTGGCCGGCCTGCCGTTCGACGTGCCTGTGGAGGTACAGGCGGAACTCGAGCTGCGGCCTGAAGCGTGAAGCCGCACGCGGCGAGAGCATGAGCCTGGGTTGGGGCCTGTTGCCGAACCTGCGAGCGTCCGCTCACGGGTTGGACGTCGAGAGACCGCTCATGGCGACAGCCGTCGCCCGTCGTCGTTCGCTGAAAGCTCAGGTGAGCAGAGCCAACGCCATCTCGATCTGCTCGGTCGGGCTGCGCTTGAACCCGGAGCGGGTGAAGCGTTGCAGGCGACCGACGGCCAGGGCGGTCAGCGCGGAGGCGCGGCCGTTGGCGTCGACGGTGGGGGTCTGCGAGCCGGCCTGTTCGGCGGCGGCGCGCAGCGACTGGCGCAGCTGCGATTCGATCTTGTCGAAGAACTGGTTCATGCGCGTGGACAGGCGCTCGTTCTCGAACACCAGCGCGTCGCCCACCATCACGCGGGCCATGCCGGGGTTCTTCTCGCCGAACTGCAGCAGCATGAAGACGATGCG
>JAMFRW010000551.1 GCA_026224975.1 Rhodoferax sp. | reverse complement strand
GGTGTGGGACATGCCGCGCAGGCATGTGAACAAGAGAAATTTCGAAGACGAAATCAGATCGTCTGCGTCGGCTTGGCGGACGAGATCGAGGTGCCGAGAATTTCTTCGATCTTCAGCTTCAGGCCACGGGTTTTTTCGTCGGTCGGGAAGCGCACGCCGACGCCTTGCGTGCGGCCGCCCGAGGCGTTGGCCGGCGTGATCCAGCCGACCTTGCCGGCCACCGGATAACGCTGCGGATCTTCGGGCAGCGAGAGCAGCAGGTAGATGTCTTCGCCGAGCTTGTAATCGCGCACCGTCGGCACGAAGAGGCCACCATCGGAGAACACCGGCATGTAGGCCGCGTAGAGCGCGCCCTTCTCGCGGAACACGAGCTGGATGACGCTGGGGCGCGCGGCACTCGCGACTGGCGTGGCGGGCACGCCGGCCGGTGCAGTGCCTGCGGGCGGGGCCATGCGTCCAGTGGGATCGGTCATGCGGGCGAGTGTAGCGAACGGCCGGTCGGCGGCGGTTTGGAGGGAGATGGGCCCGCCAGCGCGCGGCGCCCTTGCTGGATCAGCGATTCGGCCATCAACCCGAGCGTCCACGGGTGCTCCGCGTGGCGCGCAATGCGCTGCAGTTCGCGGTTCCATTCGGCGAGCGCGGAAGTCTGGGCGCCGCGTGCGATGGAGCCGGCCGGGAAGTAGCGCGGCGCGGCGCCGAGCGCCACGCAGGCCGCGTCATGACACAGCTTTTGCATCGCATCGACCAGGCGCGGCAGCGGCCAACCGGCGATGGCCGCGCCGTCACCTTGGCGCACCATCGCCGGCAGACGCGTCCACAGCGCCGCATCGACACCCAGATCGCGCCACGCCAGCGCATCCTGCGGCTGGCCGCCTGCCGCATCGAGCAACACGGCCGCATCGGCCAAGCCGCGCTGTGCCAGCCACGCGATGGCCTGATCGCGCGGCGGCAAGCCGAGCACCACGGCCTGGCAACGGCTGCGGATGGTGGGCAGCAGCGCATCGGGCGCGGCGCAAGAGAGCACGAAACGCGCATCGCCAGGCGGCTCTTCCAGCGTCTTCAAAAGCGTGTTGGCCGAGATGCCGTTCATGCGCTCAGCCGGGTGCATCACCACCACCTTGCCGCGCCCGCGCGCCGAGGTGGTCTGTGCGAACGAGACCGCCTGGCGCACCGCCTCGACCTTGATCTCCTTGCTGGGCTTGGCCTTGCTGGCTTTCTCTTCGTCACCCTCGCCCGCTGCACCCCAGCCGAGCGATTCGCGCTGCGCATCGGGCAGCAGCACCAGCAGGTCGGGATGCGAGCGCGCCAGCACCAAGCGGCAACTTGCGCAAACCCCGCAAGGCCGCGCGTCCTGCGCAGCTTCGCAGAGCCAGGCCTGCGCCATCGTGGTCGCGAGTTCGAACTGGCCGACGCCTTGCGGACCGTGCACCAGCAGCGCATGCGCGCGTTGCGTGGCGAGCGCCTGGCGCAGCGGCTGGTCCAGCCACGGCAGCAGCAACTGGCCGTCGGCGCCTACCACCCGCGGGCCTCCAGAACTTCTTCGATCTGCTTCGAGACGGCCGCCCGGTCTTGCGACGAATCGATGCGGGCGATGCGCTGCGGCGCGGCCTCGAAGCGCGCGCGATAGCCGGCACGCACGCGCTCGAAATACGCCACGTCCTGCGCCTCGAAGCGATCGGCCGTGCGGGCTTGCGCACGGCGCTCGGCGGCGATCAGCGGGTCGAGATCGAACCACACGGTGAGATCGGGCTGCAGCCCCGCCTGCACCCAGGCTTCGAGCTGCGCCAGCGTTTGCAAATCGGCACCGCCGGCGTGACCCTGGTAGGCGAAGGTGGCATCGGTGAAGCGATCGCATAGCACGGTGTCGCCGTGGGCCAGCGCGGGGGCGATCACGGTTCGAAGGTGATCGCGGCGCGCAGCGAAGACCAGCAGCGATTCGGTGAGCGTGTCCATCGCCTCGTGCAGCAGCAACTCGCGCACGCGCTCGGCCAACGGCGTGCCACCGGGCTCGCGTGTGAGCACCACCGTGGCACCGGCATCTCGCAGGCGCTGCGCCACGGCGGCGATGTGCGTGGTCTTGCCCGCGCCGTCTATGCCTTCGAAGGTGATGAATCTGCCGGTCATGTGTTGGGCCGCCCTGCCTCGCTGTTCACTTGCCACGCTGGTACTTGTTCACCGCGCGGTTGTGGTCGGCCAGAGTTTCGCTGAATTCGCTGCTGCCATCGCCACGGGCCACGAAGTAAAGCGCCTTGGTCGGGTCGGGCCGCACCGCGGCGAGCAGCGAGGCCTTGCCCGGCATCGCGATCGGCGTGGGCGGCAGGCCGGCGCGCAGGTAGGTGTTGTAGGGCGTGTCGGCCTGCAGGTCGCGCTTGCGCAGGTTGCCGTCGAAGGCCTCGCCCAGGCCGTAGATCACCGTCGGGTCGGTCTGCAAGGGCATGCCGATGCGCAGGCGGTTGATGAACACGCCAGCCACGCGGCCACGGTCGGAGGCGGTGCCGGTTTCCTTCTCGACGATGGAAGCGAGCGTGAGCGCTTCATCGGCGCTCTTCAAAGGGCTGTCGGGCGAGTGTTCCAGCCAGGCGGCATCGATGCGTTTTTTCATCGCGGCGTAGGCGCGCTTCAACACCGCCAGATCGGTGCTGCCTTTGCTGTACGAATAGGTGTCGGGGTGGAAACGGCCTTCGGGAAGGACTCCGGGGGCGCCCAAGGCTTCCATGATCTGCGCATCGGTCAGGCCGACCGTCGTGGACTTGAGTGCCTCGGCCTTGGCCAGCTCGGCGCGAAACTGGCGAAAGGTCCAGCCTTCGATGAGCCGCACGGTGGCCGAGGTTTCGTCGCCGCGTACCATTTTTTCGAGCAGCTTGACGGGCGTGTCGCCCCTCGAAACCTCATAACTCCCCGCGCGGATCTTGCGCGCCTGGCCCGACCAGCGAAACCATTCGTAGAGCAGGATGGGTGGCGCCTGCACGCCGGCCTGCACCCAGGCCTGGGCGATGTCGCGCGGTGGCGTGCCGAGTTCGATGGAGACCTCGACCGTCTCGGTTGCCAGCGTCAGCGGCTTTTGCAGCCACCACATGCCTGCCAGGATCAGCGCGCCGGCCGCCATCAGCAGCGCCAGCAGTGCCCATCGCCGGTGCTTCATCGACCGGCGCAGCCGCGGGCGCGCAAGCTCTTGCGATCAAACTTGCGATCGCTTTTGTGATGAAACCCCGAGGCCAAAATAATCATGGGGGCTGATGATAATCACCCCATGACGACCACCATTGCAATCGACGGCGCGGTTCGGCTGACCCACTGGGGCCTGATCCGCGCCCGTGGCGAAGAAGCCGCCAAGTTCCTCCAAGGCCAACTCACCAACGACGTGGCATCTCTCCCCACCGGGCAAAGCCGGCTGGCCGGCTTCTGCTCGGCCAAAGGGCGCTTGCAGGCGAGCTTCATCGTCTGGAAGGCGGCCGATGGCGACTTGATGCTGGCGTGTTCTGCCAGCGTCTTGCCAGCCACCCTGAAGCGCTTGTCGATGTTCGTGATGCGGGCCAAGTGCAAGCTGAGCGACGCGAGCGGCGAGCTGGCCTTGTGGGGGTTCGCCGGCGCTTCGGCGGCGGCCTTGGCCGACCACTTGGCGGTGGGTGCCACGCGCGAAGCCGATGGCGCGACTGTCGTTCGCCTGCCCGACGCGGCCGGGTCGGTGCGCGCCTTGCACATCACGCCGGTCGACGCTTTGCCGTCTGCTCCGGCTATTTCACTCGACGCCTGGCGCTGGCTCGAAGTGCAAGCCGGCATCCCCATCATCGAAGCCGCCACGCTCGACCAGTTCGTGCCGCAGATGCTCAACTACGAACTGGTCGGCGGCGTCGACTTCCAGAAGGGCTGTTACCCCGGCCAGGAAATCGTCGCCCGCAGCCAGTACCGCGGCACGATCAAGCGGCGCATGTTCCTGTTCGACATTGACGAAGATGGCGCGCCGGCGCCCGGCCAGGAGGTCTTCCACACCGGTGATGCCGAACAACCCGCGGGCATGGTCGTCAACGCCGCGCCGCGGCCGGGCGGCGCTGGTTTCAGCGCGCTCGTCGAAGTCAAGCTGGCCCTGCTCGACTCCGGTAGCCTGCATCTTGGCGCGGCGGGCGGCCCGGTGCTCCGCCGCAGCGAGTTGCCGTATGCCTTGCCGGCCGAGGCCACTGCACCGGCCTGAACGATTCGCTCGCGGAAACAACTGCCGCGGGCAGCAGTTCACAGCCCGTCGCATCGCTTCGAACACCTCGCGCGGCCACTGATTCATGCGTGAGCTGTTCATCTACTATCGCGTGCGGTCCGATCAGGCCGTGGCGGCGCTGGCAGCCGCGAGGACGTTCCAAGCCCGCTTGGGCGAGGTGTTTCCGGAGCTGCGGATGCGCCTCTTGCGGCGCCCTGAAGCCACCGACGGCTGCCAGACCTGGATGGAAACCTACGCGACCGATCCGATGAACGCACCGCAAGGCATCACCCCGACGCACGAAGCCGCGATCGAATCGCTCGCCCACGCGGCGCTCCTGCCCTACCTCGCCGGCCCGCGCCACACCGAGGCGTTCATCGCATGTGCCTCGTAGCCCTGGCGCTCGACCAGCACCGCAGGTTCCCGCTGGTCATCGCGTCCAACCGCGACGAGTTCTTCGAGCGGCCCGCCGCGCGCCTGGCCTGGTGGACGGCGGGGATTGCCGGCCAGCCGATCCTGAGCGGGCGAGACATCGATTCCGGCGGCACCTGGCTGGGCCTCACGGCAGCCGGCCGGCTTGCGCTGCTCACCAACATCCGCGACCCGCAACGCCACGACCCGGCCGCGCCATCACGCGGCAATATCGTGCCCGAGTGGCTGGAAGCCACCGAAACGATCGACCGCTTCTGGATGCGCACCGCGCTCTCCGGCCACAACGGCTTCAACCTGATTGCCGCCGATTTTCGGCAGGGCGAATGCTTCTGGGCCTCGAACGTCGGCGTCTTCCCGGCGCGGCTGGAGCGCGGGCTCTACGGCCTCTCGAACGCCGGCCTCGACAGCCCCTGGCCCAAGGTGCAAGCGCTCAAGGGCCGCATGAGCCGCGCGATTGCCGCATCGGACTCGGTCGACGCCCTCGCCGCGCAACTCTTCGAGGCATTGGCCGACCGCAGCATCGCCCCCGACGAAACCTTGCCCGCCACCGGCATTTCATTGGAGCGGGAACGCATGCTCGCGCCTGCCTTCATCCTCACACCCGATGCAAGCTACGGCACCCGCTGCTCCACGCTCGTCATCACCGAGCGCGTCAACCGCAACCTCGTCACCCACGTGTTCGAGCGCAGCTTCGCGCCCGACGAGGGCCCGAGCCTGATGCGCACCGCCGTCCTGCGCCACTGGCCACCGCGGCACGCCAGCAAGCTCGTGCATCACGCGGAACAGGGGGCGGTGTCGGAGTCGGTTTGAGGGACACGGCTGCGCTGCGGCCTCTCAGTTGACGACGTAGCCGGTGAAACGCCACACCTTGTCATCGTCGAGGCGAAACGAGACCAACTCGCGGGCCGTTGGAGAGCGTCAAGCAGCGTGTCCGGT
>JAMFRW010000550.1 GCA_026224975.1 Rhodoferax sp. | reverse complement strand
CGTCGCGGCCGTTCGAACGCAGTTAGCAAAGCGAACGTAGCGAGTTCGGCGACGTGGCCACGAGCCTGAGCACCACAGGGGAGTCGGCGTACCCGCCGACCGCCGAAGCGAAGCACCGACGCCTGCCCGGGCGCGCCGTAGCCGCTCAGCGCACCAACTATCAGCCACAGCATCTGACCACTGAGCCGAACAAGCGCCCAACAACGCATCCAAAAACGCGCCGTCATCTCAGGTCCCGATCCGGGCCGTCACCAGCCCCATGTCGATGCCGAGGCGGTTGCACAGCTCGATCACGGCCACCACGCGGGCGTAGTGCGTGCGGCCGTCGCCCTTGATTGCGACGGACATCTTGTCGTCCCGGCCCTTGGCGGCCAGCAACGTCGTTTCGAGTTCGGCCAGCGTCACGCCGATGCCGTTGACCAGCACCGCGCCGTCGGCGGCGATCTGCACGATCTTCAGGTCGTGTTTTTCGGTCGAGGGCTTGTTCGACGGCTTGGGCATCGAGACGTTCAGCCCCTGCACCGAAGCCGTGGTCATCAGGATGAAGACGACCAGCAGCACATAGGCGAGGTCCAGCATCGGCGTGACGTTGATGCTGTCGTACGCTTTGGCGTCGGTGTTGACTTGCATGGTGGTGGCCTCGGGCGGGTGGTGCGGTGAGTGGCCGGTCAGCGCACGCGCTGGGTCACGAGGCCGACTTCGGTGATGTCCAGGCGCTTGACGACTTCGAGCACCTCCATCACCTTTTCGTACTGCGTCTCGGCGTCGCCCTTGAGCACGACCGGCAGCGATGGATTGCCCGCCTTGAGCGTGCCCAGGCTCTGCGCGAGTTGCTCCATGGTCACCGGGTAGGCGTCGAGGTAGACGGCACCGTCGCGTGTGATCGTGATCGCGCGGGTCTGCGGCTTGGCCAGGCTTTGCGAGGCGATGGTCTGCGGCGACTTCACCTTCACGCCCTGCACCGAAGCGGTCGTGAGGATGATGAAGACCACCAGCAGCACGTAGGCGAGGTCCAGCATCGGCGTGACGTTGATCTCGTCATACGGCTGGTTGTCGCTCTTGACATCCGCGCTCATGTGAGCCCCCCGGCCGACGAGTACGTCGGCCGAACCCCCGAGTGGGTGCGGGCCGGCTTGGGAGCGGCCCGGCGCTCGGCCCGCGGTGGTCGGGTCGGCACTGGCAGCTTCACGTCAACGCGCGCCATAGGTCTCGGCCACGCGCGTCACGAACTCGTCGACGAAGATCTGCATGTCGGCCGAGATGTTCTTGATTCGCGAGGCGAGGTAGTTGTAGCCAAAGAGCGCCGGGATCGCGACGCCCAGGCCGGCCACTGTGGCCAGCAGCGCCGCAGCGATGCCGGGTGCGATGGCGTTCACGTTCACGTCGCCCGCCGCCGCAATCGCCGCGAAGGTGATCATCACGCCGACCACCGTGCCCAGCAGGCCCAGGAACGGCCCGCCGGAAATCGCGATGGTGAGCAGCACCATCTGCGAATTGAGCCGGTGCGATTCACGCACCAGGTCGGCATCGATCGAGGCTTTGACGGCGTCGAGCGAGGCGCCGGAGAGCGGCTTGGTCTGCACTTGTTCGTCGAGGCCGATGTCGCGCTTCTTCAGCTCGCGCACCCCCGCCTGGTAGAGCCGGAAGATCGAGGAGTTCGGGTGCGCGGCGCCGCGCTCCAGGTGCATCAGGTCGAGCGAGGCGCCGCGAAAGCGCTGCAGGAAGCGGCCGTTGTCCTTGTCGGCCTTGGCCACGAACACGCTCTTGGTCACCATCACCCAGCAGGCGATCACGAACATGATGCCGAGGATGATGATGACAATCCACGCATCGGTCGTGAGGTTGCCGACCAGCACGCCGACGTAGTTCGGGTGGCCGCCTTCTTCGGCCCCGCCTTCGGCGCCCTTGGTGGCGGTGATCAGCTTGCCGTCCGGCCCCTGCGCGGCCGTGGCCAGACGCAGCCAGTCGGCGCTGCGGGCGATGCTGGCGACTTCCAGTTCATCGAAGAGGCCGGTGTAGCCGGTATCGGTCGCTGCGGCGCCAGGCAACTTGCCGCCGACCACGAGTTCACCGGCGAGTTCGGGCGCTGTCGCGTCCGCTTGGGCCACCTGCGCGCCGTTGGCATAGAGCGTGGCCTTGCCGCTGGCGAGCGTGAGCGCCACATGCGTCCACAACGCCGGTTCGATCTCACCGCCACCGAGCTTGGCCGTGCCGACTTGTGCCGCCAGCGCGCCGCCATCGAGTGCGATCTGCAGCGCGCCGAAGCGCAGCAGCGTGCCCCTGGCAGCTCCATCGGGCTTGATCCAGAACGACACCGTGGCGGGCGCGCCGGCTGCGAGCTTGGCCGTGTCGGCCGCGGGCCAGGTGATGGCCTCGCCGGCGAGCTTGGCGCTGCCGGCGAGCAGGCCGTTGGCCTCGATCCCGCTGGCTGCCGCAGCCTTGCGCGAGGTGCTCGCATCGGCCGCCGCACCGTCCTTGTCGCTGAAGTGGACTGTGGCGATGTGGGGCGCGCCGAAGACTTTGGCGGGTGCTTCGGCCGGCGCTTTCGGGTTGCCGGCGTAGACCTGGATCGCGTTCTTGTCGGTGCCCGGCAGCAGACTGGGCACCGTCACCCAGACGAGCGCGAGTTCGTTGAGCGCGTCGTAGCGTTCGATCTCGTAGGCAAGCGGCGTCTTGTCGTCGCCGGCCATGAAGCGCAGGTCGCTGCCATCTTCCTTCGCGTTCAGAAAATCGAAGTTGCCGGAGTGCAAGCGCACCGGCACCACGAGGTTGGCCACGGCTTCCTTGGTGGGCACGCCGCTCGCGCCGGTGTCGAGCTTGAGCTGGGTGTGCTGCGTCCACTCCTTGTTCCACCAGGCGTGGGCCGGTGTGGCGGCAAGCGCCGCAAGGGCGAGAGCGATGATGAGTTTGCGCATGGTTCGGTGAATCAAGGTTTGTCGGGGCCGAAGCCCAGGAATTCGAGCAGCAGGTTGCGGCGTGCGCGGCGCTTGCGGCGCTCTTCGTCGTCGTCGTTCGGGTCGGTGCCCTTGACGCTGGCGGTCGCGGCCTGGCCCAGGTTGGACAGGCCCGACGTGCCGCCTCCCAGCGGTGCGGGCGGCGGTGCGCCCGTGCCGATGCCGCCGATGCTCAGGTTGTCGGCACCCACGAAACGCACCGCACCGAAGAAGGCATTGCCCGCCGACTTGATGCCGGCATCGCCGGCGTTGATCTCGCCCTTGGGCGCGTAGAGGTCGAGGTTGCTCTCGGCATCCAGCACCGCGATGCCGCTGCCGCTGAACGAGCCCGAGGTGTCGATCACCACATTGCCGTTGCTGTCGATGGAGAACAGCGGCGGTGGCGAGCCGGTCACGGTCTTGGCGCCGCGGCCGGCGTCGAGATTGCCCTGCGATGACCAGAGCAGCACGTCGCCCGTTTGCAGCGAGAACACGCGCGATTGGTTGACGTTGAAGTTGCCGCTCACCGCTGCTTCCACGCGCCCGCCCGCCACGGTCACGATGCCGAGGTTGCTGGCCGCGCGGCTGCTGCCGGCCGCGCCCAGGTCGCCCACGTTGACGCCGCCTCCCGGCGTGAGGATGCGGATGTCGCCGCCTTGCTGGGTCTTGGTCTGGCTGTTCGACAAGGTGATCGACCCGGCAGTGCGCATGCCAGGGAAGACCGCCGCGAGCGCCGCATAACCCTTCGCATAAGCCGCCTCGCGCTGCTCGCCCGCCAACTGCGCGGCCTCGCGGCCCGCGGCCCGCAGCTCGGAGAACAGCACCTCGTTGACCAGCAGCGCCTGCCGCTCGACCGGGAGTGCGGCATAACGCGCGCTGGCTGTTGCCGCATCGAGGTTCGTCGTGCCGGTCTGCTGCTCCACGAAGTCGATCAGGCGGGCTTGCGCGATGCCCGCGGTGATACCGGCCGTGAGCTTCTGCATTTGCTCGGTCGTGAAGCCCTTGGACAACGCGCTGAGGCTCGTCGTCAGCAGCCCCGCGGTCAAAGGTTGCAGCAGCGAGGCGCGCGCATTCGTGCCGAGTGCATCGAAGGCCGCCACCGCCTGCGCATCGGTCAGGCCCGATTGGCCCGGCCGTGCGCGCATGCTGGCGCCCACGGCGGCCAGGTAGGCGGCATCGCCGACGATGGTGTGCGCGGCCTTCAACTGGTCTTCGCCGGTCAGCGCGCGGAAGGCGGCTGCCGCGGCGCGCTGCGTGGCACTCGCCGGGTCCGGCGGTGTGGCAGCGGGGTCTTTGTCGACGGCCGGCTTGTAGACCAGCAGCAGCGCGGCAAGCGCATCGGGGTGCTCGGCCAGGCGGTCGCCGCCGCGCAGCTGGAAGCCCGCGGCCACGGCTTTGACGTAATCGCCCGAGCCGAGATCCACACCGGCCAGCAGCGTGATGTTGGCGCCGCCGGAAGGCAGCACGCGCGTGTTGTCCTGGTTGCCCACGCTGACGATGCCGGGGCCGCGGCCGAAGTCGATGTCGCGCCCTGCGACCACCATCAGGTCACCCGGGCCGGCCATGCGGATGCTGCCGTTGCTGCCCAGGCGAACGTCGCGCCCGGCTTCGATCAAGCTGAGTTCGGAGCCCACGCGCTGCGTGCCATCGGATGTGAGTTGCGTGGTCTGGTGCTGCACGCGCATCTCGCCGCCCAGTGTCACATCGGTCTCGGCCACGATGCGCACCGGCCGCGCGCTGACCAGCTTGCCGGCCACGTTCACCGCGCCATCGGTCGAGGCCAGGTGCACGACGCTGCGGTCGCCCTGGTCGGCGCCCGCGCTGGTCTGCGACCACAGGCCGCCATTCGGGTCGAGTGCATTGGCCACGGCATCACGGCCGACCACGGCCACGGTGGGCGTGGCTTCGGCGGCGTTGACCTGAAGTTCCTTGACGGACACGTCGCTCTGGGCCAGCAGTTCCAGCCCGACCGTGCCGACGGGGCGCTGCAGCAGGCTGTCGGCGGTGATGCTGCCGCCGGGGGCACGCAGGGACACCTGGTCCGGCATCACGCGGCTGGCCACATCGCTCGCCCGCAGGTCGCCATTGGCCAATTGGGGGCGCGCGGGGCTCAGTTGCACGTCGCCGGCGGTCGAGAGGACGGAGATGGACGCACCGCTGTCGAGCCCGGTCACCACCAGCGATTTCAACGCGTTGGTGCCTTGCGCCGTGCCGGAGAAGTAGGCCGGGTTGGTCGGCGTGCCGATCAGGATGGAGCCGTTGGCCTGCAGGGTCCAGTCGGTGTCCATGTAGAACAACTGCGTCGCCGGGGTCGAGATGCCGCGGCCGGTCTTGGCCGCCGCGGCGATGCTGCCGCCAGCCGTGAGCGATGCGCTCGCGCCGCCGGCGTCGAACAGCCCGCCGATGACGTTGCGGCCGGCCGATATGTCCAGCGTGCCGCCGCGGAACCAATTCTCTGCCGCTGGCGCTGCTGCCACGGCGTCGGTCGCGGCTCGGGCGCCCACGCTGTAGCCGGTGGTCGGTGTCGCGGCTTCCAGGTCGACGATGTCGTAGCGGGCTGCGACGGTGATGTCGCCGCCGCCGAACGAGCCCAGGCCTTGCCCGAACAGGTCGTAGCGCGACCAGAACGCGGCGGCCATCGGCACGCCTCCATTCGCTGCGGTGGTGGCGCGCCACCACCAGTCGGTCACGTACTGCGTGGCCTGTATCGCGCCGGTGCTGCTGTAGGTGGTGCTGGGCGTGCCGATCACGTCGCGCCCGGCGGTCACCGTGATATCGCCCGCATCGATGAAGAAGGGGCCGAGCGTGCCGGTGCTCGTGCGGATGGTCTGGCCGGTGGCGATGTTCACGCCTGCCAGTTCCGGCGTGTCGGCCGCAGCCACGGGCGTGCCGGTGGTGTAGACCCGTGCCTGGCTGTTGAGCAACACCACGTCGCCACCCGCAGCGATGTCGATGTCGCCGGTGGTGCTGCGAATGAACACGCTGGGCGGCGTGGCCGAACCGGTCGCCGCGCGGCCGATGATCACGTTGCCGGTGTTGTCCTTGCTGGTGCCGGCGTCGGCGGAAGGTGCGCGCGTGATGGTCGCGAGTGGGTCGGCCGCGGCCAGATCGGCGCCTCCTACCAGGCGGTAGGACGCCGCTGTTCCTGCTTGCGCCAGGCCGCCGGCGGTGATGGCGGTGGTGTTGGTGGCACCGGCCGCGGCGGCAAATCCATCGCTCAGGCTGTTGGGCAGCGCGAGCGGCCCGGCGGCGCGCAAGGTGAGGGTGATCGGCAGGCGCGTGCCGGTGGCGGTCGTCGGCATCAGGTTCCAGTCGCTGTTCAGCGTCAGCGAATTGGCCGAGCGGATCTCGACCCCGGCGCGAACGACGGTGCGGTTGGCGAGGTCGGTTTTGCCGTTCACGATGCGCGCCGTCATCGCCGCGCCGCGCTCGTCGTTGGCGCCGAGGAAGGCGGCCGCGTCGCGCGTGACGGTGCCGGTCTTGAGGTCGGGCGTGGGGGCGGCGGTGGGCGCCGTCGTGGGCGACGAGGTGGGTTGGACTGTGGGGGCGTTTGTCGGTGCGCTCGTGGGCGCCACGGTCGGGGCTGTGGTCGGTGCAACGGTCGGCGCGGCAGTAGGGGCCGCCGTCGGTGCCGTGGTCGGTGCGACGGTGGGAGCGGTCGTCGGCGAGGCCGTGGGTGCCACGGTTGGCGCAACCGTCGGTGCAACAGTGGGCGCGGTGGTCGGCGACACGGTCGGTGCGACGGTCGGCGAGACAGTCGGCGAGACAGTCGGCGAGGTCGTCGGCGCCACGGTTGGCGCGGTCGTGGGCGATCCTGTCGGCGCAGTGGTCGGGGCCACGGTGGGCGCCGTCGTCGGGGCGACCGTCGGCGCGGTGGTCGGCGCCACCGTTGGGGCCGTCGTGGGTGCCACGGTTGGCGCGGTCGTCGGCGCCGCGCTCGGTCCAGTGGGTGGCGCGGGCGGCGTCACGCCGATGGTGGTGCCGCCGTTGCCGGCCGATTCCGCCGCCTGGATCGTCACGAACAAGGCGGCCAGTGCCTTGGCGCGAGACTCGGCCGCCAAGGTCGATGCGCTCCCTGCCGTGGGTGACGCGCCTGTCGGGGCCACGGTCGGTGCCGTCGTCGGCGCGCTGGTCGGGCCGGTGGGCGGCGCCGGTGGTGTCACGCCGATGGTCGTGTTGCCGTTGCCGGGGGAAGCGGTGGGTGATGTCGTGGGTGTGGCTGTCGGGGCGACGGTGGGTGCCCCGGTTGGGGCGTTCGTCGGCGCGTTTGTCGGGCCGACGGTCGGTGCCGTGGTTGGCGCATTGGTCGGCGCCGTGGTCGGGCCCGCGGTTGGTGCCGTCGTCGGACCGGCAGTCGGTGCCACGGTGGGCGCCGAGGTGCCACCGACCGAACCGGTGGGCGGGGCCGGCGGCGCCACACCGATGGTCGTGTTGCCGTTGCCGGG
>JAMFRW010000549.1 GCA_026224975.1 Rhodoferax sp. | reverse complement strand
GCCAGACGATATCGATGCTCGGATCTGACAGTGCCCAAGCGAGATCCAGATTTCGCTCTTCGCCGACGAAGTACGGAAACTCCTCAAACAGATGCCTTCCATTCACGACCTTCAGACCGTGCCGCTCAAGCAACTTTGTGCTCGCGCGTATGTTCTCCTCCTGCGGGCGCTTCGCGGTGGCGACTACGGCAACAGTCAGGCCATCAAACTTCATGGCTTGAGCGGCTGAGCCAGTATGGTGCGTGAGTCCAAACTTTTTCCGACGTCAAATCTCTGTGTGCGGAGGCGCCAATAAAGGCAGAACGGTAGGCGCCCGTATAAACCTTCGCTAGTGCTGGTCAATGCCTGAAGTGCCGCACGCCCGTCAGCACCATCGCGATGCCGCGCTCGTTCGCGGCGGCGATGACTTCGTCGTCGCGCATCGAGCCGCCGGGTTGGATCACGCAGTTGGCGCCGGCATCGATGACCACATCCAGCCCGTCGCGGAACGGAAAGAACGCGTCGCTCGCCACCACCGAGCCGGCGAGCGTGAGCCCGGCGTTCTCGGCCTTGATGCTGGCGATGCGCGCCGAGTCGACCCGGCTCATCTGCCCCGCGCCCACGCCCAGCGTCATGCCGCCGCCGCAGAAGACGATGGCGTTGCTCTTGACGTACTTGGCGACCTTCCAGGCGAACAGCAGGTCGTGCATTTGCGCGGGTGTCGGTGCCTTGCCCGTGACGACCTTCAATTCGCTCAGCGCCATCTCACGGTTGTCGGCCGTCTGCAGCAGCAGGCCGGAGCCGATGCGCTTGGCGTCCATCGCGTTGCGGCCGTTGTCCCAGTCGCTCGCGCCGCCAGGCGGCAAGGAGATCTGCAGCAGGCGCGCGTTCTTCTTGGTCGCGAAGATCGCGAGGGCCTCAGGCGTGAAGGCCGGTGCGATCAGCACTTCGAGAAACTGTTTGCCGACCAGTTCGGCAGCCGCCGCATCGACAGTCACATTGAAGGCGATGATGCCGCCGAAGGCCGAGGTCGGGTCGGTCTTGAAGGCCTTGGCATAAGCCTCGGCCGCGTTCGCACCGACGGCCACGCCGCAGGGGTTGGCGTGCTTGACGATCACGCAGGCAGCGGGCGCATCGCCGGCACCGAAGCTCTTCACGCATTCCCACGCCGCATCGGCATCGGCGATGTTGTTGTACGAGAGTTCCTTGCCTTGCAGTTGCGTGCCGGTGACCAGCGAACCGGGGGCAGGGTGCAGGTCACGATAGTAGGCCGCAGCCTGGTGCGGGTTCTCGCCGTAGCGCAGGTCTTGCAGCTTGACGAAGCGGCCGTTGCTCTGGGCGGGGAACAGGCTTTGGGTTTGGCCACCCTTGCCATCGGCTTGCAGCGACGAGAGGTAATCGCTGATCGCGCCGTCGTAATTCGAGATGCGGTTGAAGGCCGCGACCGAGAGCGCGAACTTGGTCTTGCGCGACACCGCGCCATCGGCTTTGAGCTCGGCCAGCACCTGCGCGTATTGCGAGGCGTCGGTCAGCACCGCCACGTCTTTCCAGTTCTTGGCGGCCGATCGCACCATGGCCGGGCCGCCGATGTCGATGTTCTCGATCGCGTCTTCCAGCGTGCAACCGGGCTTGGCGACGGTCGATTCGAACGGGTAGAGGTTGACGACGAGCAGGTCGATGGTGGCGATGCCGTGGGTCTCCAACGCCGCCATGTGCTCGGGCACATCGCGCCGCGCCAGCAGGCCGCCGTGCACCTTCGGGTGCAGCGTTTTCACGCGGCCGTCGAGCATCTCCGGAAAGCCGGTGTGGTCGGCCACTTCGGTCACCGGCAGGCCGGCATCGGCCAGCAGTTTGGCGGTGCCGCCGGTCGAGAGCAACGCAACGCCGAGGCCGTTCAGCGCGCGGGCGAATTCGAGCACGCCGGTCTTGTCGGAAACGGAAATGAGCGCGGTGAGTTTTGTCATGGCAGTCTGGCTGGAGCGAGAAGAGCGCAAAAGGGACACAAAAGGGGGCGCAAAAAGCGCGGCGGCCTACTTGATGAGTTTGTGGTCGAGCAGCTTGCGCCGCAGCGTGTTGCGGTTGATGCCCAGCCATTCGGCGGCGCGGCTCTGGTTGCCTTCGGCGTGCTTCATCACCACGTCGAGCAGCGGCTTCTCGACCACGCCGAGGATCATGTCGTACATGGCCGTGGGCTCGACGCCGCGCAAGTCCTTGAAGTAACCCTCGAGGTTGTCGCGGATGCACTCTTCGATGTGCTTTTTACTGCTCATGCTTGTTGTTCTATGAGGTCTTCGTGGGCTGCCATGCTTGTGGCGGGCAGCAGCGTGTGGGTGTCGGCGAGCTGGTCGAACCAGTCGCCGACGGCCGTGACCTGCGCGTCGCAGGTTTCCAGCAGATTCATTCGCGCGCGAAACGCTTCGCCGCCGGGCAGCGCGCGCACCGCCCAGCCGATGTGCTTGCGGGCGCTGCGCACGCCAGCGCCATCGTCATCCCAACCGTAGAGGCCGTAGTGGTCGTTCAGGTGTTCGAGCAGCCAGGCCTTGGCTTGCAGCACTTCGGGCGCGGCCAGGTATTCGCCGGTCGCGAGGAAGTGCGCGATCTCGCGGAAGATCCACGGCCGGCCTTGCGCGGCGCGCCCGATCATGATGGCGTCGGCGCCGGTGATCGCGAGCACTTGGCGCGCTTTCTCGGGCGAATCGATGTCGCCATTGGCCACGACCGGAATGCGCAGCGCGGCCTTCACCGCGCTCACGGTGTCGTATTCGGCAAAGCCCTTGTAGCCCTGCTCGCGGGTGCGGCCGTGCACCGTCACCATCGCGATGCCGGCCGATTCGGCGGCGCGGGCGATGCGCACCGCGTTGCGTTCGGCATCGCACCAGCCGGTGCGCATCTTGAGCGTCACCGGCACGTTGAGCGGCGCGCAGGCTGCGACCACGGCTTCGATGATCTCGAGCGCCAGCGGCTCGTCCTGCATCAGCGCCGAGCCCGCCCATTTGTTGCAGACCTTCTTGGCCGGGCAGCCCATGTTGATGTCGATGATCTGGGCGCCGCGGTCGATGTTGTAGGCGGCGGCCTCGGCCATCATCTGTGCATCGGTGCCGGCGATCTGCACCGAGATGGGAGCCACCTCGCCCTCGTGGTTGGCGCGGCGGCTGGTCTTCAGGCTGTTCCACAAATCCTTGCGCGAGGTCACCATCTCGCTCACCGCATAGCCGGCGCCGAGCCGCTTGCAGAGCTGGCGGAAGGGCCGGTCGGTCACGCCCGCCATCGGTGCGGCGAAGAGGCGGTTGGGCACCGTGATGTGGCCGATCTGCATCGATCTGCCGTCAACTGGCGGCGTGCTGCTCCCGTCCCCGAGTTGGTGCGCGGCCTGCGGCAGGAAAATCGGGGAGGCAGGCATGAAAAGGCGCGGGCGGGTGCTGAAAAAGGAGGCAGGAGTATAGCGGCGCAAGTTCATTCCGGGCGATCCCCAACGTGCCAGCGCGCGTGCCGATAATCGGGCCGGATGGAAGCATGGTTCGAATCCTTGTTGGCGTTGCTCGCCTTGCCCAAATTCGGCTTGAGCACGGTTTTTTTTGTGGCCTTCGTGTCGGCCACGTTGTTGCCGCTGGGCTCGGAGCCGGCGGTTTTCGGCCTCATCAAGCTCAACCCCGACATGTTCTGGCCGGCCATTCTTGTCGCCACCGCCGGCAACACGCTGGGCGGCGCGCTGACCTGGTGGATGGGCTACGGCGCCGAGCGGGCCTATGAGCGCATGGCCCACCACAAGCCGCCGAATGCGCGCGCGCTGCGCTGGCTGCAGCGCTTCGGCGCGCGCGGGTGCCTGCTGTCGTGGCTGCCCATCGTGGGCGACCCGCTCTGCGCCGTCGCCGGCTGGCTCAAGCTGCCGTTCTGGCCGTGCATCGGCTACATGGCGATCGGCAAGTTCGGGCGCTATCTGGTGATGAGCGTCGTGCTGCTGTGGCTGTTTCCGGGCGCTGTCGACAGCGTTTCGGTTCCCTGAGCAAACCATCTTTTCCGATGATCGAGACCCCATGAGCTCTGCCTACCAAGACCTGACCACCACCTGGACCCGCCTGCACCGCTACGGCCACCTGGCCGCCATCGCGAGTTGGGACCAGTCGGCCATGATGCCGCCGAAGGGCAGCGAAGCCCGCGCGCTGGCACTCGCCGAAATGGGCGGGCTGATGCACCGGCTGCGCACCGACCCGCAGCTTGCGCAGCAGCTAGCCCGTGCCGACAAGGAAGCGCTGGACGATTTCCAGCGCGCCAACCTCGACGGCATCAAGCGCGACTGGCGATCGTCGAACGCGCTGCCCGAATCGCTGGTCGAGGCGATCTCGCTTGCCGGCTCGCGCTGCGAGCACGCCTGGCGAACGCAGCGGCCGGCCAACGACTGGGCGGGCTTTCTGCAGAATTTTCGCGAAGTGCTTCGGCTCGGCCGCGAAGAGGCGCAGCGCCTGTCGCAAGCCACCGGCCTCGCGCCTTACGACGCGCTGATGGACAAGTACGAGCCCGGCACGACCAGCGCCGATGTCGACCGCGTCTTCGGCGACCTGCAGCAGTGGCTGCCCGGCCTGGTGGTGCAGGTGCAGGAACGCCAGTCTAAAGAGACGGTGATCGCGCCCGTCGGCCCCTTCCCCAAAGCCACGCAGCGCGCCTTGAGCCTCGATGTGATGAAGCTGCTCGGCTTCGATTTCGACGCCGGCCGCCTCGACGAGAGTGCCCACCCGTTCAGCGGCGGCGTGCCCGAAGACACCCGCCTCACCACCCGTTACCGCGAAGACGACTTTCTGCAGAGCCTGATGGGCACCATCCACGAAACCGGTCACGCCCGCTACGAGCAGAACCTGCCGCGCGAATGGCTCGGCCAACCGGTGGCCAACGCGCGCTCCATGGGCATCCACGAAAGCCAGAGCCTGAGCTTCGAGATGCAGCTCGGCCGCAGCCGCGCCTTCGCCTCGCAGCTCGCGCCCCTGCTCGTGGCGCACTTCGGTGATCAGCCGGCCTTCGAACCCGGCAACCTCTACCGCATGCTGACGCGCGCGAAGCCAGGGCTGATCCGCGTCGATGCCGACGAAGTCACCTACCCGCTGCACGTGATCCTGCGTTACCGCATCGAGCGCCAGTTGATCGAGGGCCACATCGAGGCCGAAGACATCCCCGCACTGTGGGATGAATCGATGCAGTCGCTGCTGGGCCTCGACACGCGCGGCAACTACAAGGATGGCTGCCTGCAAGACGTGCACTGGAGCGGCGGCGCCTTCGGCTACTTCCCCAGCTACACCCTGGGCGCCATGTACGCCGCCCAATGGTTCGCCACCATGCACAGCGCCATGCCCGATATCGACGCGCGCATCGCCGGTGGTGACCTGGCGCCGGTGTTCGACTGGCTGCGCGAGAACATCTGGACGCAAGCCAGCCGCTGGAACACCGCCGAACTGGCAAAGCGTGCGAGTGGCGAAGCGCTCAACCCGCAGCACTTCCGGCGGCATCTGGAGGCGCGGTATTTGGGGTGATGCACGTCGGCGCGCCGGCGTTGTCGGCAAAAAGGAAAGGGCGCCGAAGCGCCCTTTTTCGCGACCGGGTGGGGTTCGAAAATCAGCCTCGACCCGACGAAAAAATCAGACCGAAGCCTGGCTGGAAGCAGCGCGCTTCGTCGCAGCGCGCTTGGCGGCCGGCTTGGCAACGCCATTGCTCGCAGCCGCTGTCGACTTGGCTTGCGCCGCCTTGGGCGCAGCCGCCGGCTTGGACGATGAACCAGCAGCCGAAGCCTTCGTCAGCTTGGCGAGCTGCGCGCTCAGGTCGTCGATGCGCTTCATCAGCGCTTCCACGTCCTTGGCCGAGGGCACGCCCAGCTTGTTCAGGGCCTTGGCGGTGCGCTCTTCGAAGATGCTTTCGAGTTTGCCCCATTGCTGGCCGTACTTGGCTTGCACGTCTTCGGCCATGGCCGTGACCTTGCCGGTGACTTCGCTGATCTTCTCTTCGGCGGCGCTCTGGGTCTTCTTCTGGACGGTCGCGCCTTCCTTGACCAGCGACTCGAAGACCTTGGTGCCTTCGGCTTGGGCGCGGGCGAAGGCGCCCAGGCCGGCGAGCCAAATTTGCTGGGCCGAATCCTTCACCGAGCTGGCGAGGGCGCTGTCGAAGAGCTTGGCCGAGGAAGTGGCTTGCTTGGCGGCGGTTTGCTTGATTTTCTTGACCATGGTGTCTGTCCTTTTGCGTTTGTTGATCGTTCGAATGGAGGAGCCGCTCGGCATGGTTGCCTGGGCAGCGACAAGGCAGACTGTAGAAGTCTCCTCTGGGGAGCACGACCTAATTTCCTGGTGAGATATCTCTAATCGGTGCCTGTCGAAGGGCGAAGGCAGCCTTCGGCACAATGCCCGCATGACCTTGAGAGCACTTTTTCTGAGCATTGCGCTCCTGCTGCAGATCGCCTGCGCGCCCGTTTTTGCCGCCGACAAGCCGCTCGATGCCGATGCCTCGCCCGATGCCGTGCTCGACAACGTTCGCGCCCGCATCGATGCCATCCACAAGAACCTGAACGATGGCCTGGAGGACGGCGAGATGGCCAAGCTGCGCAGCGATGCGCTGGCCGCGCAGGCCCAGGCCGATGCGGCGGAGGCCACGCTGGCACCGCAGCTCGCCAGCTTGCAGGCGCGCCTGACCGAGATCGGCACGCCCGTCGCGGGCACGCGCGAGGCGCCCGACATCGCTGCGCAGCGCACCCAGCTCGATGCCAGCCGGCGCACGCTGGATGCGCAGGTCAAGCTGGCGCGGCTGATGTCGGTCGAGGCCGGGCAGGCGGCGCAGCAGGTGGTGACGCTG
This sequence comes from Rhodoferax sp., assembly GCA_026224975.1. GTDB lineage: Bacteria > Pseudomonadota > Gammaproteobacteria > Burkholderiales > Burkholderiaceae_C > LMDS01. Next base: position 4,984 of record JAMFRW010000549.1, on the reverse strand, counting down.
CGGCGCTCTCAGTTCCAGGCGCGGCTCGGCGAGCGCACCGCGGCGATCCTGGCCAAGCCGTTCTGGTCGGACCTGGCCGACGACTTTCCGCACGACTTGAATCAGCTTGCGCCAGCGGGCACGGAGCTGCGCAGCGCAGTGGCGACGACGCCGCTCTGGGTCTGGGCCGGTGTGGTCGCGTTCATCCTCGGCGTGGTCGGCCTGCGCATGTGGGGCGGCCGGCGGCTGATTCGGCTCATGAGCACGCGCGTGCCGGCCGGCCGGTTGCGCCGCTCGCTGCGCGCTGTGGCCATCGTGCTGTTCTCGGTGCTGGTGCCGGGGCTGATGGCACAGGCGGTGGTCATCGGCATCAACTGGGACACGCGGCTCACCGACGCCACGCAAACGCTGCTCGGTGGCATCGTCGGCATGGCATGTTTTGCGGGCTACGTGACCGGCCTGGGCAACGCGCTGATCGCGGCCAACCGGCCATCGTGGCGGCTGCCACCGCTGCTCGATTCAGTGGCGCTGCGGCTGGGCTGGTTCCCGCTGCTGCTGGCGGTGGTGATCTTCATCACTGCGCAATCGGAGCGGCTCTCGGCGTTGGCGAATGCCGGCCTCTCCACCGCCGTCGCCATCAACTGCATCACAGCGCTCTTGCTCGGCACGACGATCGGCGTGGCGCTCACGCGGGCGGTGCGGCAGCGGCACCGCGCGGCCATCTCGCCCGAGCCGGGCGAGCAGGTGCCAGCCGCGCCACTCTGGCTCACGGTCGTCTCTGGCCTGGTCTGGCTGGTGCTCGTGGCCAGCCTCATCTGCCTTTTGATCGGCTATGTGGCGCTCGGCAGCTTCGTCGTCAAGCAGATCACCTGGGCGCTCATCGTGCTCGCCTCGGTCTATCTGATCAACGTGACGATCGACGATGTGTTCATCACGCTGATCGGCTCGCGGCCGGCCGATGACGGCAAGGGCGATGGCAAAGGCGGCGGCAAATCCGACAACAAATCGGAACCGTTGTCGCTCACCTCGCGCATGCGCGATCAGGCGGCGGTGCTGCTCTCGGGCGTGGCGCGCGTGCTCGTTGTCGTCACGGCGGTGGTGCTGCTCGTCGCGCCTTTCGGCGAAGGGCCGACCGAGCTGATCCAGCGCGCCGGCCAGTTGCACGACGGCATCTCGATCGGCGAAGTGCAGCTTCGCCCGGCCGCCGTGCTGCAGGCCATCGCCGTGCTGGCGCTGGGGCTGGGCGGCATCCGGGTGCTCAAGCACTGGCTCATCGAGCGCTTTCTGCCGACCACCTCGCTCGATGCCGGCATGCGACTCTCGGCGACCACGCTCTTCGGCTATGCCGGCGGTGTGTTCGCCGTGGCGCTGGCGCTTTCGGCACTCGGCATCGGGCTGGAGCGCATCGCGTGGGTGGCGAGCGCGCTCTCGGTCGGCATCGGCTTCGGCCTGCAGGCGGTGGTGCAGAACTTCGTCTCGGGCCTGATCCTGCTGGCCGAGCGGCCGGTGAAGGTGGGCGATTGGGTCGCGCTCGGCGGCGTGGAAGGCGACATCCGCCGCATCAACGTGCGCGCCACCGAAATCCAGATGGGCGACCGCTCGACCGTGATCGTGCCCAACTCCGAATTCATCACCAAGACGGTTCGCAACGTCACCCATGCCAACCCGCTGGGCCTGGTGCAGATCAAGCTGCCGATGCCACTCGACACCGACGCCGAGCAGGTGCGCGCGCTGATGCTCGCCGCTTTCGAGGCGCACGAGGATGTGCTGGATGCGCCGGCGCCGGGTGTTTCGCTCGACGGCATCGACGCGAGCAACCTGGTGTTCAACGCCACCGGCTTTGTCTCGTCGCCGCGTGTGGCCTACAACGTGCGCAGCGCGCTGCTGTTCGAGGTGCTGAAGCGGCTGCGCGAGGCGCGCATCACCATGTCGAAACCGCCGACGATGTTGATGAGCGCGCCGGGGCTTTCGTCATCGCCAGCGCCTGAACTGCCCAACATGCAGGCCGCGCCGGATCCGGGCCGCGCGGGTTGAGCGGCGTCAAAAAGCGCTCAAGCCCAGGAAGCCGACGACATCCGGCAGGTGATCCTCGAAGTCACTGATCGCGTGGTCGCCGCCTTCCAGCAGCTTGATCTTGGAGGCGCTGTAGCGGCCGGTCATCTCGCGCCAGTCCAGCACTTCGTCGCCCTTGGCGATCACTGCGAAATAGCGCTCCGGCCGCGTCAGTTGCACCGGCACCAGGGGCAGCAGTTCGTCGACGAATTCGGCGCGAAAGAAAAAGCGCTCCTCGCTGTGCCAGGCCGTCGTCTCGCCGATGTGCTTGCGAAGATCACGCGCCGGGTTCACGGCAGGGTTGAGCAGCACCGCGCGGCAGCCGATGCGCTCGGCCACGGCGGTGGCGTAGAAGCCGCCGAGCGAACTGCCGATGACGGCCATGTTCCCGGCAGGCCAGGAGGCGATGCGATCGAAGATGTTCTGCATCGCCTCGTGCGGCGAGGGCGGCAACTGCGGGCACCACCAGTGCACATCGGGTCGGTGTTCCTGCATCCAGGCGGCGGTCATGCGCGACTTGGCAGATTGCGGCGAGGAGCGAAAACCGTGCAGATAGAGCAGGTGGGTGACCGGCTCGAAAGACGCAGCCGGATCGCTCAAGCGTGCCCCTTGCCCAGTGCTTCCAGCAGCTTGGCATGCACGCCGCCGAAGCCGCCGTTGCTCATGCACAGCACATGGTCGCCCGGCCGCGCGGCAGCGACCACCCGGTCCACGAGCTGGGTGATGGTGTCGCAGACGATGGCCTGCTTGCCCATGGGCGCGAGCGCTTCGGCGGCGTCCCAGCCCAGGCCACCGCTGTGGCAGAAGGCGAGGTCGGCTTCTTCCAGCGCCCACGGCAACTGCGCTTTCATCGCGCCGAGCTTCATGGTGTTCGAGCGCGGCTCGAAGACGGCGAGGATGCGCTGCTGCGGCGCACCGGGCGCAGCGCGCGTCGAATCGATCTTGCGGCGCAGGCCGTTGATGGTGGTGCGCATGGCGGTCGGGTGGTGGGCGAAGTCGTCGTAGACCTTCACGCCGCTGGCCTCGCCGCGCAGTTCGAGCCGGCGGCGCACGTTCTCGAAACTCGCCAGCGCCTTGGCCGCGACCTCGGGCGCCACGCCGGCATGCTCGGCTGCGGCGATGGTGGCCAGCGCGTTCAACTGGTTGTGCTCGCCCATCAGCGGCCACTCGACGCGGGCGATCTTCAGGCTGCCGCGCAGCACATCGAAGGCATGCGGCTCGCCGCGGGCGCGCAGCGCGCCGGGTTCTTCCTTGCGCGCGCCGAAGCGCTGCACCTCGCTCCAGCAGCCCATGCCCAGCACGCGCTGCAGGCTTTCTTCGCGCGAGTTGACGACGATGCGGCCGGTCGAGGGCACGGTGCGCACCAGGTGGTGAAACTGCCGCTCGATGGCCGCGAGGTTGTCGAAGATGTCGGCGTGGTCGAATTCGAGGTTGTTCAAGATCGCGGTGCGCGGCCGGTAGTGCACGAACTTGCTGCGCTTGTCGAAGAAGGCGCTGTCGTATTCATCGGCCTCGATCACGAAGGGCGCGCCGGCTTTGCTCGACCCCAATCGGGCGGAGACGCCGAAATTCATCGGCACGCCGCCCACCAGAAAGCCCGGCTCCAGCCCGGCGCGGTCCAGCACCCAGGCGAGCATGGCCGTCGTCGTGGTCTTGCCGTGCGTGCCGGCCACGGCCAGCACATGGCGGCCTTGCAGCACGTTGTCGGCCAGCCATTGCGGGCCGCTGGTGTAGGGCGCACCGGCGTCGAGGATGGCTTCCATCAGCGCATTGCCCCGCACGATCACGTTGCCGATGACGTACAGATCGGGCTTGATCGCGAGCTGATCGGCGCCGAAGCCTTCGATCAGTTCGATGTCGAGCGCGCGCAACTGGTCGCTCATGGGCGGGTAGACATTGGCGTCACAGCCGGTCACCTTGTGCCCTCGCTCGCGTGCCAGCGCTGCCAGTCCGCCCATGAAGGTGCCGCAGATGCCGAGGATGTGGATGTGCATGATTTCGATTTTAGGTTTGGTCTCGACCAGCCCATGCAGAAACCGCGCCCGTCGTGCGGCGGGGCGCGCAGGCGACGCCGAACCACTCGGCGCTGCGCTCGCAGGCATCTTCCAGCGAGGCGAGCACGGCGATGCTGCGCGTCTGCCAGGCGGGCTCGGGCGGCTTGAGGTCGGGCACGAGGACGACGCCGAGGCCGGCAGCGAGTGCAGCGAGCGCGCCGTGGCCGGAGTCCTCGAAGGCCAGCGTGTTTGCTGCAGATGCGCCGAGGCGCTGGACGGCGAGCAGGTAGATGTCGGGGTGCGGCTTGCCGTGCTTCACTTCGTTGCCGCCGCAGAGGGCGTCGAAGAAGCTCAGCAGGCCGGCGCGTTCGAGCCGGCGGCGGACTTCGTCGTGCGCCGTCGACGAGGCCACGGCGCACGGCACGCCGGCATCGCGCAAGCCTTGCAGCAGGCGGCGCGCGCCGGGTTTTACGTCGAAGGGTTTATCGCCGAACTGCTCGGTGAGCCGCGCCTGGACTTGTGCATGCGCTTCGGCGAGCAAGGCAGCGTCACCGAAGATCGCTTGCAATCGCGCCGCGCTCTCGCGGTGGTTGAGGCCGATCAGGTCGAGGTAGTTCGGTGCCGTGAGTTCCACACCAAGGCTCGCCGCGACTTGCAGCCAGGCGGCGCGGACCGGGCGCTCGGAATCGAGCAGCAAGCCGTCCATGTCGAAGACGGCGGCGGTGTAGGGTGGCATCGGCGGTGCGAGCGGGATGACCCCGCTCACCCATTCATCGTTCAGTCGCGCAACGCCTGCAAAGCCGCATCCGCCGTCGCCTTCAGATCGGCCGCGGTGTGCGCGCCACTCACAAAGCCAGCCTCGTACAAGGCCGGGGCGAAGTACACACCGCGGTCCAGCATGTCGTGGAAGAAGCGGTTGAAGCGCTCCTTGTCGGTCGCCATCACCGCGCTGTAGTTCT
>JAMFRW010000548.1 GCA_026224975.1 Rhodoferax sp. | reverse complement strand
TTCTCAACGTCGTCGGCATCACCGAAGTGCTGGCGAAGATGAAAGAAGTCTTCGCGAGCCTCTACAACGACCGCGCCATCAGCTACCGTGTGCACAAGGGCTTCGCGCACAGCGATGTGGCCTTGTCCGCTGGCGTGCAGCGCATGGTGCGTTCCGATCTCGGAGCGGCCGGCGTGATGTTCACCATCGACACCGAAAGCGGCTTCCCCGATGTCGTCTTCATCACGTCCAGCTACGGCCTGGGTGAAACGGTGGTGCAGGGCGCCGTGAACCCGGACGAGTTCTATGTTCACAAACACGCGCTGCGCAATGGCAAGCAGGCCATCATCCGCCGCAACCTCGGTTCCAAGCTCATCAAGATGGAGTTCACCACGGCCGCCGAAAAAGCCGCCACCGGCAACCTGGTGAAGACGGTCGACACGGTGCACGAGCACCGCAACCGCTATTCGCTGAGCGATGCCGACGTGATGGAACTCGCCGGCTATGCGCTGACCATCGAAGAGCACTACGGCCGCGCGATGGACATCGAGTGGGGCAAGGACGGCGGCGACGGCAAGCTCTACATCCTGCAGGCCCGGCCCGAAACGGTGAAGAGCCAGCAGGAAGGCAAGGTCGAGCAACGCTACAAGCTGAAGAGCACCGGCACCATCCTTGCCGAAGGCCGCGCCATCGGCCAGAAGATCGGGACCGGCCCGGTGCGCATCGTGCACAGCCTGGCCGACATGGACACCGTCAAGGCCGGCGACGTCCTCGTCACCGACATGACCGATCCGAACTGGGAGCCGGTGATGAAGCGCGCCAGCGCCATCGTCACCAACCGCGGCGGCCGCACCTGCCACGCGGCGATCATCGCGCGCGAGCTGGGTATCCCGGCGGTGGTCGGCTGCGGTGACGCGACAGATGTGCTGAAGGAAGACGCGCTCGTCACCGTCGCCTGCTCGGAAGGCGACACCGGCTACATCTACGACGGCCTGCTGGAAACCGAAGTGACCGACGTGGTGCGCGGCGAATTGCCGCCGTGCCCCGTCAAGATCACGATGAACGTGGGCAACCCGCAACTCGCCTTCGAATTCGCGCAGATGCCCAACAGCGGCGTCGGGCTGGCGAGGCTCGAATTCATCTTCAACAACAACATCGGCGTTCACCCGAAGGCGATCCTCGACTACCCGAACATCGACAGCGATCTGAAGAAGGCCGTCGAGAGCGTGGCGCGCGGTCATGCGTCACCGCGTGCGTTCTACGTCGACAAGCTCGTCGAAGGCATCGCCACCATCGGCGCGGCGTTCTGGCCCAAGCCGGTGATCGTGCGGCTTTCCGACTTCAAGAGCAACGAATACAAGAAGCTGATCGGCGGTTCGCGCTACGAGCCCGAAGAAGAAAACCCGATGCTCGGTTTCCGCGGCGCTTCGCGCTATGTGAGCGCCGAGTTCGGCGAGGCCTTCGCGATGGAATGCGAGGCCTTGAAGCGCGTGCGCGTCGACATGGGCCTGACCAACGTCGAGATCATGGTGCCCTTCGTGCGCACGCTCGGCCAGGCCGAGGCTGTCATCGGCATGCTGGCAGACCGTGGCCTGAAGCGCGCTTCGCAAGGTGGCACCGACGGGCTGCGCATCATCATGATGTGCGAAGTGCCGAGCAACGCGATCCTCGCCGAGCGCTTCCTGGAGCACTTCGACGGCATGTCGATCGGCTCCAACGACCTGACGCAGCTCACTCTGGGCCTGGACCGTGATTCCGGCATGGAGTTGCTGGCGAAGGATTTCGACGAGCGCGACCCTGCGGTGAAGGCGATGATCTCCAAGGCCATCGCCGCCTGCGTTGCGGCCGGCAAGTACGTCGGCATCTGCGGGCAAGGGCCCAGCGATCACCCGGACTTCGCCGATTGGCTGGTGGCCGAGGGCATCGGCTCGATCTCGCTGAACCCGGATTCGGTGGTCGCCACCTGGCGCCGGCTGGCGGAGCAGGCGCAAGCCAAGTAAGCCGATACCGCTGAAGCGGCCGAGGCCGCTGACAGGCCGCTACAGCATCAGGACCATCTGGTCCTTGGTGTGGTAGCGGCCTTCCACCTTGATGGCCCGCGGCAGCGAGCCGTAGCGCACGAAGCCGAGGCTTTCGTAGAGGCCCACCGCGGCGAGGTTGCTGGCGGTCACACTCAAGGTCAGCATCTCCAACCCGGCGGCGTCCCGCGCGTCGGCGATGGCGGCCACCAGCAAGGCGCGGCCTATGCCTTGTCCGTTGCAGTCGCTGCGCACCATCATCCCGACGATGTGGCCGATGTGGCGGGCCTTGAGGCGCGGCTCTCGTTCGCAGCTGATGGCGCCCACGAGCTGCATCGAAGTGGCCTCACAGCCCCAGGCGCCCAATGTGAAATGACCGCCTTCGGGCCGGTCCAGGCCGAGCCGCGGCAGGTAGCTCGCGGCCTCCTTGCGGCTTTCGGTTGCGGCGTCCGACGTGAAAGCTTCCGGGTGATGGGCCAACGTCTGATCACGCAGCGCCTTGTAGGCACCGAGTTCTTCCCGCGCCAAGCGGCGGATCAGCAGTTCATCGTCCGGGCGATCACTCATTCGCATCGGGCAGCCAGCTTCAGCCGCCGATGTAGTGCATCTCGACGCGCCGCTCCGCGCCCGCAGACGGCGCCGCCGCACCTTCGCTCCGCAGCTCCGAATACCGGTCGCCGCGCGCCTGCCAGATCAGCCCGATCGCGCCTGCGATCTGCGCGTCGCTGTAGTCGCCGCGCAGCAGCGCGCGCAGGTCGTGGCCCTGGCTCGCGAAGAGGCAGAGGAAGAGCTTGCCTTCGGTCGAGAGCCGCGCCCGGTTGCAGTCGTGGCAGAAGGCCTGGGTGACGCTCGAGATCACGCCGATCTCGCCGCTGCCGTCCCGGTAGCGCCAACGGGCCGCGGTTTCCCCGGTTTCGTTGGCTTCGAGTGGTTCGAGCGGAAACTCCGCCGCGATGCGCGCGATCACCTGCGCCGAGGGCAGCACTTCGTCCATGCGCCAGCCGTTGGTCGCGCCGACATCCATGTATTCGATGAAGCGCAGCACGATGGGCGTGCCCTTGAAGTGCCGCGCCATCGCGAGAATCTGGTCGTCGTTGGTGCCGCGCTTGACCACCATGTTGACCTTGATCGGGCCCAGCCCGACGCGCTGGGCTTCGGCAATGCCTTCGAGCACATCGGCGACCGGAAAGTCGGCGTCGTTCATGCGGCGAAAGATCGCATCGTCGATCGCGTCCAGGCTCACGGTGATGCGGTTCAGGCCGGCATCTTTCAGCGCCTGCGCCTTGCGGGCCAGCACCGAGCCGTTGGTGGTGAGCGTGATGTCGAGGTGGTCCCCTTCGGGTGTGCGCAGTTCTGCCAGCATCGCGATCAGCACTTCGAGGTGCTTGCGCAGCAGCGGCTCGCCGCCGGTCAGCCGGATCTTGCGAACGCCGTGCGCCACGAAGAGCCGCGCCGCACGCGCGATCTCCTCGAAGCTCAGCAACGACGTCTGCGGCAGGAAGGCGTATTGCTTGTCGAACACTTCCTTGGGCATGCAGTAACTGCAGCGGAAGTTGCACCGGTCCGTCACCGAGATGCGCAGGTCGCGCAAGGGCCGGCCGAGCGTGTCGCCGAGCAGGCCGATGGGCGGCACCGACACGGCAGGCACGCGCGGCATGGCCGCAGCGTAGCGCAGATCGGCGAGCGGGATCATTTTGTCGGCCATGTGCCGATTGTGCCTGCGGTGGTGCGCCGGCGTGCCTGTGAAAACGCTGCCCGCAATACCCGTCCGGGCTTACGTCCAACGCCGGTCGGGCAGGCTTCGGGTGATGGTGGTCAGCGGATCGGGCGGATGGCCGAATCGACCGTCGGCATCGCGGGCGCCGTCAGGTCCGACGGCAGCGAGGCGTTGGTGGTCGGCAGGGCCGAGACGCCATCGGCGCGGCGGGCGCCGGTGAAGCGCTTTTTCCAGTACGCGAAGTCCATGTCTTCCACCCGCACTTCGCCACCCGGGCGCGGCGCGTGGATGAACTTGCCTTCGCCCACGTAGATGCCCACGTGCGAGAAGGTGCGGCGCAGCGTGTTGAAGAAAACCAGGTCGCCTGGCTTCAAGTCTTCGCGCTTGATGGCGACGAGGCCGGGCGCCTTGGCCTGCTCATCGGCGCGGCGTGGCAGGACCAGGCCGACGCTCATCTCGAAAATGTGGCGGGTGAAGCCGCTGCAGTCGAAGCCGCTGTCGGCCGACTGCCCGCCGCGGCGGTAGGGCACGCCGAGGAAATTCATCGCGGTCAGCACCATGTCGGAGGCGCCATCGCGAAAGCGCTGGACGAAGGGCGTTTCCGCGCCGGCCGACGGGGCGATCACCGTACCCGGCGCGGGCACGTCGATCAGACCCTTCTCGGCGAGGAAGCGAACGACCGGGTCGGACTGGAAATCGGGGGCCGCGAGCGCTGCCGTCATCGGCAAGGAGAGGGCGGTAACACAGACCAGGCGCCGAAGCAAGCCTACGAACAGGGGAGAGAATTTCAGCATTGCGCGCAGGATAAGGTAGGCAGCATCCTACGTCAACCCGAAAAATGTCAACAAAAACACGGGGTTGCAACGGGTTATGAATCATTTTTCGCATCTCGGGGTCGCTGCCGTAAACGCCGGGCTCGGCTATCGTCACCACCCGATCGGAGGAGACAGAACATGCAATTCAAGGCACTTTTGTTGGAAAAGACAGACACGGGCTTCCGCGCTGGCGTGACCCAGGTCGACGACGCGCAGTTGCCCGAGGGCGATGTGACGGTGGCCATCGCACATTCAACGCTCAACTACAAGGACGGTCTGGCGATTACCAACGCCAGCCCGGTGGTGCGCAACTGGCCGATGGTGGCGGGCGTCGATGGCGCGGGCACCGTGATCGAAAGCACCCACGCCGCCTGGAAGGTCGGTGACCGCATCATCCAGAACGGCTGGGGCGTCGGCGAAACGCGCTGGGGGTGCTTGGCCGAGCGGGCGCGTCTGAAGGGCGACGGCCTGGTGCGTTTGCCCGAAGCTTTCTCGACGCGCCAGGCGATGGCGATCGGCACCGCCGGCTACACCGCGATGCTGTGCGTGCTCGCCCTCGAACGTCATGGCTTGAAGCCGGGCGATGGCGAGGTGCTGGTGACGGGCGCGACCGGTGGCGTCGGCAGTGTGGCGACCGCCATCCTCGGCGCGCTCGGCTACCAGGTCACCGCGGCGACCGGCAAACTGGCCGAAGCCGATTACCTGAAGTCGCTTGGCGCCACCAACGTGATCGATCGCGCGGACCTCGCCGCGCCGGGCAAGCCGTTGCAGAAGGAGCGCTGGGCCGCCGTCGTCGATGCCGTCGGCAGCCACACGCTGGCCAACGCCTGCGCGCAGACGCGCTACGGCGGCGTGGTGGCGGCCTGCGGGCTGGCGCAGGGCGCGGACTTTCCCGCCACGGTGATGCCCTTCATCCTGCGCGGCGTCACGCTCGCTGGCGTCGACAGCGTGATGGCCCCCATCGGCCTGCGCCAGCAGGCCTGGGACCGCTTGGCACGAGACCTGAACCCGGCGCTGCTCGAATCCATCACCGAAGAGATCGCGCTGGCCCAGGCGATTGCACGTGCGCAGGATTTAATGCACGGGAAGGTCCGCGGCCGCATCGTCGTGGCCATCGGTTGACGCCGGCGCCGGCTCAGCGGGGACGACAATTTCCGGGGCGCCGACCGGGTGCTCACGACCGACAAAGCCACGAGCTCACACCGATGACCGATGCCCATCAGCCGCCTGTTTTCGCCCCGCCCGTCGCCCAGCCGCTCGACGCCTATGCCAGCGACCCGGTCAGCCTCGGCCTGATGCGCGGCGCGCCACCGGCCACCGAGAGCCAGGTGCGATTCGACGACGGCAGCCTCTACACATTCCCCAAGCTGCGCTGGGCCTACTCGAACATGCGCCGGCTGTTCCCGACCACGCAGGTCTGGCGCGGTGACGGATGGGCCAGCGTGCTGCCGCGCGCCGACTGCAGCGATATCGACGCGGTGAGCTTCGTACCCATCGGCGGGGAGACGCCTGTCACCTGGGCCGAATCGCTGGCCGCCAACTTCACCGACGGCATCGTCGTGCTGCACCGTGGCCGCATCGTTTTCGAGCGCTACTTCGGCGCGCTGGCGCCGCACCGCCCGCACATCGCGTGGTCGGTCACCAAATCGTTCTTCGGCACGATCGCCGCGTCGCTCATCGCAGAAGGCCGGCTCGACGCCAATGCGTTGGTGACGGCCTATGTGCCCGAACTGGCCACGAGCGGCTTTGCGACCGCCACCGTGCGCCAGGTGCTGGACATGACGACAGCCATCCGCTACTCCGAGGACTACACCGACCCCGAGGCCGAGGTGTTCGAGCACGGTCGCGCGGGCGGCATCACCACGCGCGCGGTGCCGCATGTGGGAGCGGCCAGCTTCTACGACTTTCTGGTGACGCTGCAGGCGCTGCCGGGCGGCGAACACGGCCGCGCGTTTGCGTACAAGACGGTCAACACCGATGTGCTCGGCTGGATCATCCGCCGCGTCACCGGCCAGCCGCTCGGCGAGGTCTTGCAGGAGCGCATCTGGTCACAGCTTGGCTGCGAGCAGGATGGCTACCTGATGACCGACACTGCCGGCACCGAGTTCGCCGGCGGCGGCTTCAACGCGGCGCTGCGCGACCTGGCGCGCTTCGGCGAGATGATGCGCAACGACGGCTTCTACAACGAGGTGCAGATCTTGCCCCAAGCCGTCATCGCCGACATCCGCACGGGCGGCGACCCGGCCCACTTCGCGCAGGCAGGCTACGCCACGCTGCCGGGCTGGAGCTACCGCAACATGTGGTGGGTCTCGCACAACGAGCACGGCGCCTACTGCGCCCGCGGCATCCACGGCCAGGGCGTCTACATCGATCCCAAGGCCGAGATGGTGATCGCGCGCTTCGCCTCGCACCCGATGGCCGGCAACGCCAACCTCGACCCGATGACGCTGCCCGCGTACCACGCGCTGGCGAAGCACCTGCTCGCCTCGTAGCGAGCAGATTCGACTACAACACTTCCGACGCGAAATCCGCCAGCCGCGAACGCTCGCCGCGCGCCAGCGTCACGTGGCCCGAATGCGGCCAGCCCTTGAAGCGGTCGACCGCGAAGGTGAGGCCCGAGCTGCCTTCGGTCAGGTAAGGCGTGTCGATCTGCGCCAGGTTGCCCAGGCAGATGATCTTGGTGCCGGGGCCGGCGCGGGTGATCAGCGTCTTCATCTGCTTGGGCGTCAGGTTCTGCGCCTCGTCGATGATCACGAACTTGTTGAGGAAGGTGCGGCCGCGCATGAAGTTGAGCGACTTGATCTTGATCTTGCTGCGCACCAGGTCGTTGGTGGCCGCACGGCCCCATTCGCCGGCGCCGCCGTCGGTCTTGGAGAGCACTTCGAGGTTGTCGTCCAGCGCGCCCATCCAGGGGCTCATCTTTTCTTCCTCCGTGCCCGGCAGGAAGCCGATGTCTTCACCCACCGGCACCGTCACGCGAGTGACGATGATCTCGGTGTAGCGGCGTTCGTCCATCACCTGGCTCAAGCCTGCGGCCAGCGTCATCAGCGTCTTGCCGGTGCCGGCCGTGCCGGTCAGGGTGATGAAGTCGCAGTCCGGGTCCATCAGCAGGTTGAGCGCAAAGTTCTGCTCACGGTTGCGCGCGGTCACGCCCCAGACAGCGTTCTTTTGATGGGTGTATTCCTTCAAGGTGCGCAGCACCGCGGTCTTGCCGGTGATCTCCATCACCTTGGCGTAGAGCGGCGCGGCGCCGGGCGCCTCGAGGTAGACGAACTGGTTGACCAGCAGCACCGGCACCATCGGCCCGCTGATGCGGTAGTAGGTGAGGCCGCCTTGCTGCCAGCTCTCCATGGTCTTGCCGTGCTTGTCCCAGAAGTCGGCAGGCAGTGGCAACACGCCGGTGTAGAGCAGGTCGCCGTCTTCCAGCGTCTTGTCGTTGAAGTAGTCTTCGGCCGGCAGCCCGAGCGCGCGCGCCTTGACGCGCATGTTGATGTCTTTCGACACCAGCACCACGTCGCGCGGCGCGTGCTGTTCGCGCAGCGCCTGCACGACGGCCAG
>JAMFRW010000547.1 GCA_026224975.1 Rhodoferax sp. | reverse complement strand
TCGTGCACGGCGACAAGGATCTCGAGCGCTACATGCGCGAGGCCGTCAAGGTCAGCGAGAAGTCGCCGGTGCTGCTGGACCGCTTCCTGGACGACGCGATCGAGGTCGATGTCGACTGCATCAGCGATGGCACCGAGGTGATGATCGGCGGGATCATGGAGCACGTCGAACAGGCGGGCATCCACTCCGGCGACTCGGCCTGCTCGCTGCCGCCGTATTCGCTGCCGAAGGCGCTGCAGGACGAAATGCGCCGCCAGACCATCGCGATGGCGAAGGCGCTGAAGGTCGTCGGGCTGATGAACGTGCAGTTCGCTATTCAAGGCGACGGTGAGAACGCCGTCGTCTACGTGCTCGAAGTGAACCCGCGTGCCTCGCGCACGGTGCCTTTCGTGTCGAAAGCGACCGGCCAGCCGCTCGCGAAGATCGCCGCGCGTTGCATGGTCGGCCAGAAGCTCTCGAGCCAGAAAAATGCCAACGGCAAGCAGCCGGCCGAGATCATCCCGCCGTATTTTTCGGTCAAGGAAGCGGTGTTCCCGTTCAACAAGTTCCCGGGCGTGGACCCCATCCTCGGGCCGGAAATGCGCTCGACCGGCGAGGTCATGGGCGCAGGCCGCACCTTCGGCGAAGCCATGCTCAAGAGCCAGCTCGGCGCGGGTTCGAAGCTGCCGACGCGCGGCGCCGTGTGCATCACCGTGAAGAACGGCGACAAGGCGCGCGCGGTCGTGGTGGCGCGTGACCTGCACGCGCTAGGCTTCGCAATCGTCGCGACCAAGGGCACGGCCGCGGCGATTGCCGAGGGCGGCGTGCCGGTGAAGGCGGTCAACAAGGTCAAGGACGGCCGGCCGCACATCGTCGACATGGTCAAGGCCGGTGAGATCCAATTGGTCTTCACCACGGTGGACGAAACGCGCACGGCGATCGCCGATTCGCGCCACATCCGCCAGGCGGCGCTGGCCAACCGCGTCACCTACTACACCAGCATGGCCGGCTGCGAAGCGGCGGTGGAGGGCATGAAGCACCAGGACGATCTGGTGGTGATGTCCCTACAAGAACTGCATGCCGAGCTGAACTAAACTACGCCGCAACCCCCACCGCCGCCGGCACCGTCCGGCGGCGGTTTCGTTTGGGCCGCGTCTTCGCCATCTGTCCCAGCGCCATGTTCTGGATTGGAGACGCGGCTCGCGCCGAGCGCATGCCTTGTATGGCGCGCCCGGTTTTCTCCGAAGTTTCGAGGTTTCGATCATGACCACCATCCCCCTCACCAAGCGCGGTGCCGAAAAGCTCAAGGAAGAGCTGGCACGCCTCAAGGGCGTCGAACGGCACGCGGTGATCCAGGCGATTTCCGAAGCGCGCGCCCAGGGCGACCTCTCCGAAAACGCCGAATACGAAGCCGCCAAGGACAAGCAGGGCTTCATCGAAGGCCGCATCCTCGACATCGAAGGCAAGCTGGCCGCGGCACAGATCATCGACCCGGCCACGCTCGATGCCGGTGGCCGCGTGGTCTTCGGCTCGACCGTCGATCTGGAAGACGAAGCCAACGGCGCGAAAGTCACTTATCAGATCGTCGGCGACGACGAGGCCGATCTGAAGCAGGGTTTGGTCTCCATCAGCTCGCCGATCGCGCGCTCGTTGATCGGCAAATCCTCGGGCGACGTGGCCGAGGTGCATGCACCCGGCGGCCGGAAGAGCTACGAAATCATCGATGTTCGGTACACCTGAGTTCACTGGCTTCGGTCGCAACAAGGCATGACGCTTCGTTCGCGCTTTGCGGCAGTGATTGCCGGGTTGTGGGCGGGCGTGCTGCTCTGCATCGCCTTGATCGCCACACCGGCGCCGTTCGCCACGCTGGCCATGGCCGATGCCGGCCGCGTCGTCGGCCGTATCTTCGAGCAGGAAGCTTATCTGAGCCTCGGCGTCGCGATGCTGCTGGTGTTTTTCGACCGTGCCGGCCGGCGCGAGACGGTGATCTTCAAGAGCGGCTCGGTGTTCGGCACCAATCTGATGCTGATCTTCGGCGCGCTGTTTTGCACCGTGGCCGGTTACTTCGCCGTACAGCCGATGATGGCCGCCGCGCGGGCCGGGCAGGGCGCGCTCTCGTTCGGCGCCTTGCACGCCATTTCGCTCGGCTTTTTCGCCCTCAAGGGCTTGCTGGTGCTGGCACTCGCCTGGCGGCTGGTAGGCGCCGCCCGCTGAACGGGTTCGGCGTGGCCCGTTTCGCTCAGGGCTGCTGCGAAGATTTCTTGACGCTGGTCACGCGCTTCTTGGCGCGCTTCAGTTCGCCGCCCGCCGCGATGCGCATGTTGCCCATCACGGTGATCTTCTTGACCTGGGCGCGGTGGTTGCCGCTCTTGGAGAATTTCAGGATCTTGACGGTGCGCGGGCCGGCGCCGCGGCCTTCACGCTCGATCTTTTCCTTCTCGGGCATGGGGCGCCACAGCACCAGCAGTTTGCCGATGTGCTGGATCGCCGCGGCGCTCAGCTCATTGGCGAGCGAGGTGAAAATCGCCTCGCGCGTGGCGCGCTCGTCGGAGAAAACGCGGATCTTGATCAGGCCGTGCGCGTTCAGGGCGGCATCGGTTTCCTTGGCAACCGCCGGTGTCAGGCCGTCGGATCCGATCATCACCACTGGCGAGAGGTGATGGGCTTCGGCACGTTTTTCCTTGCGCTGGGCAGGGCTCAGTTGAATAGCAGTCATACCCGTATTATCTCCGCGCGATGAAAACTCAAACCAAAAGCAAGAAGGTCAACAAGGCGTGGTTGCACGACCATGTGAACGACACGTATGTGAAACTGGCCCAGCGCCAGGGTTATAGAGCCCGCGCGGCCTACAAATTGAAGGAAATCGACGAGGAACTGCACCTGCTCAAGCCGGGCCAGGTCGTCGTCGATCTGGGTGCCGCCCCCGGCGCCTGGAGCCAGTACGTGCGGCGCAAGTTTGCACCCAAAGAGGTCGGCGCGGGTGGCGCGGCGGCGGGCGGGCTCAACGGCACCATCATCGCGGTCGATTTGCTCGATTTTGAGCCGATCGAGGGCGTGCGCTTCCTGCAGGGCGATTTTCGCGAGGAAAGCGTGCTGCACCAACTCGAGGAATTGCTGGGCACGCGTTCGGTGGACGTTGTGATTTCCGACATGGCGCCCAATCTCTCCGGCATCGAATCGTCGGACGCGGCGCGCATGGAGCTTCTGGTGGAATTGGCGGTCGAATTTGCCCAAAACCACCTCACACCCAACGGCGCACTGGTCACCAAGGTGTTTCACGGCAGTGGTTACAGCCAGTTGTCCCAGCTTTTCAAATCGACTTTTCGCGTGGTCAAGGCGATCAAGCCGAAAGCCTCGCGCGATAAATCGGCGGAAACTTTTCTGGTGGGTATCGGTCTCAAATCGGCCGGCGACGGTTCGCTCAAGAAAGCCGTTCGCGATGCCGATATGCCGTCGTGACGCCGCAAATCAGCCCGATACACGCTCGGCTGCCGTGGTGATATGTGAAGGTTGGCAGGGCTTGATCGGACTAAAATCGCCCGCACATCCCTTGGATGGTGACGCCCGTCTGGCGCGCCTTCGAACGTACAGACCTGGAAGTGGATTCGAAATGGAGTCGCGGTGAACAATCAATGGTTTTCGAAAGTCGCTGTCTGGTTGGTGATTGCGCTGGTGCTTTTCACCGTATTCAAGCAGTTCGACCGCACGGCGTCTCAAACCGGAATGATCGGGTATTCCGATTTTCTGGAAGAAGTGCGCAACAAGCACATCAAATCCGTTCAGCTCCAGGAAGGCGCGGGCGGCAGCACCGAGATTCGTGCTCGCACGTCCGATGACAAGGAGTTGCGCACGACCGCCACCTATCTGGACCGCGGCTTGGTGGGCGACCTGATCAACAACAACGTCAAGTTCGACGTCAAGCCGCGCGAGGAGCCTTCGTTCCTGCTGAGCATGCTGGCGTCGTGGGGCCCGATCCTGCTGCTGATCGGCGTGTGGATCTACTTCATGCGGCAAATGCAGGGCGGCGGCAAGGGCGGCGCGTTCAGCTTCGGCAAGAGCAAGGCCCGCATGCTGGATGAAGCCAACAACACGACCACGTTCGCGGACGTGGCCGGCTGTGACGAGGCGAAAGAAGAAGTCAAGGAACTGGTCGACTTCCTGAAAGACCCGCAAAAATTCCAGAAGCTCGGCGGTCGCATCCCCCGCGGCGTGTTGCTGGTCGGCCCTCCCGGCACCGGCAAGACCCTGCTGGCGAAGGCCATCGCCGGTGAAGCCAAGGTGCCGTTCTTCAGCATCTCGGGTTCCGACTTCGTCGAAATGTTCGTCGGCGTGGGCGCGGCCCGTGTGCGCGACATGTTCGAGCAAGCCAAGAAGAGCGCGCCCTGCATCATCTTCGTGGACGAAATTGACGCCGTCGGCCGCCATCGTGGCGCTGGCCTGGGCGGCGGCAACGACGAGCGCGAGCAGACCCTGAACCAGATGCTTGTCGAGATGGACGGTTTCGAGACCAACCTCGGCGTCATCGTGATGGCCGCGACCAACCGGCCGGACATCCTCGACCCCGCGCTGCTGCGCCCTGGTCGTTTCGACCGCCAGGTCTACGTGACGCTGCCCGACGTGCGCGGCCGCGAGCAGATTCTTAACGTGCACATGCGCAAGGTGCCGGTCGGCCAGGACATCCGCGCCGACATCCTCGCACGCGGCACGCCCGGCTTC
>JAMFRW010000546.1 GCA_026224975.1 Rhodoferax sp. | reverse complement strand
TGCCCTTGACCAGCCACTCGATGCCCATCCAGGACAGCACGGCGCAGGCCGTGGCCAGGTAGGTGTTCATGAAGGCCAGCGCGGCCGAGCCGTTGGCTTCCAGCGCCGAGCCGGCGTTGAAGCCGAACCAGCCGAACCACAGCATCGAGGCGCCGATCATGGTCATCGTCAGGCTGTGGGGAGCCATGGACTCCTTGCCCAGACCGATGCGCTTGCCCAGGAGGATGGCGCCGACGAGGCCTGCCACACCCGAGTTGATGTGCACGACGGTACCGCCGGCGAAGTCCAGAGCGCCCATCTGCCAGATGTAACCGGCATGTGCGTTCATGGCGTCAGCGACGCCCGCCGAGCTGTACGCATCCGGGCCTTCCCAGAACCAGACCATGTGTGCGACCGGCAGGTAGGCGAAGGTGAACCAGATCACCATGAACACCAGGGCGGCGGAGAACTTGATGCGCTCCACCAGCGAACCCAGGATCAGGCAGCAGGTGATCGCAGCAAAGGTCGCCTGGAAGGCCACGTACACCAGCTCGTTGAGTGGTGTGGCCTTGTCGAAGGTGGCCGCATTGCTGAAGCTGCCGTCGGCTGGATTGAACGTGCCGTTCAGGAACAGCCTACTGAGGCCGCCGATGAACGGATTCGGACCCTCCGTGAAGGCCAGCGAATAGCCGTAGACGCACCACAGCACGGTGATCAGGGAGAAGCCCACGAACACCTGCATGAGCACCGACAACATGTTCTTTTCACGGACCAGACCGCCGTAGAACAGGGCCAGGGCCGGAACGGACATGAAGAGCACCAGGGCCGTGGAAGTCATCATCCACGCCATGTCGCCCTTGTTCGGGGTCGGAGCCGGGGCCGCCGCCGCCGCCGGGGCGGAACTCGGAGCGGAACTGGCGGCTGTCGGCGCCGAGGCATCTGCAGCGGGAGCGGAAGCGGTCGGGGCGGATGCGGCATCCGCATAGCTGGCACTCGGAGTGAAGCTGACCGCGGCAAACGTCACCGTTGCCAGGGCCATCAACAAAGCCGACCGCCCAGTGACGGCACGGAACATGGATCTCAAGGGGGTGCCCGCCTGCGCAAGCCACTGGGGCTTACGGTTGGGCTGCGAGGTCATTGGAGCGGTGAGCATGGTCTCTCCCGGTGTTGTTTCGTTTTCGTAGAAATCTTCAAATCCGCCATTCGAGCGTTTTGCGCCAGTTTCACCAGCAGACACGCACCCTACGCGCGGGTATGCTTTCGGCAGCGCGCTGGAAGGGTGCAGATTCCGTGCCACGGAATTTTCCTACGGGATTTCCGCAGTTTACGAGCCTTTGGAACCCTGTTTTGCACCAACGTGGCGCCCTCTTCCGGCCCACTGCGTCAATCGGGGGCAGGCCAAACGAGGATTTTGATGTATGGAACCGTTGTCTGTGAACGAGATCGCCAGGCGGCTGCTGCAAAGCCTGCCGGCCGCCGTCCGGGGCGCGCAGGCGGATCTCGAGAATAACTTCGCCGTGGTGCTGCGTCATACATTGGGCAGGCTGGACCTGGTCACTCGCGATGAATTTGCGGTCCAGACCAAAGTGCTGGAGCGCACCCGCGCCCGGCTGGCGCTCCTGGAG
>JAMFRW010000545.1 GCA_026224975.1 Rhodoferax sp. | reverse complement strand
TCGATGCGCGAAGAGCTGCGTCAGCTCTGGACGCGCACCAACGTGTCGGCCGAGCAACTGGTGGTCGACCTGCAGGCCTGGTGCAAGAAGGCGGAAGAGAGCGGCATTGCCGCGCTGCAGGAATTCGCGCTGAAGCTGCGGGCTGCGCACGCCTGACAACTCGCTTCACTGCACATCGACAAGGGCCGCAGTTGCGGCCTTTGTTGTTTCTGGAGCCTGCACACGAGCGCACACAAAAACGTGGTGAACGAAAAAGCGGGCAATAAAAAACCCGCCAAAGGCGGGTTTTCATCGAAGCAGCGCTGAACTCAACGCAGCTTGGTTTCCTTATAAGCCACATGCTTGCGCGCGACCGGGTCGAACTTGATCAGTTCGATTTTTTCCGGGGTGGTCTTCTTGTTCTTGTCGGTCGTGTAGAAATGACCGGTGCCAGCGCTGGATTCCAGCTTGATTTTCTCGCGTCCACCTTTTGCCATGATCTGCTCCTTGGACGGTGATTAGATTTCGCCGCGGGCGCGGAGGTCGACGAGGACCTTCTCGATGCCCACTTTGTCGATCAGGCGCAGGGCCGCGTTCGAGATGCGCAAGCGCACCCAACGGTTTTCGGCCTCGACCCAGAAGCGACGGTACTGCAGGTTGGGCAGAAAGCGA
This sequence comes from Rhodoferax sp., assembly GCA_026224975.1. Taxonomy (GTDB): domain Bacteria; phylum Pseudomonadota; class Gammaproteobacteria; order Burkholderiales; family Burkholderiaceae_C; genus LMDS01. The sequence continues at coordinate 9,345 of JAMFRW010000545.1, read as the reverse complement.
CGCTTCGTTTTGTTGTTGGCGTGGGAGACGTTGTTTCCCACCATCGGGCGCTTGCCCGTGACCTGACAGACGCGTGCCATGACGCTTCTCCAATATGTTTGACCTGCCTAGGTTTAGGCAAAGACGACGATTATAGCCCGAGTCGCCAGACAAATGAAAGAGGAGTCTTCACTGCTCCAGATAGCGCTGCGCGTCGAGTGCCGCCATGCAGCCGGTGCCGGCGCTGGTGATCGCCTGGCGGTAGATGTGGTCCTGGACGTCGCCGGCGGCGAACACGCCCGGGATGCTGGTCATCGTCGCCATGCCGTTGGAGCCGCTTTTGGTGATGATGTAGCCGTCTTTCATCTCCACCTGGCTCTTGAAGATGTCGGTGTTGGGCTGGTGGCCGATGGCGATGAAGCAGCCGGTGAGCTTGATCTCCGAGAAGCCGCCGTCCTGCGTGTTCTTCAGTCGCACGCCGGTCACGCCGCTCGCATCGCCCAGCACTTCGTCCAGCGTGTTCCACAGGTGGAGTTCCATCTTGCCGGCGGCGACCTTGTCGGCCACTTTGTCGAGCAGGATGGCTTCAGCGCGGAACTTGTCGCGCCGATGCACCAGGTGCACTTTCGATGCGATGTTCGAAAGATACAAGGCCTCTTCGACCGCCGTGTTGCCGCCGCCGACCACGCAGACTTCCTGCTCGCGGTAGAAAAATCCGTCGCAGGTGGCGCAGCCGCTCACGCCGCGGCCCATGAAAGCTTCTTCCGACGGCAGGCCGATGTATTTGGCCGAGGCACCGGTTGCGATGATCAGCGCATCACAGGTGTAGCTGCCCGAATCGCCTTTCAGCGTGAACGGGCGCTGCGACAGGTCGACCTCGTTGATGTGGTCGTAGACGATGTTGGTGTTGAAGCGCGCGGCGTGCTTTTCGAAGCGCTGCATCAGGTCCGGGCCCATCACGCCGTCCACATCGGCCGGCCAGTTGTCGACGTCGGTTGTGGTCATGAGTTGGCCGCCTTGCGCCATGCCGGTGATCAGCATGGGTTTCAAATTGGCGCGCGCTGCGTAGATGGCGGCGCTGTAACCGGCAGGGCCGGAGCCGAGAATCAGAACGCGTGCGTGGTGTTGTTTGGAAGTCATGGCTGTAGCGTAAGGTGAAATCTGTAAGGGAACGGGCCGGCGTGACGCATTGAACAGAGTCTGACATGGGGCGCTATTCCGCTGGCGAGAAGGCCCTTAATGGTGACAATAGCGAAATTGTAGGAAGCGTGGAAAACACACGCGCGCTCAACCCCAAGGTGATGGCGCCGATATCTCTGGACAAGCAAATCTGCGAAAGGCAACTTCTCATGGCCATGCTCTCGAACCTCGACCTGATTCGGCGCGTTCCGCTGTTTTCGCTGCTCACCAACGACCAGGCGCAGGGGATTGCCGACAGCGTGGTCAAGCGGCGTTTTCGCCGGGGTGAGATCGTCGTCGAACACGGCAAGAAGTCGAACGCGCTCTTCATCCTGCTGACCGGCCGCGCTCGCGTGCTGACGGCCGACTCGCGTGGCCGCGAAGTCATTCTGGCCGTGTTGCAGCCGGGCGATTACGTCGGCGAGATGAGCCTGATCGACAATGAGCCGCATTCGGCGACGGTGCGTGCCGAAGTCCAGACCGACATGCTGATCCTCGGCCGCGCCGAGTTCGCACGCTGCCTGCCCGAAAATTCCAGCCTCTCGTACGCCATCATGCGCGGCCTGGTGCAACGCCTGCGCAGCGCCGACCGGCAGATCGAGTCGCTGGCCTTGCTCGATGTGTACGGCCGTGTGGCCCGCACGCTGCTCGACATGGCCGAACCCGAAGGCCTGCTCAAGGTCATCCGCAACAAGGTCTCGCGCCAGGATCTGGCCAAGGTCGTCGGTGCGTCGCGCGAGATGGTCAGTCGCGTGATGAAGGATCTGGAAGAGCGCGGCATGGTCGAAACCCGCGAGAACGGCTCTGTCGTCATCAAGGAACAGCTCACCGCCTGACGCGGCGCAGAGCACACCGGCGGCATTCCTGCCGCGCTCTTGCGCGCAGTTGCGACACACGCCGCCGCAGCCGGATCGTCCACAATCCGGCGCATGACTTTCCCCCTCGGTTCGCTTCGCGGCGACGGCCCTGCCGGCGGCGCCTCCGGCTTCTCGGCTTCGCTGTCTGGTGCGTCTTCCGGCACCTCGAAAACCTACAAGCGTGACGGCCGCCCGCGCGTCCAAGCTCCTGCCCCGCAACCCGCCGATTGGCGCGCGCAGCTCCGCCTGCTGATCGGTGGCGTGCTATGGCTGCTGGCGGTGCTGGCGCTGGTCACGCACAACGGCGGCGACCCGGCGTTTTCCACTTCCGGCACCTCGGCCGCGGTGCAGAACAAGGCCGGCGTGGCTGGCGCCTGGTTCTCCGATGTGGCCTTTTTTGCCTTTGGCTTTTCGGTCTGGTGGGCGTTGATCGTCGGCCTGCGTGCCTGGCTGGGCGCGCTCGCGCTGGTGCTTCGGGGTGAACATGCGCCCGTTTTAACGCCTTCCGAACCGCGCCCGGCCTGGCTCTTCTGGCTCGGCCTTGCGCTGCTGATCGCAGCCAGCGCAGCCCTCGAATGGACGCGGCTCTACCAATGGGAAGCCCGTGTCGCCGGCGGTCACGCGGGCGGCGTGCTGGGCTATGCGCTGGGCACGGCGAGCATGAAGCTGCTGGGCTTCGTCGGCTCCGGCGTGTTGTGGATTGCGGTGCTGGTAGCTGGCGTGGCGCTGGCCTTGCGCTTCTCGTGGTTGCGTGCGGCCGAAGGCATCGGCGCGCGGGTCGAATCGCTGCGCTCCAAGCGGGTCGAGCGCATCGAGCGGGCCGAAGATGTTCGCGTCGGCGAGATCGCGCTGCGCGAGCGCGAGGCGGTGGTCGAGGTCGAGCACCAGTTGCACGAAGACCATCTGCCGATCGTCATCGAGCCGACCATCGTCGATGTGCCCAAGAGCACCCGCGTCGTCAAGGAACGCCAGAAGCCACTCTTCAACGAGCTGGTCGACACCAAGCTGCCGCAGGTCGATCTGCTCGACGCCGCGCCCGGCCGCACCGAGAGCGTCTCGCCCGAAACGCTCGAGATGACCTCGCGCATGATCGAGAAGAAGCTGAAGGATTTCGGCGTCGAGGTGCGTGTGGTGGCGGCCTCGCCCGGCCCGGTGATCACGCGCTACGAGATCGAGCCGGCGACCGGTGTCAAGGGTTCGCAGGTGCTCAACCTGTCGAAGGATCTGGCGCGTTCGCTCAGCCTGGTCAGCATCCGCGTGGTCGAAACCATTCCCGGCAAGACGACGATGGCGCTGGAGTTGCCCAACGCCAAGCGCCAGATGATCCGGCTTTCGGAGATCCTCGGTTCACAGGTTTACAGCGATGCATCGTCGCCGCTGACCATGGGCCTGGGCAAGGACATCGTCGGCAACCCCATCGTGGCCGACCTCGGCAAGATGCCGCACTGCCTGGTGGCAGGCACGACCGGCGCGGGCAAATCGGTCGGCATCAACGCGATGATTTTGAGCCTGCTCTACAAGGCAGAAGCGCGTGATGTGCGACTGATCCTCATCGATCCGAAGATGCTCGAGATGAGCGTCTACGAAGGCATTCCGCATCTGCTCTGTCCGGTCGTCACCGACATGAAGCAGGCCGCCAACGCGCTCAACTGGGGCGTGGGCGAAATGGAGCGCCGCTACAAGCTGATGAGCAAGATGGGCGTGCGCAACCTCGCCGGCTACAACAAGAAGATCGCCGACGCGCAAGCCGCCGGCGAGCTGATCCCTAACCCCTTCAGCCTCACGCCCGACGAACCCGAGCCGCTCGACCGATTGCCCTTCATCGTGATCGTGATCGACGAACTCGCCGACCTGATGATGGTCATCGGCAAGAAGATCGAAGAGCTGATCGCGCGGCTGGCGCAGAAGGCGCGCGCCTCCGGCATCCACCTGATCCTGGCCACGCAGCGGCCGAGCGTGGATGTGATCACCGGCCTGATCAAGGCCAACATTCCGACACGGCTCAGCTTCCAGGTGAGCAGCAAGATCGACTCGCGCACCATCCTCGACCAGATGGGCGCCGAAGCCTTGCTCGGCATGGGCGACATGCTCTACATGCCTTCGGGCACCGGCTTGCCGATCCGTGTGCACGGTGCCTTCGTGAGCGACGACGAAGTGCACCGCGTCGTCAGTTACCTCAAGAGCCAGGGCGAGCCGAACTATATCGAAGGCATTCTGGAAGGCGGCGTGCTCGATGGCGACGGCCCCGATGTGCTGACGGGCGAGGGCGGTGTGATGGGCAGCGGCGAGAACGATGCCATGTACGATCAGGCTGTGGCCATCGTGCTGCAGCACAAGCGCGCTTCGATCTCGCTGGTGCAACGTCATTTGCGGATTGGATACAACCGCGCGGCGCGGCTGCTGGAACAAATGGAGAAATCCGGGCTCGTATCCAGCATGTCCACCAACGGCAACCGCGACATCATCGTCCCGGCCCGAAGCGAATGAGCCTCGAATGAAAAAATCCCACGCCGCTGCCATGCTGATCCTGCCGGTGCTGGCGTTTGCGCCGCTGGCCGCGAGCGCCGACTCGGTCGATGCGCTGAAGGACTTCATCCGTGACGTCAAGACTGGCAGCGCGCAGTTCACGCAAACCGTCACGTCGCCCGACGGCGCCAAGAAGAAGGCATCGAGCGGCACCTTCGAATTCGCACGGCCCAACCGCTTCAGGTTCGCCTACACCAAGCCCTTCGAACAGCTTATCGTGGCCGATGGGCAAAAGGTCTGGATCTACGACGCCGACCTGAACCAGGTCAGCTCCCGCAAGCTCAACGCCGCGTTGGGCGCCACGCCGGCCGCGCTGCTGGCGGGCGGCTCGCTCGACAAGGATTTCGAGCTGGCTGGCCTTCCTGCGAAGGATGGTCTCGACTGGGCTCAGGCCACGCCGAAGGCCAAGGATGGCGCGTTCCAGTCGGTGCGCGTGGGCTTTCGCGGCAAGGAGCTGGCAGCCGTCGAGATCGTCGATGCCTTCGGTCAGCGCTCGCTGCTGCAGTTCAGCCAGTTTCTCGCGAATCCGGCCTTGCCCGGCGACAGCTTCAAGTTCATCGCGCCGAAGGGCGCGGATGTGATCGAGCAATAACAGTCGGATCAGAAAGACGCCCAGTCGTCGGTGCCGGTCAGTGCTTCGGCGGCGGGGGGCGGAACGCTCTGCGACGGCGTGGCTGGCGCTGCTTTCTTCTCCGCCTTGTCAGGCCCCCCCAAGCCCGCGTCGAACTTGGGACGCACCACGTTCTTCGCGCGGTCCGGGCCTCGGCGCTCGATGCTGGCGGCGGGCTTGGCGGCCGGCGCCTTCGCCGCCGGCTGCGGTGCAGCGTGGGACCGCTCGCCGCCGAGTTGGAAACTCGCGACCGACTGCACCAGTTGTTGCGCCTGCGACTTCAGGCTCTCGGCAGCGGCGGCACTTTCCTCCACCAGCGCCGCGTTCTGCTGCGTCGCCTGGTCCATCTGCGTTACCGCTTCGCCGACCTGGTTCACGCCGGCGCTCTGCTCGTTGCTGGCGGCGCTGATCTCGCCCATGATGTCCGCCACTCGGCGGATCGAGCCGACGATCTCGGTCATCGTCGTGCGCGCCTGGTCGACCAGCACCGTGCCCTGGCCCACGCGCTCCACGCTCACGCTGATCAAAGTCTTGATCTCCTTGGCCGCTTCGGCGCTGCGCTGGGCCAGGCTGCGCACTTCGCTCGCCACCACCGCAAAACCGCGGCCCTGCTCGCCGGCGCGTGCCGCTTCGACGGCAGCGTTCAGCGCCAGGATGTTGGTCTGGAACGCGATGCCGTCGATCACGCTGATGATGTCGCCGATCTTGCGGCTGCTTTCGTTGATGCCCTTCATCGTGTCGACCACCTGGCCAACCACGTCACCGCCCTGGGTCGCCACGGTCGAGGCGCTCAAGGCCAGTTGATTGGCCTGCTTGGCGTTGTCGGCGTTCTGGCGCACGGTCGAGCCGAGCTGCTCCATCGAGGAGGCGGTCTGCTCCAGGGCCGAGGCTTGCTCTTCGGTGCGTGAGCTGAGGTCGCTGTTGCCCTGCGCGATCTGGGCGCTGGCCGCGGCCACGCCTTCGGAGTTCTCCCGCACGCCGCGGACGATCTTCGCCAGGCTGTCGCGCATCGAACGGATGGCAAACAGCAGGCTGTGGTTGTCGCCGGGGCGGGTTTCCACGGCGACGCTCAGGTTGCCCGCTGCGATCTGTTCGACGATGTGCGTCACGTCGTTCGGTTCACCGCCCAACTGGCCGACCAATTGGCGGGTGATGACGAAGACCAGCCCCGCGCCCACGAGCGTGGCCGCCACGCCCATGCCGATCAGCGTGTAGAGCGCACTGGTGTAGGCGGCGTTGGCGTCGGCGATGGCTTCGTCGTTGAGCTTGTCTTCGAGGGCGATGAACTCATTCAGCGCCGTTGCCAACGCCGCCTGCGCTGGTGTCATTTCGGTGATCATCACCTTGGTGGCCTGCTCGGCTGCATTCTCCAGACCGAGCTTGGCGACCTTTGCCATGGTCGCGACGGCGGGCGCTTCGACTCTTTCCAGCCCGGCGAAGGCCACTCTTTCCCTCTCGGTCGTGCTGGGCAACGTGGCGAACATCTGCCCCAATTTGGTTTTGGCCTCGGCGTAATCGCGCTCCTGGAGCTTGATGGCGTCGACCTCTTTTTGCATCGAAGGCATGTCGGTCAGGATGATGAGGTTGCGCACGCCGATGCGGCGTTCATAAAGCGAACTCTTCATCTTGTAGAGCAGGTCGGACTCCACGTTGTTGACGTCCGAAATCTCGTGCAGGCGCTGGTTGATGTCCTGCATCTTGGATATGCCCAGCCAGGTGCTGGCCATCAGGAATGCCAGCACGACGCCGAACGCCGTGTACAACCGTGTCGATACTTTCCAGGTTTTCATGTTCATGTTTCTTTCGTTCGGACCGAGGGGGTGGATGAGCGACAGCTTTTCTGCGGGCACGACAGCACCGTGTGGCTCATATCGGCAGAGTTGGTATCGAATTAACCGAATAAATTGAATAAGCCGGTTTACGTTGCCAACAAAAGTGTTGAATCACGGCGCGGCCACCCCATGGCGACCCGGCTCCCCCCGCTGCCACAATTCGTGGATGAGCCCGAGTTCACCGCAATTGCCCTTCGACGACACCCCGCAGCCCCTCGCCGCCGCGCCGGCCAAGACTCCGGCCAGCGTCCCCGCAGACGCCCCCCTCGCCGAGCGCCTGCGCCCGGCCACGCTCGACGAAGTGATAGGCCAGCAGCAGTTGCTCGGCCCCGGCAAGCCGCTGCGCGCGGCCTTCGAATCGGGCCGGCTGCATTCGATGATCCTGTGGGGCCCGCCGGGCGTGGGCAAGACGACGCTGGCGAGGCTGGTCGCGCAAGGTTTCGACGCACAGTTCATCGCCATCTCGGCGGTGCTGGGCGGCGTCAAGGACATCCGCGAAGCCGTCGAGCGCGCACAGGTGTCGCGGCTGGGCGGGCGGCGCACGGTGGTCTTCGTAGACGAAGTGCACCGCTTCAACAAGGCGCAGCAGGATGCGTTCTTGCCGCATGTGGAATCGGGGCTGTTTTTCTTCATCGGCGCGACCACCGAGAACCCATCGTTCGAAGTGAATTCCGCGCTGCTTTCGCGCGCGACGGTGCATGTGCTCAAGCCGCTGGAAGCTGCCGACCTGATCGAATTGCTGGCGCGTGCTCGAGCGTTGCTGCAGGCACCGCCCCTGACGGAGGCCGCGCGCGACCGGCTCATCGGCTATGCCGATGGCGATGCGCGCCGGCTGCTCAATGCCTACGACAACCTCGTCGCCATGGCCGGCCCGGGCGACCTGCTCGATGCGGCCAGTCCGGGCGGCCGCGTCATCGACGAAGCCATGCTGGAGCACGCGCTGGGCGAGCAGCTGCGCCGCTACGACAAGGGGGGCGAGCAGTTCTACGACACCATCTCGGCGCTGCACAAGTCGGTGCGCGGCAGCGACCCGGATGCGGCGCTCTACTGGTTCATGCGCATGCTCGATGGCGGTGTGGACCCGCGCTACGCCTCGCGCCGGCTGGTGCGCATGGCGACCGAAGACATCGGCCTGGCCGACCCACGCGCCTTACGTTTGGCGCTCGACGCGGCCGAAACCTACGAGCGACTCGGCTCGCCCGAAGGCGAACTCGCGCTCGCACAAGCCGTGGTCTACCTCGCCATCGCGCCCAAGAGCAACGCCGTCTATGCGGCCTACAACGCGGCGCGTGCCTTCATCAAGCAAGACACCACGCGGCCGGTGCCGCTGCGCCTGCGCAATGCGCCAACCAGGCTGATGAAGACGTTGGACTACGGCAAGGGCTACCGCTACGCGCATGACGAAGAGGGCGGCTTCGCGGCCGGCGAGCGCTACTGGCCCGACGACATGCAAGCGCCACGCTTCTACGAGCCGGTGCCGCGTGGTCTCGAGATCCGCATCGGCGAAAAGCTCGAAGAGCTGCGCCGGCTCAACGACGAAGCCGCGGCCAAAGGCGTCTGACGGCGGGCGGCGGGCAGCTCGACACTTGCCGCCCCCGCGTTCGGGTGACCGGTGCTCAAGCCGCTGGTTGCCGCGTATCGGTCTGCGCAAGAGGGTATCGGCCGTAGGGTTCTCACCCGGGAATGTCAGGGGCCGGGTGTCCCGGGGGCGACTCTAGAATCCGCCCGGCTCGGGGCCAGCCACGCATCAAGATGGGGCGATATTCCGAGCCCGTGGCCGGCTTTTTGCTACATGAGCCGGGAGCGGAGCGAGACCGGCAAGCTTGGCCGGTGCGACCCGAGGCCGCCGCCTCCCACAAAGGCGGCCCGATACGACAACGCAGGAGATCAAGTAGATGGATACTTTCATCCAGCAGATCATCAATGGTCTGGTGCTGGGCAGCGTGTATGCGCTGGTGGCACTCGGCTACACGATGGTCTACGGCATCATCAACCTGATCAATTTCGCGCACGGCGAGATCCTGATGGTCGGGGGCATGGTGTCGTGGACGGTGGTGACGGCGCTGGCGGATTCCGGGCTGCCGGGCTGGCTCTTGATGGTCATCGCGCTGATCTGCGCGGTGGTGGTCTGCGTGGTGCTGAACTTCGTGGTCGAGAAGGTTGCCTACCGGCCGCTGAGAAACGCGCCTCGCCTGGCCCCGCTGATCACGGCCATGGGCGTGAGCCTGCTGTTGAAGACGCTGGCGATGATGATCTGGAAGCCCAGCGTCAAACCGTACCCGACGCTGCTCCCCCGGGAAACCTACAGCATCGGCGGGGCGGTCATCAGCTTCACGCAGATCGCGATCCTGGTGATCACCGC
>JAMFRW010000544.1 GCA_026224975.1 Rhodoferax sp. | reverse complement strand
GTTCGAGGCACCTTCTCCCGCGGCGCCCGCGTACGCACCGCCTCCAGCGACAGCGGCCGCCGCGTCGATGCCACCATCGGCGGCCGCGCGACCCGCCACCTCGGCCATCGGCCCCTCCGATCAAGCCGAGCTGCTCGGCGCACTGCTCGACGGCCTGCGCATGCCGGGCCTTCAGATCCAGTCGCTCACGCCCGACCTGATGCACCTCATCGGCCAGTTGCTGCGCGAATCGACGGCGGGCACGGTCGACATGCTGGTGGCGCGCTCGGTGCTCAAGCGCGAGATCCGCGCCGAGCTGACGATGATCAAGGCGCGCGAGAACAACCCGCTCAAGTTCTCGCCCACGGCCGAGGTCGCGCTCAACCATCTGCTCAACCCGCCTACCGCCGGTTTCATGTCGGGCGGGCCGGCGATGCGCGATGCCTACAACGATCTGCGCGCGCACCAGTTCGGCATGCTGGCCGGCATGCGGGCGGCGCTCGATGGCGTGCTGAAGCGCTTCGACCCGGCCGTGCTGGAAACGCGCCTGGGGCAGAAATCGGTGCTCGCCAGCCTGCTGCCCGCCACGCGCAAGGCGCGCCTCTGGGAACTCTTCAACGAGCTGTACGAGCAGTTGTCGGCCGAGGCCAACGACGATTTTCACGAATTGTTCGGCAAGGCCTTTCTGCGCGCGTACGAGGCCCATGTCGACGAGCTGGAAAAGGACGCTTCCTGATGGCCCACGACCTGCTCGGCGAGTTCGATCCCGCGGCCGGCGACGACCCGGCCGCCGCGATCCAGTTCGAGCTGGCCTTGCTCTCCGAGCGGGGCGGCCGCGCGGTCAACGAAGACGCCTGCGGCCACTGGCATTCCGACCATCACCTGTGCTGCGTGGTGGCCGATGGGGCCGGCGGCCACGGCGGGGGCGATGCGGCGTCGCGCTGCGCGGTGCGCTACCTCATCGACGAATTCGCGGCCCGGCCTGCCGCTGATGTGGAGGCCATGCTGCGCGGCGCCAACGACGCCGTGCGCTCGCACCGCGCCGATGCCGCCACCCAGCGCGACATGCACAGCACGGTCGTCGCGCTCTTCGTCGAACTCGACTCGCAGCGCGCGTTGTGGGGCCATGTGGGCGATTCGCGGCTGTACCTTTTCCGTGCGGGCCGGGTGCACACCCGCACGCGGGACCACAGCGTGGTGCAGATGCTGGTCGATCAAGGTGCCTTGCGTGACGACCAGATCCGCGCCCACCCGCGCCGCAGCGAGCTGCTGTGCGCACTCGGCTCGGAGGTGGAAGACCTGAGCATCGGCGTGGCGCTCGCGCCTTGCGAGATCGAGCCAGGCGATGTGTTCCTGCTCTGCACCGATGGCATGTGGGAGCACTTGAGCGACGAACTGCTCGAAGCCACCTTGCGGCAGTCTCCCGACCCGCAGGCGTGGCTGGCGGCGCTGGAGCACGCCGTGCTCCAGCAGGTGGCGGGCAAGACCCGCTACGACAACTTCAGCGCCGTCACGCTGTGGGCGCGGCCGGCAGATTGATCAGCCGCGAGGACCGCGGCTTCGACATCGAACGAATCAACGGCCGAGCGTGACCCGGCGATTCTCTGGCGCGGTCGGGTTGCCCGAGTTTTTCAAGTCAGCCGAGCCCACACCCGCCGGCTGCAGCATCTCGGAATCAGCACCCTTGGTGACCAGGTAGGCCTTGACGGCTTCGGCGCGGCGCTGCGAGAGCGCCAGGTTGCCTTCGGCCGAGCCTGACGCATCGGCGTGGCCGACGATGCGCACTTTTTGCTGCGAACCCTTCTTGCTGCTCAGCACTTCGCCGAAACATCGAGCTGGCGCTTGAGCATGTCGGGCAGCACGGCCGAGCCGAGCGCGAAGGCGGCGGCCGGCAGCGAGAAGGTCATCGCCGGCTTGACGCCCATGCACTTGAAGCCGCTGGCGCGCAGCTCTTCGCAGGCGTCTTCGGGGAACAGGCCTTCCTTGACGGACGCGGCGTCGGGAATCTTGGTGCCGAGATCCTGAACCGAATCGGCGGCAGTGCTTTGCGCCCAGGCGATGGACGTCATGGCACCGAAGACGAGTACCGCAGCAAGGCGCGATGCGGGGGCGACATAAGGGGCGACACGGGAGCGTTTCATCTGGAACCTCACAATTCTGGCCCGAACGATTTGCACTGAAACCCGGGGCCTACAAGACGGTTGCGACAAGCAATTTCGGTGCTCACCGAAGAACTTGATCATAGCCACTGCAGACCCCGCCGGCCACCCACCATAAGAGGGAAAAAGTCACAGTTCGAGGGGGTCGCGGCACGCGTCGGACCGAGGCGGTTAGGGGCTGTAAAACGGTGACATTCAGGTACAGTCACCCGCATTCGAGGGGGCGCCGTGGCCAGGGTGCGCGCGGCGCGCACACCAGCCGGCGCCGCGCCTTAGCAGTGAAACCGGAGCCGGCGACGACATGACGTGGCACAACAAGGTGGTCTGGACGGAAGGCATGTTCCTCCAGCCGCAGCACTTCCAGCAGCACGACCGATTTCTCGAATGGCAGCTCCGCGCGCGGCTCGCGTCCGGCGTGCCGTACCCCTGGGGTTTCACGCAGCTCGCGGTCGACGAAGCCTCGCTCGCCATGGGCAAGATCGCGCTCACGCAGGCGAGCGGCCTGCTGCCGGACGGCACCGCGTTCTCGCTGCCCGGCGACGACCTGGCGCCTGCCGCGATCGACGTGCCGGCCGACGCGCGCAACGAGCTGGTCGTACTCGCCGCCGTGCTGCAGCGCCCCGGCCTGACCGAGACCGATGCCGAAGAACCCGCCTCGTCACCCGGCCCGCGCTTCAAGGTCATCGAGGTCGAGTCCGGCGACAGCAACGCCAGCGCCCAGCGCGATGCGCCGGTGCAGATCGGCCGGCTCAACCTGCGGCTGATGCTCGCGCGTGACATCGGCGAAGCTTTTGCGACGCTGGGCGTCGTGCGCGTGATCGAGCGCCGTGCCGACAACCGCGTGATGCTCGATGCGCAATACGTGCCGCCGCTGCTGCACGCGCCAGCCCACCCTGTGCTCGATGGTTATGTGCGCGAGCTGCACGGCCTGCTGCACCAGCGGGCCGAGGCGCTGGCCGGGCGGCTCTCGCAGCCGGGCCGGGCCGGCGTGGGCGAGATCGTCGACTTCCTGCTGCTCGAAGCCGTCAACCGCAACGAGCCGGTGTTCGCGCACCTGGGCCGCACCTCGCTCTTGCACCCCGAGCGCTTGTTCGAAGCCTGCCTGATGCTGGCCGGCAACCTCGCGACCTTTCGCGACAAGCGCCGGCCGCCCAGCTACCCCGAGTACCAGCACGACGATCTGGCGCGATGCTTTCGCCCGCTGATCGAGGACCTGCGCCAATCGCTCTCGATGGTGATGGAGCAGACCGCGCTACCCATCGAGTTGCAGGAGCGCAAGTACGGCGTTCACGTGGCCATCATTCCCGACCCCGAACTGCAGCGCAACGCGAGCTTCGTGCTGGCGGTGACGGCGCAGATGGCGGCCGATGCGCTGCGCGTGCGCTTCCCCACGCAGGTGAAGATCGGCCCGGTCGAGCGGCTGCGTGATCTTGTCAACCTGCAACTGCCGGGTGTGGTGCTGCGTCCCTTGCCGGTGGCGCCACGGCAGATTCCTTACCACGCTGGCTTCAACTACTTCGAGCTGGAAACCCGCCACAGCGAACTCTGGAAGCAGCTCGAAACCTCGGGCGGGCTCGGCATGCACATCGCCGGCGAATTCCCCGGGCTCGAGATGGAGCTGTGGGCGATTCGCGCATGACGCGGGGTAGCCTCTCTTTGCGCCTGACGTCCCAGAGCCTGACACCTTCGGCCGAGACCTGAACCACCATGAGCGACCAGGACCCCTTCGGCAGCTTCGGCTCCGACCGCACCATCGTCAAACCGAGCGCAGGCCGCGGGGCCCGACCGGCCGCGAGCGCCGAGCCGCGCCCCGCGATGGCGCCCGATGCAGCCCGCGATGCCGGCCTGTCGCTCGATGCGCTGATGACCGCGAGCTTGAACCCGCTGGTCTCGGCCGCCTCGCCCTTGCTCTGCACCGCGCCACGGCTGCGCGCGATGGCGCAGCATCCGAACCCGCTCGCGTTGAAAGAAGCGCTGGCCGACGGCGTGCGCAAGTTCGAGGCGCAGGCGCGGTCGCAAGGCATCCCGAACGAGCAGGTCGTCGCTGCCCGCTACATCCTCTGCACGATGATCGATGAGGCCGCGTCGAGCACGCCCTGGGGCGGCTCCGGCGTGTGGGCCGGGCAGAGCCTGCTGGTGCAGTTCCACAACGAGGCTTCGGGGGGAGAGAAGGTCTTCCTGCTGATGTCGAAGCTGGCCGAAAACGTCGAGGGCAACCGCAACCTGCTGGAGCTGATCTACGTGGCGCTGGCCTTCGGCTTCGAGGGCCGTTATCGCCTCTTGCCCAACGGCCGCTCGCAGCTCGACAGCGTGCGCGAGCGCCTCTCGCAAATGCTGGCGCAAAGCCGCGGCGGCTACGAGAAAGAACTCTCGCCGCACTGGCGCGGCGCCGACGCCACCCGCACCCGCCTGCGCGACGGCCTGCCGGTGTGGGTGGCCGGCGCGGTGGCGGCGCTCGTGCTGATGGTGGTCTTCATGGGCTTTCGCTTTGCGCTCAATGGCAACTCCAACCCGGTGTTCGCCGCGCTCAGCAGCCTCGATGTGAAAGCCGCCACCTTGCCCGTGCCGGTGGCCGCGCCGCCACCACCGGTGGTGCCCCCCAAGCCGCGGTTGGCCGGCTTCCTGAAGGCAGAGATCGCCGCCAACCTCGTCGCCGTGAATGACCTGCCGGACCGCTCGGTGGTCACCATCCGCGGTGATGGCTTGTTCGACGCCGGCAGCTCCGAAATCTCCAGCAAGTTCAAGCCTCTGATTGACCGCATCGGCGAGGCGTTGAAAGACAACCCCGGCCAGGTGCTCATCAGCGGCCACACCGACAGCCAGCCGATCCGCTCGCTCAAGTTCCCGTCCAACTGGCACCTGTCGCAAGCGCGCGCCAACGCGGTGAAGACGCAGTTGCAGGCCCAGGTCAAGCCCGAACGCATGCGCGCCGATGGGCGCGCCGACGGCGAACCGGTCGACAGCAACGAGACGGCAGCGGGCCGTGCGCGCAACCGCCGTGTCGAAATCATCCTTCTCGTGCCGGCCGCCTCATGAAGAAGTTTTTCGGTGCCATCTTCCACCCGGTCGTGCTCGCGATCCTGGGCCTGCTCGCGCTCGCTGCCGTCATCTGGTGGGTCGGGCCGCTGATCGCCATCGCGGACTTCTATCCGTTCGAGCCCGCATGGGTTCGCCTCGCGCTGATCCTGCTGGTGCTGCTCATCGTGATCGGCCGCATCGCCTGGCGCGCCTGGCGCAAGCGCAAGGCCGAAAGCGCGTTGGCCGAAGGCATGGCGGCCGCGCCGCCGCCTTCGGCTGGCGAGCAGGAAGTGAGCACGCTGAACGACCGCTTCACGCAGGCGCTGACGGTCCTGCGCGATTCGCAGCAGCGTTCGTTCTGGCAGCGCGGCCAGGCGCTGTACGACCTGCCTTGGTACATCTTCATCGGTGCGCCCGGCTCGGGCAAGACCACCGCGTTGTTGAATGCGGGCCTCACCTTTCCACTTGCCGCCAAGCTCGGCCAGGCGCCGATCCAGGGCGTGGGCGGCACGCGCAATTGCGATTGGTGGTTCACCGATGAAGCCGTGCTCATCGACACCGCCGGCCGCTACACCACGCAGCAGTCCGATGCCGCGGCCGACGCCACCGCGTGGGACGGCTTCCTCGGGCTGCTCAAGAAAAACCGCCCGCGCCGCCCGATCAACGGCGTGCTGTTGACGGTCAACGTGCAAGACCTGTTGCAGCAAAGCCCGGCCGAACGGCAACTGCACGCCTCGCAATTGCGCGCGCGTTTGCAGGAGCTGAACGAGAAGCTCGGCATCCGCGCGCCTGTCTATGTGCTGGTCACCAAGGCCGACCTGATCGCCGGCTTCAACGAGACCTTCCAGAACCTCGGCAAGGAAGAGCGCGACCAGGTCTTCGGCTTCAGCCTGCCGCTGGCCGTCAAGGGCGATGCCAAGGCGATGGCCGCGGCCAAGGCCGATGTGCTCGCGCCGTTTTCGCCCGAGGTCGATGCGCTCACCACGCGTTTGCGCGCGCAGCTCGTCGACCGCATGCAGGCCGAGCGCGAGGTACTGGTGCGTGCCTCGATCTTCGCCTTTCCGCAGCAATTCGAGGCGCTGAAGCCGCTGCTGGGCGAGTTCCTCGGTCAGGTCTTCGGCGGGGGTGGCTCACTCGATGAGCCTGCGCTCGTGCGCGGCGTCTACTTCACCAGCGGCACGCAAGAGGGCACGCCGATCGACCGCGTGCTCGGCACCCTGGCGCGCACCTTCGGCGTCGAGCGCAAGCTGAGCGCGCTCGCCTCGGGCTCGGGCAAGAGCTTCTTCCTGAACCGCCTGCTGCGCGAGGTGGTGTTCGCCGAACAAGGGCTGGTCGGCGTGAACCGCCGCGCCGAGAAAACCCGCGCGGTCGTGCGCGCTGCGGCCTTTGCGGTGATCGGCGTGGCGAGCCTCGCCCTGCTGATCGGCTGGGGCATCAGCGGCATGCGCAACAAGGCCTATGTGGAAGAAGTGGCGGCGCGGTTGCCCGCGCTCAAGCAGGCCATCGATGCCGTGCCCGAAGCCACGACCGGCGAGGTCGCCGCCATCGCCGGGGCGATGACCGCCGTGCGCGCCGCGCCACAGCCCAGCGGCTTCCCGTTGGCCGACCCGCCGCTGCTCAACAGCCTGGGCCTCTACCAGGGCGACAAGCTCGATGCCGGCTCGCAGATCGCCTACCGCCATCTGCTGGAACACGGCCTCTTGCCGCGGGTGGCGCGCCGCAGCGAAGAGCTGCTGCGCACCGCCAACCGCAACAACATCGAGTTCGCCTACGAAGCGCTCAAGGCTTACCTGATGCTGCACACGCCGGAGCGTTTCGATGCCGAAGCGCTCAAGGGCTGGATCGCGCTCGATTGGGATGGTAGCCAGCGCAACCTCTCGGCCGAACAGCGCGCGCAGCTCGATGGCCACCTCGATGCCTTGCT
>JAMFRW010000543.1 GCA_026224975.1 Rhodoferax sp. | reverse complement strand
GGGCACTCCCATAGAATGTGCAAAACTGACTCAATCTCAATAGTGCAAATAGTCGTCGAGCTGCAGCGCATCGGCGTGCATGTGCTGCTGAACGAACACGTGGTGCTGCAACACGGCGCGGCGGCACTCGTGCTCGCGGGCGTCACCGACTACAGCGCCCATCACTTCGACCCGACCCACCGCAGCGATCCGAAAGCCGCCATGCGCGGCGCGCCCGCCCACGCCGGCGCGCGCGTGCTGCTGGCCCACCAGCCACGCAGCGCCGAAGCCGCAGAACAAGCCGGCTTCCAGCTCCAGCTCTCCGGCCACACCCACGGCGGCCAGTTCATGCCGTGGAATCTCTTCGTGCGCTTCCAGCAGCCCTTCACCGCCGGCCTGCACAAGCTCCGCGAACTCTGGGTCTACACCAGCCGCGGCACCGGCTACTGGGGTCCGCCGAAACGCTTCGGCGCGCCGTCGGAGATCACGCGGCTGCGGCTGGTGCCGGCGGTCTGAAGGCAGAGCGTGCTTGGCCCCAACGCGGTGAAATGCCGGGTGCCCTCATGTCTGCTTGAACCGCGCCGCCAGTGCCTCGCTCTGCCGCGCCAGCAAACCTGAATCACTGCCGACGGCCACGAAGCGCGCGCCGAGGTCGATGCAGTGCTTGTTGTAGGCCTCGTCGGGCGTGAGGATGCCGGCGAACTTGCCGGTCGCGACGATGCGGGTGATGGTCGCGTCGATCACGCGGCGCACGTCGCTGTGGTGGCTCTGGCCAAGGTAGCCGAGGTCGGCCGATAAATCGCTCGGGCCGACGAAAAGACCATCCACGCCTTCGACCGCTGCGATCGCCTCGAGGTTGTCGATCGCCGTCTGCGTTTCGAGCTGCACGATCACGCAGATCTCGTCGTTGGCGTGGGCCAGATAGTTCTTGATACGGCCGTAGTCATTGGCGCGGGTCACGGTGCCCAGCCCCCGAATGCCTTGCGGCGGGTAGCGGGTGGCGGCCACGGCACGCCGGGCCTCTTCGGCGTTCTGCACCATCGGGATCAGCAGCGTCTGCACGCCGAGTTCCAGGATGCGCTTGATCGCGACCGCGTCGTTCCAGGCGGGCCGCACCACAGCTTCGGCGGTGCCCCGCGCCATGGCGGCGATCTGCTGGTGCAGCATCGGCAATTCGTTGGGGGAATGTTCGGTGTCGAGCAGCAGCCAGTCGAAGCCGGCGCCGGCGATCACTTCGACGGTGATGTGGCTGGCCAGACTGCTCCACAAGCCGATCTGCGGCACCCCTTGCCGGAGCTGGCGCTTGAGGCGGTTGAGGGGCATGTCCATGGGAGCTTCTCCAGCGGGCGACCGGGCGCGAGTGCCCTGTGTGCGGTAGGGGTGACGAGGCGCGGCAGCAAAAGCCGGGCCGTACAATCAGCGGGTTTTGCCGATGGCATTGTGCCGGGCGCCACAGAGGAATTCCAAGTGTTCATTTCCGAAGCTTTTGCGCAAGCCGCGCCTGCCGCTGGCGGTGCCGAGTCGATGTTCGGCAGCCTGGGCACGATGCTGCCGCTGGTGCTGATGTTCGTGGTGCTGTACTTCGTGATGATCCGGCCGCAGATGAAGCGCCAGAAGGAGCACAAGTCCATGATCGATGCGCTGGCCAAGGGCGACGAGATCGTCACCGGTGGCGGCCTGCTCGGCAAGGTCTCGAAGATGGGCGAAAGCTTTCTGACGATCGAGGTCGCCAGCGGCGTCGAGATTCAGGTCCAGCGTTCGGCCGTGGTGCAGGTTCTGCCCAAGGGCACCGTCAAGTAAACAGCCGGACATGAACGGGGGTCATTTCCCCGAGAGGAAGTTTCGATGAACCGTTATCCGGTATGGCGATACGCGATCCTCGTGATCGCCTTGCTCGTGGGGCTGATCTACACGCTGCCCAACTTCTTCGGTGAAGCGCCTGCGGTGCAGGTGAGCAGCGGCAAGGCCACCTTGAAGCTCGACGCCACGATGGCGCCGCGCGTCGAGCAGATCCTGACCGGCGCGGGCCTCAAGGCCGACTTCGTGCAGTTCGAGGGTGGCTCGGTGAAGGCGCGTTTCGACGACCTCGATTCGCAGCGCAAGGCGAAGGACGCCATCAGCGCCGCGCTCAACCCCGACCCGGCCGACCCGCGCTACATCGTCGCGCTCAACCTGCTGTCGCGCTCGCCGCACTGGCTCACCTCCGTGCGCGCGCTGCCGATGTTCCTCGGGCTCGACCTGCGCGGCGGCGTGTACTTCCTGATGCAGGTCGACATGAAGTCGGCGCTGACCAAGAAGGCCGAAGCGCTCACCGGCGACATCCGCACCCTGCTGCGCGACAAGGACATCCGCCATTCCGGCATCTCGCGTGATGGCAACAACGTCGACGTGCGCTTTCGCGACCGCGCCACGCTCACGGCCGCGCTCAACCTGATGCGCACCCAGCTGCCCGATCTGCAATGGGTGGATACACCCGATGGCAGCGATTTCAAGCTCACCGGCAGCCTGAAGCCCGAGGCCGCGCGCCAGGTGCAAGAGACCGCGATCACGCAGAACATCACCACGCTGCACAACCGCGTCAACGAACTCGGTGTGGCCGAGCCGGTGATCCAGCAGCAGGGCGCCGACCGCGTCGTCGTGCAGTTGCCGGGCGTGCAGGACACGGCCAAGGCCAAGGACATCATCGGCCGCACCGCCACGCTGGAATTACGCATGGTCGACGACAGCACCGCTGCAGCCACGGCCGCGACAGGCACCGGGCCCGTGCCTTTTGGCACCGAACGCTTCACCGACCGCGATGGCTCGCCGCTGATCGTCAAGCGCCAGGTCGTCATCACCGGCGACAACCTCATCGACGCGCAACCCGGCTTCGACGGGCAGACGCAGGAGCCAGTGGTCCACCTCACGCTCGACGCCAAGGGCGCGCGCATCATCAAGGATGTCTCGCGCGAGAACGTGGGCAAGCGAATGGCGATCCTGCTGTTCGAAAAGGGCAAAGGCGAGGTCGTGACCGCGCCGCGCATCAACTCCGAACTCGGCAACCGCATCCAGATCACCGGGCGCTTCACGCCGGCCGATGCGGCCGACACCGCGCTGCTGCTGCGTGCCGGCTCGCTGGCCGCGCCGATGGACATCATCGAAGAGAAGACCATCGGCCCGAGCCTGGGCGCCGAGAACATCACCAAAGGCTTTCACAGCGTGATTTTCGGCTTTGCGGCGATCGCGCTCTTCATGTGCGTCTACTACCGGCTCTTCGGCGTGTTCTCCACACTCGCGCTGGCGTTCAACCTGCTGCTGCTGGTGGCGATCCTCTCGATGCTGCAAGCGACGCTCTCCCTGCCCGGCATCGCGGCCATCGCGCTCACGCTCGGCATGGCGATCGATTCGAACGTGCTGATCAACGAGCGCGTGCGTGAGGAACTGCGCGCCGGCGCCTCGCCGCAGGTAGCAATCCACACCGGCTACGAGCGCGCCTTTGCGACGATTCTCGATTCGAACGTGACCACGCTGATCGCCGGCATCGCGCTGCTGGCCTTCGGCTCCGGCCCGGTGCGCGGCTTCGCCGTGGTGCATTGCCTGGGCATCCTGACCTCGATGTTCTCGTCGGTGGTGTTCTCGCGCGGCCTGGTCAACCTCTGGTATGGGCGTCAGAAGAAGCTCAAGGGCGTGTCGATCGGGCAGGTGTGGAAGCCGACGGCCGATGTGCCGGCGAAGGCATGAAAACGCGCGTGAAGCCGCAACCGCGTCGCGCGTGATGTGCGCCTGACCCGACAGCCGAACAGGAACTCTCATGGAATTTTTCCGGATCAAGCGCGACATCCCGTTCATGCGGCACGCGCTGGTGTTCAACGTCATTTCGTTCGTCACCTTCCTTGCCGCGGTGTTCTTCCTCGCCACCCGCGGGCTGCACTTCTCGACCGAGTTCACCGGGGGCGCGCTGATCGAAGTGGCCTATGCGCAGACGGCCGATGTGGCCAAGGTGCGTACGACGGTCGAAGGGCTGAACGTGGGCGACGTGCAGGCGCAGAACTTCGGCAGCTCGCGCGATGTGCTGATTCGCCTGCCGGCCCGGCCCGACGTGAAGCAGGTCGATCTGGTGGCGCAGGTCTTCGGCACGCTGTGCAAGGTCGAGAGCGGCACGGTCTCGACCCAGCAGGTGACGACAGACAAGGGCGAGGTGGTGAGCCGGCCGGTGTGCAAGGCCGGCGCGGTCGAGCCGGTCACCTTGCAGCGCAACGAATACGTCGGGCCGCAGGTCGGGCGTGAGCTGGCGATCGATGGTGCGAAGGCGCTGGCCTTCGTGATCGCCGGCATCATGATCTACCTCGCGATCCGCTTCGAATGGAAGTTCGCAGTCGCGGCGATCGTGGCCAACCTGCACGACGTGATCATCATCCTCGGCTTCTTCGCGTTCTTCCAGTGGGAGTTCAACCTCACGGTGCTCGCGGCGGTGCTGGCGGTGCTGGGTTATTCGGTCAACGAATCCGTGGTGATCTTCGACCGGATCCGCGAGGCCTTCCGGCGCTTCCGCAAGATGAACACCCATGAGGTGATCGACCACGCCATCACCAGCACGATGAGCCGCACCATCATCACGCACGGCAGCACGCAGATGATGGTGCTCTCGATGCTGATCTTCGGCGGGCCCACGCTGCACGGCTTTGCGATCGCGCTGACCATCGGCATCTGCTTCGGCATCTATTCGTCGGTGTTCGTGGCGGCGGCCATCGCCATGTGGCTGGGCGTCAAGCGCGAAGACCTGGTGAAGACTGGGGCCAAGGAAATCGACCCCGACGATCCGAACGCCGGGGCAGTGGTGTAGAGTCCAAAAGTACCCCGCAGGAAGTAAAAACCCCCACCCATGCCCACCCCCGCCAACCCGATGGCATTGGCTCAGCAGGCAAGGCGATCCTACGCAGAGGGGCTTCTCTCGGGCCTGCCCGGCCTCGTTCAAGCGGTCGAAAACGCCTGCCGCACGCTGGTGAGCCAGCCCGCCGAGCCGATGATCGCGCTGCGCCGCCGCGAACTGTTCACCGACATGCAGAAGACCGGGCCGTTCTGGCTCAGCGGCATGACGACGCAATTGCGCGGCGCGCTGATCAGCGGCGTGGTCTCGGCCTCGCGCCCGTCCGATCTGCCCGGGCCTTCGTCACGCGGCTCCAAGCTCACGCTGGTCGACGACGAAACCATCGAGCACGAGATCCTGAGTTCACGCCTGGCCCTTGCGATGATGGACCGCGCCTCCTGGGAATTCAGCGATCTGCGCTCGCGCATGAACGCGCTCGAAGCGCGCGAAGAACTCGACACCAACGACGTGCTGCGTCCGCACGTGCTGGCCCGCATCGTCACCTCGGCCTGGCGCTCGGCCGGGTTGAACCTCGAAGCGTGGCGCCTGCTGCAGGCGACGCTGCACGACGAGTTCTCGCACTTCGCCGAAGAGGGCTACCACGAAGCCAACCGCTGGCTGATGGAGCGGCGTGTTCTGCCCGATGTCGACCTGCGGCCGTTCATCCGCCGCAGCACGGGTGCGGGCCGGACCGGGACGGGCTTGAGCAATTCCGGTGGCTCCGGGGGCACGGCCTCCGGAACCACGAGCTTCGGCGGCTCGAGCACCGCCGGGTCGGCGCTCGGCGCGTTCAGCACGCGCGATGGCGCGCCCGGCAGCCGCAGCGGC
Organism: Rhodoferax sp.; assembly: GCA_026224975.1. Taxonomy (GTDB): domain Bacteria; phylum Pseudomonadota; class Gammaproteobacteria; order Burkholderiales; family Burkholderiaceae_C; genus LMDS01. Next base: position 20,886 of record JAMFRW010000543.1, on the reverse strand, counting down.
GCCTCGTCTTCCGAAAGCCGCTCGGGCGGCGGCCACCGCAGCGAAGTCGGCGAAGAGACCCGCATGATGACGCGGCCGGCAGCGCTGGCGCGCGGCAGCGACCATGCGGAGGCGGTGCTCGGCCGGCTGAACCGGCTCGTCGGCCGGCAACTGCCGCAGTTCGCCGTGACCTCGAACGACGGTGCCGTGCCTGCGTCACCCCGATTGCAGAACGCCATCTCGGAGGCCCAGCAGGGCATCGCGCGGCGCTTGTCGGTGCCGGCCTCCGGGCGAGCCGCGGCCGGGTCGGTCAGCACGCCGGCGCTGCTCGAAGAATTGCACCAGCGGAAGCAGGCGCTCAAGCAGGCCGCGGCCACGCCCGTCGAGCGGGCGACGATCGAGATCGTCGCCTTGCTGTTCCAGAGCATCCTGACGGAAGAGCGCATCCCGTCCTCGGTGCGCGTCTGGTTTGCGCGCCTGCAGATGCCGGTGCTGCGGGTGGCCGTGGGCGAGCCGGATTTTTTCGCGACGGTCGATCACCCGGCGCGGCGCCTGATCGACCGCATGGGTTCGTGCGTGATGGGCTTCGATGCCAACAGCCGCGCCGTGGGCGACATCCTCGAGAAGGAAATCAAGCGCGTCGTGCAGGTGGTCGAGGCTTATCCCGACACCGGCCGGCGCGTGTTCCAGACGGTGCTGATCGAGTTCGAGAAGTTTTTACAGCACTACTTCGAAAACGAGAACGAGGCTTCGCGCAAGGGCGTGTCGCTGGCGCAGCAGGTCGAGCAGCGCGAAACGCTCGCGATCCAGTACACCATCGAGTTGCGCAAGATGCTCAACGAGGTGCCGGTGCAGGAGGGCGTGCGCGAGTTCCTGTTCCAGGTCTGGGCCGATGTGCTCGCGATGGTGGCCGTCAAGGCTGGCAACAACAGCGACACGACGCGCGAAATGAAACGCGCTGCCGCCGACCTGATCTGGTCAGCCAGCGCCAAGGTTTCGCGCGAAGAACGAGCCGACGTGATCCGCCGCCTGCCGCCGCTGCTCAAGACCCTGCGCGACGGCATGGACAGCGCCGGCGTGCCGCAGGCCAAGCAGGACGAGCACATCCAGCGCCTGAACAATTCGCTCGCCGCTGCGTTCACCGCCAAGGCCGCGGCGATCCCGCGCGAACGGCTCGAAGAACTGATGGCGCGGCTCGAGACGCTGGAGGAGCTGCTGCCCGAAGCGGCCGATCTGGAAATCGACGAATCGATGGTCCACGACCTCTCCGGCCACGAAAGCTCGGAGCTGGAAGTCGTCGGCGAAGGCGGCTCCATGCCCACGCCGGCCATGCTCGCCTGGGCGCGCGAACTGCAGGTCGGCAGTTGGTACATGCTCGACTACCGCAGCCGCAACGAGGCGGTGCAACTCGCCTGGCAAGGCATGCGCCGGCAGTTGACGCTCTTCGTGTCACCGCAAGGCCGCGGTGTGCTGTTCCAGCAGCATCGGTTGGGCGCGTTTCTGCAAGCCGGGCTGTTGGTGCCGGCGCAGGACGAGTCGCTCACCACGCGCGCCACGCGCAGCGCGATGGCGAAGCTCGATGGCGATCCGAGCCGCTTGTTGAACTGAGCTGGTCGGGCCGGAAAAATCCGCTCGACCTGAACCTTGTTCTCTGCTTACTCTGAGCCTTGTTTCCCGTTCAACCTGAGACTGTCGAAGGGCCCGCAACAACGAGCCTGCCAACTCCCGCCGCTCAGTGAATCAGCCGATCCTCCACATCGACGAACAACTCGTCGAGGATCAGCGCATCGGGCTCTTCGCCCAGGCTCCAGAACACCATCAGCACGATGATCTTCAGGTCTTCGAGGTCGATCGGGCCGCCGGGAATGGCGCTGGCGCGGTCGATCACCATCTCGCGCATAGGCGGCGGCAGCACGCCGGCGGATTCGAGAAAGCTGATGAAGCCGATCGAGTCTTCGCCCAGGTGCTCTTGCTCTGCGGGAGAGTAGACGCGCAGGCTGGTTTCGGACTGGTCGCCCACGTAGGACTGCGCAGCGGCGGCTACGCCGTCCAGCCAGGAGAGCGCTTCCTCGATTTCGTCCGACTCGAAGCCGACCGAAGAGAGCTTGCGCGTCAACTGGTCGTGATCGGGGCAGGCATCGGGCCGCCAGTAGTTTTCGTACAGGTACACGAGCACGTCGAACATGGTTCACTATACCCCACGGTTCGGCGGGCTCAGACGAGGGTGATCCGCTGGAAAAGTTGCCCGGGCAAACGCGCGACCCGGCCTTCGAGTTCCAGATCGAGCAGGCGGATGTTCAGCTCGGCGGCCGGCCAGCCGGTGCGCGCGACGAGCGCATCGAGCGTCACCGGGTCGTAGCCGAGCGCTTCGAGGATCGGGTCTTCTTTTGTCATGGGCTTCAGGATAGGCGCTGGCGCGAGCACCGGCAGCCGAAGTTCCTCGAGTATGTCCTGCGCCGTTTCGACCAGCTTCGCACCTTGCTTGATCAGCGCGTGGCAGCCTCGAACCTGCGGTGAATGGATGGACCCCGGAATCGCAAAAACATCGCGCCCTTCTTCGATCGCGAGCCGCGCCGTGATCAACGAGCCCGACTTCAACGCCGCCTCCACCACCAGCGTACCGCGCGAGAGGCCCGCGATGAGGCGGTTGCGGCGCGGAAAGTTCGAGGCGATCGGTGGTGTGCCAAGTGAGTATTCGCTGACGATCAAACCCCCGTCGGCTATGCGGTGTGCCAGATCGCGGTGGCGACGCGGGTAGACGCGGTCCAGCCCGGTGCCGACGACCGCGATGGTGCTCGCCGCGCCTTCCAGCGCCCCGGCGTGCGCCGCGCCGTCGATGCCGAGTGCCAAGCCAGAGACGATGGTGAGGCCGGCCTGGCTCAGGTAAGCCGAAAACGCCCGCGCGCTGGCAAGGCCTTGCGGTGTCGGATTGCGGCTGCCGACGACGGCGATCGAGGTGGCCGCCAGCAGCTCGGTCCGGCCCTGCGTGTAGAGCAGCAGCGGTGGGTCGGAGGTGTCCAGCAGCGATTGCGGATAGCACCGATCGCCGAGCGTGACCACACCGCGGACTTCAGCGGACGGCCCCTGCAGCCAAGTCCAGGTGGTGTCGATCAGCGCCTCGAGGGTGTCGGCCGATTCGCCGAGCGCCGTCGCCAAGTCCGCTCCGACAAGGTTTTGCAGCGCGGCCGAAGACGCAGCGAACACGCCTTGCGGTGAGCCGAATGCCGTGAGCAGATTCCGCGCCGTTCCGCGCCCGACACCGGGTGTTTCGAGCAACCGCAGCCAAGCGGCGAGATCTTCCCTGTCGATCGCCGCAGCGTCTGCTGGCGCTGTGCCGGAGGCATCATCCATCGCGCTCATGTTCAAGGTCGACCGAAAGAAAAGATGCGTCGGCGACGACTCGCCTCAAGGCTGCGTGAACCGATCCCCCGGGCTCACCGGGTCTTTCACCGACAGGATCAGCGCATACGACATGCGGTCGAACACGCGGAAGACGAAGAGCACGCCGTGGCGTTCGTCGGGCAACTGGATGGTCGTGCGCTTCGGGTCGGTCGAATCGATCTGTGAGGTGCCGGCGCGCCACAGCGCCAGCACGTTGCCGCGCTCGATGCCGTCGGCGCTGCCCTTGTTGAGCGCGACGATCTGGTTCTGGCCGGCGGTCAGCGCATCGCCGTACAGCGAGACGATCTGCCCGCTGATGGGGTTTTGCGGCGCATGCGGCGCGTAGTTGCTGAACTCGCGCGGAGGCACCACGGCGAGGCGGTCGCCCACGCCGGCTTCCTGGCGGATGCTGGTCATCACGAAGGTCGCCGGCACGATTTCGGGCTTGCCATCGGCGCCGGTGCGGGTTTCGCCGCGCTGCATGTAGTCGGCGGAGCCGACGTAGGTCGCCTCGTAGCCCAGCAATTCCTTGGTGGTCGGGTCGCGCAGCGGCTTGGCTTCGCGGAAGACGCGGTATTCGCGCTGCTCGACCAGTTGGCCGCGCACATAGGCGGTTTCGCCCTTGCCGAGGATCACGCGGCCCTCTTGCGTCGCGACGATGCGCGGCGCGGCTTCGAGTTCGTTGGCCTGGAAGATCACCGCCTCGTTCAAAAACGGCTCGATCAGGTTGAACGGGATCGACGAGATGGCGCCATTGCCGGGATCGGATTCGCGCACCCGCGGCGAGAGCCTCGTCACGCCGTTGACGCCGCTGCTCATCATCTGCCCGACCCGCAGCCGCGCGCGGCCGGTGGATTTGTCGAGCACCAGCACCTGGCCGGGGTAGATCAGGTGCGGGTTGCGGATCTGATCGAGGTTCATGCCCCACAGCTCGGGCCAGCGCCACGGGCTCTTGAGGAAGAGCTTGGAGATGTCCCAGAGCGTGTCGCCGGGCTTGACGACATGCGAATCGGGCGCATTGGGCGAAAGTTCGGAAAGTGCCACGCCGTTTTGCGCCACCTCACGCGCGGTGCCGCGCTGTTGCGGCGTCACCGGGTAATCGGCGGCGATGGCGGTGCCAAGAAACAGTGCCGTCGACAGCAAGGCGGCAAGAGGCAACAAACGCGGGAAGCTTCGGGCAGCAGCAACGGGAAAGCGACGGATCATTGAGATCTCTCTCGAGGAGCGCACCCCGTTCGGGCGGACGCTGTGGGGTTGTTGTGCCGATCCCGCCAAACGCGGCGCAGTTCGGCGAAAATCCTCAATCAGTTTCACAGATTCTGCCCCTAAACCCTTGATATCGCAACGAAAGTGACCTGGCCGCCGCCACAGCGTGCAGCCGCTCACCGCCCCCTTTGTTGCGCATCGTCCACAGCGGTTTTTCGGCAGCAACGCAAGACATCACCATGGCCAAGCTCCACATTCTTCGTTATCCCGACCCACGCCTGCACACGGTCGCCAAGCCGGTCGCCGAGGTCGATGACCGCATCCGCCGCCTCATCGACGACATGCTCGAAAGCATGTACGACGCCGATGGCGTGGGCCTTGCCGCCACACAGGTCGATGTTCACGAGCGCGTGATCGTGATCGACACCTCCGACAGCCGCCAGGACCCGCGCGTGCTCATCAACCCGGAGATCATCGCCCGCAGCGCGGAGATGACATTCGCGGATGAAGGCTGTCTTTCCGTGCCTTTGGTCTATGACAAGGTCCAGCGAAACGCGCAAGTCACCGTGCGCGCGCTCGACCGCGAGGGCAAAAGCTACGAGTTCGAGGCCGATGGTCTGCTGGCCATCTGCGTGCAGCACGAGATGGATCACCTGCTGGGCAAGGTCTTCGTCGAATACCTGAGCCAGCTCAAGCGTGACCGCATCAAGACCAAGATGCTGAAGAAGACGCGCGACGAAGAGCGGGCTTGACGGAGCGCCCATGAAAGTCGTCTTCGCCGGCACCCCCGAGTTCGCGCAGGTCGCGCTGGCGAAACTGCACGCGGCCGGCTTCGAGATCCCGCTCGTGCTCACGCAGCCCGATCGCCCCGCCGGCCGTGGCATGAAGCTGCACGCCTCGGCCGTCAAGGCCTTCGCGCTGGAGCACGGGGTCCCCGTCGCCCAGCCGCGCAGCCTGCGACTGGACGGCAAGTTCCCGGAAGACGCCGCCGCCGCGCGCGATGCGCTGGAGGCTGCGCATGCCGATGTGATGGTGGTCGCGGCCTACGGCCTGATCCTGCCGGCCTGGGTGCTGATCACGCCGCGTCTCGGCTGCCTCAACATCCACGCCTCGCTGCTGCCGCGCTGGCGTGGCGCCGCGCCCATCCACCGCGCCATCGAAGCCGGCGACGCGGAGACCGGCATCACCATCATGCAGATGGATGCCGGGCTCGACACCGGCGACATGCTGCTGGCGCGCAGCGAGCCCATCGCGGCCGACGACAGCACGACCACGCTGCACGACCGCTTGGCCGCGATCGGCGGCGAGATGATCGTCGAGGCACTGGCCCTCGCCGCCAACGGCTCGCTGCTGCACCGCCCGCAGCCGGCCGAGGGCGTGACCTACGCGCACAAGATCGAGAAGGCCGAGGCGAACATCGACTGGACGCTGCCGGCTGCGGCCATCGAACGCCGCATCCGCGCCTTCGATTCCTTCCCCGGCGCGAGCAGCCGCCTGGACGGCGAAGTCATCAAGTTCTGGCGCGCGGAAGTGGCGGTTGGGCACGCGGGTGTCGATGCCACGCCGGGCCAGATCATCGCCGTGTCCGATGCCGGCATCACCGTCGCCTGCGGCCAGGGCGCGCTCACGTTGACGCAGCTCCAGCGCCCCGGCGGCAAGCGCCTCGGCGCCGCGGCCTTCCTCCAAGGCCTACAGGGCAAACCGATTACCGCCGGCATGGTCTTCGCGTTACACCCAAGTTGAACTACAACCCCGTGGCCGCATCTGGGTGGCTCATCGACTGCTGGGGATCTGCGACATGTTCAACCTGATGAAAACCGCCATCCTGATGGCGGCCATCACTGCGCTCTTCATGGCCATCGGCTCGCTGCTCGGCGGGCGACAGGGGATGATGCTGGCGCTCGTGGTTGCGGTCGGCATGAACTTCTTCAGCTACTGGTTTTCCGACAAGCTGGTGCTGAAGATGTACAACGCGCAGCAGGTCGATGAATCGTCCGCGCCGCAGTTCTACGGGATGATCCGCGAGCTGGCGCAGCGCGCCCAGTTGCCCATGCCCAAGGTCTACGTGATCAACGAAGACGCGCCCAATGCCTTCGCCACCGGCCGCAACCCCGAGAACGCCGCCGTCGCCGCCACGACCGGCATCATGCGGGTGCTGACCGAGCGTGAGCTGCGCGGCGTGATGGCACACGAACTCGCCCATGTGCGCCACCGCGACATCCTCATCAGCACGGTGAGCGCTACCATGGCCGGTGCGATCTCGATGCTGGCCAACTTCGCGATGTTCTTCGGCGGGCGAAACAGCGAAGGTCGCTCCACCAACCCCCTCGTCGGCATGCTGGTGATGATCCTGGCGCCGATTGCCGCCAGCCTGATCCAGATGGCTATCAGCCGCGCGCGTGAATTCGAGGCCGACCGTGGCGGCGCCGAGATCTCCGGCGACCCGCAGGCACTCGCCTCGGCGCTGCAGAAGATCCAGCGCTACGCGCATGGCGGCGTGCCCATGGAAGCGGCCGAGCGCCACCCAGAAACCGCGCAGATGATGATCATCAACCCGCTCTCGGCGGGTGGCTTGCGCGGCATGTTTTCGACCCACCCTTCGACCGAAGAGCGGGTGGCGCGATTGATGGCGATGGCGCCTGCGCGCTGATGCGCATGGCCTCTGAAACGCCGCCACAGAGCGGCGTTTTGCATCCTGCCGTCGTCATTTCCTATCCGTTTTGGTGCCGCCCGCCGTCAGCGATTGCCCACCCTCCCATTTACCCGGATGCGGGTTTGTTGGGCTCAGCCCTGCGGATACAGTGACCGATATGCCCTCTGGAGCCCTTGCTTTGAAGACCACCCGATTTCCCGATTCCTTCCTCTGGGGCGCGGCCACGTCGGCCTACCAGATCGAAGGCTCGCCGCTGGCCGATGGCGCCGGCCCCAGCATCTGGCACCGCTTCGTGCGCACGCCGGGGCTGGTGAAGGATGGTGACACCGGCGATGTGGCCTGCGACCACTACCAGCGCATGAAGGACGACGTGGCAATGATGAAGCGGCTCGGCCTCACCGCCTACCGCTTCAGCATTGCCTGGGCGCGCGTGCTGCCCGAAGGCCGCGGCCGCGTCAACGAAGGTGGGCTCGGCTTCTACGAGCGCTTGGTCGACACGCTGCTCGAGAACGGCATCGAGCCACTCGCCACGCTCTATCACTGGGACTTGCCGGCCGCGCTCGATGACCGCGGTGGCTGGCTCAACCCCGATGTGGCCGACTGGTTCGCCGACTACGCGAGCGTCATGTACAAGCGCCTCGATGGCCGCGTCAAGAAGTGGGCGACGCTCAACGAGCCCTGGGTCGTCACCGATGGCGGCTACCTGCACGGTGCGCTCGCGCCGGGCCACAAAAACCTTTACGAAGCACCGATCGCCTCGCATCAACTCATGCGCGCGCACGGCAAGGCGGTGCAGACTTACCGCGCCATTGGCAAGCATGAAGTGGGCATCGTCGTGAACCTCGCGCCCAAGCACGCGGCCACCATCAAGCCCGAAGACATCGCCGCCACGCAGCGTGCCGATGCCTACATGAATCGCCAGTACCTCGACCCGGTGTTCCTCGGCAGCTACCCGCCCGAGATGAAAGAGATCTTCGGCGAGGCCTGGCCCGAATGGCCGGCGGAAGACTACGACTTGATCAAGCAGAAGATCGATTTCGTCGGCATCAACTACTACATGCGCGACATGATTCGTCACGAAGAGAGCGCGTGGCCGGTCAAGACCGCGGTCGTGCCGCAGTCGCAATCGACCTACACCGACACGGGTTGGGAAGTACACCCTGCCGGCCTCACCGAGATCCTCTGCTGGGTCAAGCAACGTTACGGCGATATCCCGCAGTACGTGACCGAAAACGGTGCCGCCTTCTACGACCCGCCCAAGGCCACCGATGGCCGCGTGCATGACCCGCTGCGGCTCGGCTACTACCGCAGCCACCTGCGTGCGATCCACGACGCCATCGAACAAGGCGTGGACCTGCGTGGTTACTGCGCCTGGTCGCTGATGGACAACCTCGAATGGTCGCTGGGCTACTCCAAGCGCTTCGGCATCGTGCACGTGAACTTCCAGACGCAGGAGCGCACGCTCAAGGACAGCGCGCACTTCTACGCCGAGGTCATTGCCACCCATGGCGCCGCCTTGGATGGTGACGGCTGACCGGCCGCAGAGGCGTAACCAGGAGTGTGCAACTGAACCTTTGACCGCGATGCGCGTTCTGACCGGGTGGCTGCCCGCCTGAGCCCCTGCGTCAGCCCATCCTGAACTGCGCTTGCCGACTGTCCGCACCCAGCACGCATCACCTCACGAGCCTGCCATGTCCAAGATCACCCGACGCAGCTTGCTGTCCTGGGGCAGCGGCGCCCTAGTCGCCCCCGGGCTGGCCGCGCTCGCAGGTTGCCAGAGTTACGTGGAGCGCCTGCTGCGCAGCCCGGCGTACGACTCGTCCGCCGCCGACAAGGCCTCCAGCATTGCTCAGCCGATCGACCCTCCGGCGATCGAGGCGCGGTCCGATCTGCCGGTGCTGTTCGACGACATCGAGCGCCGCACCTTCGACTTCTTCTGGTCCACCGGCAACATCACCAACGGCATGGTTCCCGACCGTTACCCGAGTGCCTCGCCGTGCAGCATCGCCGCCGTCGGCTTCGCGTTGACGGCCTATGTGATCGGTGCCGACCGAGGCTTCGTCACGCGAGAGCAGGCGCGTGACCGGGTTCTGGCCACGGTGCGTTTTTTCCGCCATGCGCCGCAGGGCGCGCAGGCGCGTGGCATGGCGGGATACAAGGGATTTTTCTACCACTTCCTCGACATGAAGACCGGCCTGCGTTCAGGCAAGAGCGAGCTCTCCACGGTCGACACCGCGCTGCTGCTCGGCGGCATGCTGCATGCGCAAGCGTGGTTCGACGGCACGCATGCCGATGAAGTCGAGATCCGCGATTCGGTCGACCAGATCTATTGGCGCGTCGACTGGAAATGGGCGCAGGTTCGCGGTGAATTCATCAGCATGGGCTGGAGCCCGGAGAAGGGTTTCATCCCGCACGACTGGCTGGGCTACAACGAGGCCATGCTGGTCGTGCTGCTCGCGCTCGGCTCGCCCACGCACCCGGTCGACGACAGCGCCTGGGCGGCGTGGACCGGCACCTACAACGGCGCCTGGGGCCGCTTCATGGGCTACGAGCACCTGAGCTTTGCGCCGCTCTTCGGCCACCAGTATTCGCACCTGTGGATCGACTTTCGCGGCCTGCAGGACGAGACCATGCGCAAGCGCGGCATCGATTACTTCGAGAATACCCGCCGCGCCGTCTACGCACAGCGCGCCTATGCCATCGCCAACCCTGGCAACTGGTACGAGTACGGCGCCAATGTGTGGGGCTTCACCGCCTGCGACGGCCCCGGCTCCATGCGCGACTTCGACCGCAGCGGCCGCGCGCGCTACTTTCTCGATTACTCGGCGCGCGGAGCCGGACGCGCGCAGACGGTGGACGACGGCACCATCGCGCCCACGGCGGCGCTCTCCTCGCTGCCCTTTGCGCCCGAGATCGTCATTCCCGCCGTCGAGGAAATGCATTCGCGCTACGGCAAGTTCATCTATTCGAAATACGGGTTCTTCGATTCGTTCAACCGCAGCTTCACCTCGACCGACCGCACCCTCACCGATGGCCGCGTCGACCCCGCCTTCGGCTGGATCGCCAAGGACTATCTCGGCATCGACCAGGGGCCCATCCTCGCGATGATCTGCAACTACCGAAACGAACTCGTCTGGGACGACATGCGCCGCTGCGCGCCCCTGCTGCGCGGCTTGCAGCGCGCCGGCTTCAGCGGCGGCTGGATGCCGAAGACCGCCTGATGCCTGGCGCCGGTGACAGCGGCGATCGAACGCGTGACCCCAACCCCGGGCGGCGGCGTGCACTGCGGGGCCTGGGCTCGCTGGCGCTGGCCGGCGCGCTCGGCGGCTGCGGCCGGCGCGATGACCCGAGCGGCCCGCTGAATTTCTGGGCCATGGGCCGCGAGGCCGAGGTCGTCACCGAACTGCTGCCAGCGTTCTACGCGCGCCACCCCGAGGTGCAGGTCCGCATCCAGCAACTGCCGTGGACCGCAGCACACGAGAAGCTGCTGACCGCCTACGCCGGCGGCTCGCTGCCCGACCTCTGCCAGCTCGGCAACACCTGGCTGCCGGAGTTCACTGCGTTGAATGCTTTGGAGCCCCTGGATGAGCGCGTGGCCGCATCGAGCCTGCAGCGCGATGACTACTACGCCGGCATCCTCGACACCAACGTGATGCCGCATCAGGGCACCAAGGTGCTCTTCGGCCTGCCCTGGTATGTGGACACGCGGCTGCTGTTCTACCGCACCGACATCCTGCGCGCCGCCGGCTTCGCTCGCCCGCCGCAGCGCTGGGACGAATGGCTGGCCACGATGCGTGCCGTCAAGAAAACCGGCCCCGACCGCTACGGTGTGCTGCTGCCGCTCAACGAGCCCGACCCGCTGTTTGCCTTCGCGCTGCAGCAAGGCGATGTGCTGAAAGACGACGACACGCGCGGTGCCTTCGCAGCCCCGGCCTTTCGCCGCGCACTGAACTTCTACGCCAGCATCTTCCATGAAGGCCTGGCGCCGGCGATGACCAACACGCAGATCGCCAACGTGTGGGACGAGTTCGGCCGCGGTCTCTTCACCTTCTACATCAGCGGCCCGTGGAACATCGGCGAGTTCCGCCGCCGCCTGCCCGCGGCGCGCCAGGGCGATTGGGCCACCGCGCCGCTGCCGGGGCCCGACGGACCGGGTGTGTCGAGTGCGGGCGGGGCGAGCCTCGTGATGTTCGCGCAGTCCCCACGCAAGCAAGCCGCGTGGCGCCTGATCGAATACCTGAGCGAGACCGCGACCATGCAGCGCTTTCACGCGCTCACCGGCAACCTGCCGCCGCGGCGCAGCGCCTGGCTTGCGCCGGCACTCGCCAACGATGCGCCATCGCAAGCCTTTGCGCAGCAACTGGAGCGCGTACGCCCCGCCCCCAAGATCCCCGAATGGGAGCGTATTTTTCAGGAGCTGCAGCTCGCTGCCGAGCGCGTGGTGCAGCGGGTGCAAAGCGTGGATGACGCGACCGCGCAGCTCGATGCGTGGACCGACACGCTGCTCGAAAAACGCCGCTGGTTGCGCGAACGCGCAAGCCTTGCATCGAGTACAAGCGGAGCGCCGCGTTGAAAAAATCCGGCGTGATCGGCTGGGCGCTCGCCGCGCCGGCACTCGCCGTGATCTTCGTGTTCTTCGCGCTGCCGGTGATCGCCGGCCTGGCCTTGAGCCTCACCGATTTCGATCTGTACGCGCTGGCCGACTTGTCGACGATGCGTTTCGTCGGCCTCTCGAACTATGTGCGCCTGTTGCAGACGCCGCTCTTCTGGCAAGCGCTGGGCAACACGATGTACTTCGTCATCGTCGGCGTGCCGGTGTCCATGGGCTTGTCGCTGGGCGCGGCCTTGCTGCTGCATTCGCAATTCGCTCGTTGGCAGCCGTTCTTTCGCACCGCGCTCTTCGCGCCGGTGGTGACCACGGTGGTGGCCGTCGCCGTGATCTGGCGCTACCTGCTGCACACGCGCTACGGGCTCATCAACCAGGCGTTGGCCGGCATCGGCCTCGACCCCATCGATTGGCTGGGCAACCCGCACTGGTCGATGCCGGCGATCATCCTCTTCGCGGCGTGGAAGAACTTCGGCTACAACATGATCATCCTGCTGGCCGCCTTGCAGGCCGTGCCGCGCGAGTTGTACGAAGCCGCGCGGGTCGATGGCGCGGGCGCGCTGCGGCAGTTCACCGACCTCACCTTTCCCATGCTCACGCCGACGCTGGTGATGGTCGGCATCATGACCATCTCGGGCTACTTCCAGCTCTTTGCCGAACCCTATGTGATGACGCAGGGCGGGCCGCTGCGCAGTACCGTCAGCGTGCTCTACTTCATGTACGAAGAAGGCTTCAAGTGGTGGAACCTGGGCAACGCATCGGCGGTGGCCTTCCTGCTTTTCGTCGTGATCTTCTCGGTGAGTTGGGTGCTGATGCGCTTCGACAAGGATGCGACGCAATGAATCGGCGATTGGCCGTCTGGGTCGTCAACGGACTGCTCGCGGGCCTCGCGACCGTGAGCCTCTTTCCGCTGTTGTGGATGGTCTCGGTCTCCTTCATGCCGGCCGGCTCGGCCAGCAGCTTGCCGACGCCGCTGCTGCCGCCGAGCATCACCTTCGACAACTACCGCCAGCTCTTCGGCAGCATCGGCATGGGGCGCTACCTGCTCAACAGCTTCGGCATCGCCGTGCTGGCCACGGTGATCTCTGTCGCCGTCAACGTGACGGCGGGTTATGCCTTTGCCAAGCTGCGCTTCAAGGGGCGCGATGCGATCTTCAAGCTGCTGCTGGGCGCGCTGGTGATCCCCGGGCAGGTGGCGATGCTGCCGCTGTTCCTGATGTTGAAGCCCATGGGCCTCATCAACAGCTACGGCGGCGCGGTCGTGCCGATGATGGCCAGCGTGTTCGGCATCTTTCTCGTGCGGCAGTTCGCGCGCGGCATTCCGGATGATCTGCTCGAAGCCGCGCGCATGGATGGCGCGGGCGAGTTCCGCATCTTCATGACCATCGTCGTGCCGCTGCTCACGCCGGTGCTGGCCACGCTCGCGATCTTTGCCTTCCTCGGCAGCTGGAACGATTTCATGTGGCCGCTCATCGTGCTCACCGACGACTCGCTGCACACGCTGCCGGTGGCGCTCGCCGGCCTGTCGCGCGAGCATGTGCAGGACAGTGAGCTGATGATGGCCGGCTCGGTCGTGACCGTGCTGCCGGTGCTGCTGGTGTTCCTCGCGCTGCAGCGCCACTACATGGCGGGGTTGATGGCGGGGAGCGTGAAGGGATGAGGCGCTGGGGCAAGGCGCTGGCGGTCTTGTGGATGGTCGTTGCGAGCTTCGCGGCGCAGGCGCAAGACCTTGCGCAAGACCATCTTCTCGATGACTTCGAGAACCTCGCCGCATGGAAGCTCAGCGCCACCGACGACGTGAAGGCCTCGTTGCGATCTGCAGAAGGCAGCCAGGGCCGCGCACTCTGCATCGACTTCGATTTCGGCAAGGTCACGGGCTACATCTCAGCCGGACGCGCGATGACGATCGACTACCCGGCGCGCTACGAATTGACGATGAACGTGCGCGGTGACGCGCCGCCGAACGCGCTGCAGTTCAAGCTGGTCGATGCGAGCGGCGAAAACGTCTGGTGGGGCCAGCGCCCGGAGTTTCGCTTCCCGGCCGAGTGGCAGCCGCTGAAGTTCCGGCAGCGGCAGATCGAGTTCGCCTGGGGGCCGGCTGCCGACCGAAGTTTGCGGCGCACGCAAACGATCGAGCTGGTCATCGCCTCGGGCAGCGGTGCCGGCAAGGGCAGCGCGTGTTTCGACCGGCTCACCCTGCGCGAACTGCCGGCGATGCCGCCGCCGATTCCTGCGCCGCTTCTGTTGCCCGGTGCCCTTGGCGTGGACTACGGCGTGCGGCGCGAGTTCGGCGCGCTGGCATTGCGCTGGAAGCCGGGCGCCGAGGCTGAGGCTTACGGCATCGAACTCTCCGATGACGGGACGCACTGGCGCCGCGTGCGCCACGTCGACCGCGCGCGCGGTGCGATGCAGGTGCATTGGCTGCCCGAGACCGAAGCGCGCTTCGTGCGCATCGTGCCGGATGTCGGTGATGGCCGAGGCGTTGCGCTCGACGCGATCGAGCCGCGCGACGCGGCCAGCGCCAATGCCTACTTCATGCAACTCGCGCAAGACGCACCGCGCGGCACCTACCCGCGCGCCTACGTTGGCGAACAGTCGTACTGGACGGTGTTCGGCGTCGATGGCGCACGCACGGCCGCGCTGATGAGCGAAGACGGCGTGATCGAGCCCGTGCCCGGCGCGGGCGCGCTCGAACCTTTGCTGTTGGCGGGTGGTCGGGTGATGAGTTGGGCCGATGCACGCATCACACATTCGCTGCGCGATGGTGACTTGCCGATGCCTTCGACGCATTGGCGGTTGGGTGACGGTCGCAGCGAAGGCAAACGTGGAAGCACCGCCGATGCCGGCAAAGATGCTCGCGATGCGCAGCTCACGCTAGACATCGCCGCCTTCGGCCACGGCACGCCCGACGCGGCGCAGGCGATTGCGCGCTACACCGTGCGCAACCTGTCGAAGCGCGTGCAGGACGTGACGCTGGCGCTTGCATGGCGACCGTTCCAGGCCAACCCGCCGACGCAGTTTCTCGCCCATCCGGGTGGCGCGAGCGGCATCGACACGATGGCGTGGAAAGGCCGCGCGCTGGCGGTGAACGGCGCGCCGCGATTGCAGGCGATCTCGGCACCGAGCGGCGTGAGGCTCGAGCCGCTCGCGGCCGGGCCGGCGGGCGATTGGCTGGCTGACAAGCGCTCGACCACAGCCAACGCCGCCAGTACCGAGCACACCGGAACGGCTGTGAACGCAAAGGGTGCAGCGACCCTCACCGATCCCGCCGGCTTCGCCAGCGCCACACTCCGCTACGACCTGCACCTGCGCCCCGGCGAACGCCGCGAGATCACCGTCGCCCTGCCGATCAGCGGGCAGCCGACGGCGCCCACACAAACCGAAGTCGCACGCGCAGAGACCCAAGTCGCCGCCCAATGGCGCGAGCGCCTGGACCGCGTGCGCATCACCGGCCCGGCCGACGTGGCCGATGTGGTGCGCACGCTGCGCACGGCCCTCGGCCACATCCTCGTCAACCGCAGCGGACTGGCGCTGCAACCCGGCGCGCGGGCTTATGCACGCTCGTGGATCCGCGACGGCGCGCTCACGTCGTCGGCCCTGCTGCGATTGGGGCACGAGGCCGAGGCGCGGGACTTCCTGCGCTGGTTCGCGCCCTTCCAGTTCGGCAACGGCAAGGTGCCGTGCTGCGCCAGCGCGCGCGGTGCCGACCCGGTGCCCGAGAACGACAGCGACGGCGAGTTCGCCTTTGCCACCGACGAGCTCTACCGCTACACCCGCGACGAAGCGATCGCACGCGTCCTGTGGCCGCACGTGCAGGCGGCGATCGGCCACATGGAAGTGCTGCGCGCCAGCGAACGCACGGCCAAAAACCTGGAGCCCGAACGCCGCGCCTACTTCGGCCTGATGCCGCCTTCGATCAGCCATGAGGGCTATTCGGACAAGCCGGCCTATTCGTACTGGGACAACTTCTGGGCCGCCACCGGCTACCGCAGCGCCGCGCAACTGGCACACAGCCTGGGTTTGGCCGACGACGCCCGTCGCATCGCCGCGCAGGGCGACGAATTCGGCGCCGACCTGCTCGCATCGATCACCGAGAGCACCCGCCAGCATCGCCTCGATGTGCTGCCGGGCGCGGCCGACCGTGGCGATGTCGATCCAACTTCCAGCACCATCGCGCTCAGCCCCGGCGGCTTCTACGGCGGCAGCCCGGGCGCGCTGCCCGACGCGCTGGTGCGCAACACCTTCGACCGCTACTGGCGCAACTTCGAATCCCGCCGCGCGGACGAAGCGGCAGGCATTCGCCACGGCGACGGCGCCTACACGCCTTACGAATGGCGCAACGTCGGCGCCTTCGTGCGTCTGGGCGAACGGGAGCGCGCTCAGCAGGCGATGGCATATTTCTACCGTGACCGCCGGCCCGCCGGCTGGAACCAGTGGGCCGAAGTGGTCTTGCGCGATGCGCGCGAGCCGCGCTTTCTGGGCGACATGCCGCACGGCTGGGTCGCATCCGACCAGATCCGTTCGGTGCTCGACCTCTTCGCCTACGAGCACGAAGGCAACCATTCGCTGGTGCTGGCCGCGGGTGTGCCGATGGCTTGGCTGGCCGGGCCGGGCTTCGCGATCGACGGATTGCGCACGCCATACGGGCAGTTGGGCTGGCGCGCCAAGTCACGGCGTATCGCGGGGAAGGGCGGCGGCGCGCGCGAGGCGATCGAGTTCGAGCTGAAACCGCTGCGCGACTTTCCGCCTGGGGGCATCATGCTGCGCGGGCCGTGGGCCCAGGGCTCACGCGTCTGGATCGATGGCGAACCGGCCGCGATCGGCGCCGAGGGCATCCGGTTGCGAAGAACCCCAACGCGCGTGCGGATCGAAGGATCCAGCGACAATGTGAACCCATGCAAGAAGATCGACGTCGCTTCATCGGGTGGGCTGCTCTCGGCGCAGCAGGCTCTCTGCCGGGTGCTGCCATGAGCGCGCCGGGCCGCCCCAACGCCGCCGTTGGCTCGGCCGCCAATGCCGCGCCGCCGTTGCGCGAGCAGGAGCAGGTCTTCACCAGCGTCATCACCAAGCCGGTCGCGATGCGCTACCTGCTCTGGACACCCGCACCTGGCACGCGGCCCGCAGCGGGCTGGCCGCTGGTGATCTTCATGCATGGCTCGGGCGAGCGCGGCGAAGACCTCGCCGAGGTCAAGACCAACGGCCCGCCGATGTACGCGGCGAAAGGGCAGCGGTTTCCGTTCGTGCTGGCGGCGCCGCAGTTGCCCGAACACCGGCGCTGGGATGTCGACGAGATCGAGTCGCTGCGCGCCGACCTCGTCAAGCGCCTGCCGATCGACCCCGACCGCGTGCTCGTCACCGGCCTGAGCCTGGGCGGCCACGGCGCCTGGGATTACGCGGCCGAATACCCCGACCGCGTGGCTGCCATCGCGCCGGTGTGCGGCATGGGCGACATCCGCCGGGCGCGTCGCGTGGCGCGGGTGCCGGTCTGGGCCTTTCACGGCGCACTCGACGACCAGGTGCCGATCGCAGGCGACCAGGCCATGGTGAACGCCGTGCGCGCCGTCGGCGGCAACGTCAAGTTCACCATCTACCCCGAGGTGGGCCACAACGCCTGGGACACAGCCTATGCCGACGCGGCGCTCTACGATTGGCTGATGGCGCAGCACCGAGCGCCACCACCGGCGGCCTGAGTCGCCGAAGCGAAGCCCCTGTGCAACTGGGCAGCGCAGGCGACTCATCTCAGGCCTGCTCTGCGCAACTTCGTCGGCGCTTCGTTCCGGCCTGAGTCGCTCAAGTCCCCGGCGCGCGGGCCGATAAACCGGGCTAACTGCCCGATTCGAACCTGCCGCCATGCCTCGCCTCCGACTCACCGCTCTTGTCTTCGCCACCGCGCTGCTGGCCGGCTGCGACATGATCGGCGGTGCGCTCGGTATCGAATCGCCCGAGAGGGTGGCCGCTGCGCGCGACGCCGATGGCCGCGCCATCGGCGGTGCCTGCCGGCATGCGGCGCGCGCCATCGAAGACTGCTACTCACTCAACAAGAAGGCCGACAAGGCTGCAGTGTTCGCCGGCTGGCGCGACATGAACGACTACATGCGCGAGAACAAGATCGAGCCGGTCGCCCCGCAACTCACCACGCAGGTGGCCGCGGCCAAACCGTCGGCCGATGCCGATGCGCCGGCCGCCGACGAGGCCGATCCGAAGAAGAAGCCGGCCCACGGCAAGGCCGACAAGGGCAAGTCCTGAGCGTTCGAACTGCGCTTCGAAGCGCGGCCCGATCACCGTTTCGCCCGCCCGGACCCTCGGCCCGGCAGTTCATCGCCCCGATCAGCGGCCCGTCGCAGCCCGCGTGACCGCAGCCCTCGACACGCGCACCATGCGCCCATCGTCATCGCAGGTTTGCGAATCGGGGGCTCCACATGAAATCACTTCTCACCTTGCCGGCTGCTTTTCTGGCTGCGCTTCTTGCCATCGCGCCGGCAGCACATGCCCAACAAGACACCCACACCTCCTGGCTGCAGCGCATCGGCTTTTCGCGTATCACCGGCTCCGGCAATCTGGTGACCGAAACCCGCCCCATCGGCAGCTTCCAGGCGATCCTGCTGCGCAATTCGATGAAGGTCGTGCTGCGCCAAGGCCCGCGCGAGGCCGTCGCGGTCAGCGCCGATGACAACCTCCTGCCGCTGATCGAAACCCGCGTGATCGACCGCAGCGGTGTGCCCACGCTCGAAATCACCACCCGGCCCGACGCCAGCTTTCGCACCCGCAACGACATGGTCGTGACGGTAGACGCGGTGACGCTGAGCGCCATCTCCATCAGCGGCTCCGGCGAAGTCACGTGCGACGCGCTCAAGACCAACGAACTCAAGCTGAACCTGAGCGGTACCGGCGACATCAACTTGCGCAAGCTCGTGGCCGAGTCGCTCGTCATCCGTGTGAGTGGCAGCGGTGACGTGAACGTGGCCGGCCGCGCCCCCAGGGCCAGCATCTCGATCGCAGGATCGGGCGACGTGGACACCAGCGCGCTCGATGCCGACGAAGTGCGCGTGAGCATCGCCGGCAGCGGCGACGCCAAGGTCAATGCCCACCAGACGCTCGCCGTCACCATCGCCGGCAGCGGTGACGTGGCTTATGCGGGCGAAGCGGCAGTCAAGACCTCGATCGCCGGGAGCGGCAGCGTGCGGAAGCGCTGAGCCACAAGCGTCGGTTGAGTCGGCACAAAACGCCGAGTCGGCGAAATCGCGAGGTCCGGCTCCCGCCCGGGATGCCCGTTTTCCAGCAGCAACGACAATGCAGGCCATGAGCCTGCGTTCTCTCGATCTGCGAGCCCTCCTCGCCAATCCGCATTTTCGCCGCGGTGCGCGCGACATGGTGGGCGTCGCGCCTGGCATCGCGGCTTGGGGCCTTGTCACCGGTGTGGCGATGGTCAAGACGGGGCTGAGCGTGCCGATGGCGCTGCTGATGACGGCGACCGTCTACGCTGGCAGCGCGCAGTTCGCCTCGCTGCCGCTGCTCGCGGCAGGCGCGCCGACGTGGGTGATCTGCGCGGCGGCGTTTTGTGTCAACCTGCGCTTTTTGATCTACAGCGCGCAGTGGCGCGTGTTCTTCGAGCACCTGCCGCGCTGGCAGCGGGTGACGCTCGGGTACTTCTCGGCAGACCTCAACCTCGTCGTGTTCCAGAAGGCGTATCCGCATGCCGTGGCCGAGCGCGGGCAAGCGGCCTATTTTCTCGGCGTGACGATTCCCATCTGGTTCGCCTGGCAGGTGCCGTCGGTCGTGGGCATCTTTCTGGCGGATGCCATTCCCGCCTCATGGGGTCTCGACTTTGCCGGCACGCTCGCGATGCTGGGCATCACCTATTCGCTCTTGATCGACCGCAGCACCTGGGCCGCGGCGATCGTGGCCGGCGTGGTGGCGGTGCTCACCTTCGCGCTGCCGCTCAAGCTCAACATCGTGCTGGCCATCGTCGGCGCGGTGGCCGCGGGCCTGCTCTTTGCTCAGACCAGCAGGGCGAGTGACAACTTGCGCCGTTCCCAACGCAATTCGGCATGACCCATTCGACGTAAGCGCAGCCGCATGATGACCATCCCCAACGACTGGAGCACTGCGCTCACCATCCTCGGCCTGGCCGCGGTGACCTTCGTGACACGCGGCTTCTTTCTCTATCCCAAGCGCGAAGTGCCGATGCCCGAATGGCTCAAGCGCGGGCTCACGGTGGCGCCGCTCGCGGCGCTCTCGGCGGTCGTGGTGCCGGAGGTCGTTTTGTCCCATGGACAGTTCCTGCACACCTGGCAGGATGCCCGCTTGCCCGGCGTCGCCGCGGCCACGCTCTACTACCTCTGGCGCCCCGGCGTGCTCGGTCCCTTGCTCGCCGGCCTGGCGGTGTACCTGCCCTTGCATCTGATGCTCGGCTGGTAGATGCTGCTGGCGCGCGTTCTCGTACCCTTTCCGTAACCCGCTTCACCTACCATCCGCGACTCGAAATGAACGTCCTTCGCTTCACCGACCTCATCACCGCCGGCAAGGTCTCCGGCCAACGTGTCTTCATCCGCGCCGACCTCAACGTCCCGCAGGACGACACCGGCCGCATCACCGAAGACACGCGCATCCGCGCGTCGATCCCGTGCATCGAGGCCGCGCTGAAAGCCGGCGCTGCGGTGATGGTCACGTCGCATCTGGGCCGGCCGACGGAAGGTGAATTCAAGCCGGCCGATTCGCTTGCGCCGGTCGCCAAGCGCCTCAGCGAATTGATGGGCCGCGAGGTTGCGCTGCGCAGCAACTGGGTCGACGGCGTGAGCGTCGCGCCGGGCGAAGTGGTGCTGCTCGAGAATTGCCGCGTCAACAAGGGCGAGAAGAAGAACGACGAGGCCCTGGCGCGCAAGATGGCCGCGCTCTGCGACATCTTCGTGCACGACGCCTTCGGCACCGCCCACCGCGCCGAAGCCTCCACTTATGGCATCGCGCAGTTCGCCAAGATCGCCTGCGCCGGCCCGCTGCTCGCGGCCGAGATCGACGCGGTGACCAAGGCGCTGGCGCAGCCGAAGCGGCCGCTGGTCGCGAT
>JAMFRW010000542.1 GCA_026224975.1 Rhodoferax sp. | reverse complement strand
GCACATGCGTGCCGCGCGGCAGCGGCTCGCAACCCGAGGCCTTGAAGACCAGGGGCAGGTCATCGGCGCGAACCAGGCCGTCCTTCATCACGGTGGCCGTCAATTCCTTGACGCCGTTCTGCTCCAGATAGCGCAGCGTCCAGAACCGTTCGATGCCATTCTGGAAGCCGTTGTACGCGGCATAGGCAGCGTCAAAGCCCGAGATGATCGAGAACAGTGCGGCGTCCTTCGGCTTGAAGGGCGCGACAAGTGCGGCGGTGCGGCCGTGGCGTGCGCAGGCGATGAGCTGCCATTGGTTCACGAGGTCGACATAGCGGCGCAGCGGCGAGGTGGCCCAGGTGTATTGCGCCACGCCCATGCCGGCGTGCGGCTGCGGCTTGGTGCCCATGCGCACTTTGATGCCGGGTGCCAGGCTGGCCTGGCTGCGATAGATGCCGGGCAAGCCCATGCTGGCAATCCAGCCGCCCCAGCTCGAGTTGGCCAGGATCATGGCTTCGGCCACGATCAGATCGAGCGGCGAGCCGCGCTGGCGCGTGGTGATGAGCACGCGCTCGCTGCCGTCGGGTTCGCGGCCTTCGTTGCCTTCGAGGCGGAAGTTGTAGTCCGGCCGGTTGAACATCTCCGGCTTGCCGCGCACGACCTCGCGCTGTGCCTTGAGGTGCTGCGCGAGGCGAAAGGCGAAGGCCAGGTCGGTCGCGAATTCGTAGCCGGCGGGCGCTTCGCCGGTCAGCGTGGCTTCGGTGATCACGCCGTCGAGCTGGTCGTGGCGCAGGTTGGCCGCGATGGGTACGCGCTCCAGCCTGGTTTCGCTCGACTGCACCGCCAGCGTGGCTTCGTCGAAGGTCACGTAGAGCGAGACGGCCGGGCAATCGCGCCCGGCCATCAGCGTGTAGCTCTGCACCACGTCGTCGGGCAGCATGGTCAGCTTGTAGCCGGGCATGTAGACGGTCGAGAGGCGTTCGCGCGCGACCTTGTCGATGGGCGTGTCGGGCGCAAACGCCAGGCCCGGCGCGGCGATGTGCACGCCGAAGACGACGGTGCCGGTGCCCAGGCCTTGCACCGAAAGCGCATCGTCGATTTCGGTCGTTTGCGAATCGTCGATCGAGAAGGCCTTGACGGATGCGAGCGGCAGCGTCTCCTTGATGACCGGCGCCTGCAGCGCGGGAAAGGCCGTGCCCTTGGCGAAGTTCTCGAAGAGGAAGCGCCGCCAGTGGAACTGGTAGGGCGAATCGATGGCGCCGGCCGCAGTCAACAGATCGAGCGGTGCCTTTTGCGCGCGGCGCGCGGCTTCGACCACGGCCTTGTATTCTGGCGCGTTCTTGTCGGGCTTGAAGAGCAGCTTGTAGAGTTGCTCGCGCACCGCAGGCGGGCATTCGTGGGCGACCAGCTCGCCGGCCCAGGTGTCGATCTGTGCGGCGACCAGCTTTTTGCGCTCGATGCCGAGCAGCGCAGCCTTGACGATCTCTTCTGGCGCCTTCTTGAAGTTGCCCTTGCCGAGCCGGCGAAAGTAATGCGGCGCCTCGAACAGGCGAAAGAGCGCGGCGGCCTGCTTTTCGATGCCGGCCTTGGCATCGAAATACTCGCGCGCCAGGTCGGCAAAACCGAACTCGGCCTCGGGCGCGAATTCCCAGGCGAGGTCGAGGTCGATCTCCTGTGCGATGGCTTGCGCCGAGGCGATCAGTTCGGCCGGCGCGGGCTTCTCGAACTTGAGCAGAACGTTGGCGGATTTGACCTTGACGCGCTTGCCCGAGTCGAGCTCGATCTGCATCGAGCTGTCGGCTTCGGTCATGACGCGTCCGGCGTGGAATTTCCCGGCTTCTTCGTAGAGGGCATACATGCCGGGATTGTCGCCTGTCTAGTAACTCCGCCCCTTCTTGAACTGCCCATGCGAACGCTGCGCCAGCGGCGCGCTGCGGGCGATGGCTGCAAACGAGCCGGCCGCATGCGCATGGCAGATGGCCAGGCCCAGCGCATCGGCCGCGTCCTTGCCCGGCAGGCCGGGCAGCGCGAGCAGGCGCATCACCATCTCCTGCACCTGCTCCTTCTTGGCCGCGCCGTGGCCGACGATGGCCTTCTTCATCTGCAATGCGGTGTATTCCGAGACGAGCAGGTCGAGCGAAACGAGTGCGGTGAGCGCCGCGCCACGGGCCTGGCCCAGCAGCAGGGTCGACTGCGGGTTGACATTGACGAACACGATCTCGACCGAGGCGCAGGTGGGCTGGTAGCGCGCGACCACTTCGCGCACGCCGTCGAAGATGATCTTGAGCCGCAGCGGGAGCTGGCCGATGTCGACCGCATCGGTCTTGATGGTGCCGCTGGCCACGTAGTGCAGCTTGGAGCCTTCGGATTCGATGACGCCGAAGCCGGTGGTTCTGAGGCCGGGATCGATGCCCAGGATGCGCATGGTCATCAAGCTTGAAAGCCGAAGTACCAGCGCACCGAATGGAAGAACACCGGCGCCGCAAAGCACAGCGGCGCGACGCGGTCGAGCAGGCCGACGGCGCCGGTGACCGAGGCCTTGCCGCCCCAGCTCTTGACCCCCGCGTCGCGCTTGAGGGCCTGCATCACGAAGGCGCCGAGCGTGCCGCTGCCACCGGCCACGATGCCCATCGCGATGGCGGGGATCGGCTTGAACGGTGTCGCCCAATACAGCAGCAAGCCGACGAAGCCCGCGGCGAATGAACCTGCCGCCCAGGCGCGCCACGAGAAGGTTCGGCTGATCGCCCGTGCCACGGGCCGCCGCCGCCAACGCCGGCTCGCAGCCTCTTGCACGACTTGCGCGATGACGACCACCACCACGAGGTACAGCACCATGAAGGCGCCGCGGCCGGCGTAGTTCGGCAGGTCGAGCAGCAGCAGCGCCGGCGCGTGGCTCATGCCGTAGACGCAGACGGTGATGCCCCACTGGATCTTGGCGGTGCGTTCCAGAAAACGCTGTGGGTCGTTGCCGAAGGCGCTCAGCACGGGAATGGCCAGAAAGGTGTAGACCGGGATGAACACGCTGAACAGGTCGAACGAGCGCGTGCCGACCAGCACGTATTGCATCGGCAGGATCACGAAGAAGGCAAGCAGCAGGCTGCGGTGATCGCCGCGGCGTGTGTGCGTGAGCGTCACGAACTCGCGCAGCGCCAGGAACGAGACCGCGCCGAAGAGCAGTGTCGAGACGATCGCGCCAGACACCCACGCCACCCAGAACAGCACTGCGCCGATCCACACCGCGCGCAGGTCGCGCTTGTATTGCTCGTGCGCTTCGAGTTGCTCTTCGGTGCGCTCGCGCAGGCTGCGGCTGAAGGCAATGATGGTCACCAGCAGCAGCACGCCGAAGAGCGTCACGAACAGCAGGCCGACCTGCTGCGTGACGCTGAGGTTGCGGAGCGCGCCCATCAGCGGGCCGACCTCAGCGCCATCACCGCGGCGCGGGCGCGTTCGAGGAACTCGCGCTTGTCTTCACCGGGTTTCAGTGGCAGCGGCGCACCGAAGGTCACCGAGCAAAGAATCGGCACCGGCACCACTTCGCCCTTGGGCATGACGCGGTTCACGTTGTCGATCCACGCCGGGATCAACGACACGTTGGGGAAGGCCTCGGCCAGATGGAAAAGCCCGGCCTTGAAGGCAGCAGGGTCGCCCTTGTTGCCGCGCGTGCCTTCCGGAAAGATCACCAGCGAATCACCGTTGCGCAGCGCTTCCATCAGCGGCTCGAGCGGGTCTTCGTCGTCGGTCCGCTGCCGGCTCACATAGACGGCGTTGAAGATCTCGCGCGTGATCCAGTGCTTGAGTGGCGACGATGTCCAGTAGTCGCGCGCCGCGATCGGCCGCGTCATCGTGCGCAGATCGCGCGGCAGCGCCGCCCAGATCAGCACCCAATCGAAGTGGCTCTGGTGGTTGGCGAAGTAGATGCGCTGCTCGGCCTTGGGTGGCGATCCGTACCAGCGGCCTTGCGCGCCGGTGATCAGGCGCGCCAGGCCCGCGAGAAAGAGGCCGGCGACCTCGGGGAGCTTCATGGGAGGGGATGGTAAGCGCAGGCTCGCGCGGCCTGCGCGGGGTTCGTGAAGGGGTGAACCTTTAGGGACATCATCGTTGACTCAAGTCGAACTTTCTGCAGCTTACCGGCCGCATGGCCGGCAGGCGCCGCACCGGATGGCGGTCGTTCGCCACACATCGGCCGCAAGGACGGCGCCAAGAACGCCACCGTTGGGGACAAGACGCGCTGGCGTTGTTGGCCGCTGACGCCGATTTACAGGGCTGGCGCTACGGGCCGTGTTCACCGATCTGCAACTTCCCGCGCTGGAAGTCTGGCGTTTGTATCTCGAGGCAGGGCCGATTGCGAGAACCGCCTCAAGGAGATCAAGGCCGACTTTGGTTTGAGTAGTTGTGTTACGCGACTTCTGGGCACGGAAGCAGCGCTGGGGTGGCGATGCTCGCTTACAACCTGATGAGGGTATTTCGCCATGCAGTCGTGCATCAGAAGGTGCATCACACCCTCTTCACGCTTTACGATCGGGTAATAGCCGCGTGCGCCCTGTGGGATGGCGATGCAAGAAGCGTCGATTCAGCCTTGCGCCTGGCCGTCGCGCGAAAGCGAAGATCGTGGCTTGAGGGCTCGTGGGGCAATGCCGTGAGCCAGCCGACTTCTCGCGGGCACATCGCTCATTAACAATCGTGGGTCAAATGTTGCCGAGAGAATTGAGTGTTATTTGGCACTTTCGGGGCTTGTCGTTGATTTGAATCATATGAATATAAAAATATTTTTCATCGCTTCGCTAGGAATTTTGGCGCTACTTAAAACGTCAACATCCTTCGCGAAGGATGTTAATGGGGAAAATCTCTATCTTCAAAGATGTGCCGTGTGCCACGGAATAGATCTCAAAGGAACAGGCCCATTGGCTAACACGAGCGATCCTCCTACGCCCGATCTTACAACATCCACTTTCAAAAAAAGGCTGAATGACTATCCTGGCGTTATTGTGTCGTCAATAATACT
>JAMFRW010000541.1 GCA_026224975.1 Rhodoferax sp. | reverse complement strand
GGCCGGGCAGCGTGAATTCGCCCAGGCCCTTCTTGTGCACCGAAGCCAGCACGGTGGCTTCCAGCGCGGCCATGAAGGCCTTGGCAGCCTTCGGCTCCTGACCGGCTTGTTCGGCCAGGTGCGCGATCAGGCTGGTCTTGTTGAAGGCCGTCTTGATGGGCTTGAGCACGGCGGCGGTCTTGACGGCAGGGGCCTTGACAGCCGGGGTCTTGGCGGCGACGGCCTTGGCAGTCACGGTCTTGGCGACGGGCGCTTTCACGGCAGGCTTGGCCTTGGTGGCGATGGAGGTCGAGAGGGTTTTCTTTGCAGTTGCCATGAAGGGTCCGGGTGGGGGTTGAGCGCTGCGACGGCAGCGAAGGGTCGAACGCCGCGGTCGCGGCGAAGCGGCGGATTGTAGAAGTGGCTCAGCCGAAACGAAGCGCCTACGAAGTTGCGCAGAGAAGGCTGAGCTCGAGTCGCCGGCGCTGCCCAGTTTCAAGAGGGCTTCGCTTCCGGCGGCTCAACGCCCTCGCGAGTCCGCCAACGCCTGGGTCGCGCGGCCGCGCAGCGTGGCCCATCCGAGCAGCATCGAGATCACCGCACCACCCGCCATGCCCGCCACCATCGGCAATGGCCGGCCATCGGAGAAGAGGCCGACGAGCGCCATCAACACTGCGCCGGTCAGCATCTGCACCGTGCCCATCAAGGCCGATGCGGTGCCGGCGTGTTCGCCATGTTCTTCGAGCGCCAGCACGCCGGTCGTCGGGATCACCAGGCCCATCAACCCCGAGGTCACGAAGTAGAGCACCACCAGCACCGAGAGCCGGTCGCCGCCCGCCCAGAAGTACGCCAGCATCACGCACATCACGAGGCCGCAAGCGGTCACGGCGGCCTTGGCCACCATGGACAGCCCGAAGCGGTCACCCAGCGAACCGTTGAATTGCGAAGCCGCGAAGAAGGCCGCCGCGTTCACGCCGAAGGCGATGCTGTACATCGTCGGCGAAAGGCCGTAGTGGTCGATCATCACGAAGGACGAGTTGGCCAGGTAGGTGAAGAAGCCCGCCATCGCAAAGCCGCCGGTGAACACCAGGCCGAGGTAGTGCCGGTCACGCAAGAGCAACGCGTAGGCGCGCAATGCGCTGCCCCAGCCGGCACTCACGCGATCGGCCGGCGGGCGAGTTTCGGGCAACGATGTGGCCATCATCACCATGCCGGCCACGGCGCACACGGCCACGGTCCAGAACACGCTGCGCCAGCCCGCGAGCGCAATCGCCAGGCTGCCCGCCAGCGGCGCGAGGATGGGCGACACGCTGAAGATCAGCATCAGCAGTGACATCAGCCGCGCCGCATCGGTGCCGGTGTGGAGATCACGCACAACAGCCCGCGGAATCGCCATGCCGGCCGCCGCACCCAGCCCTTCGACAAAACGCCACGCGACGAGCGTGCGCACATCCGTCGCCAACGCGCAGCCCACGCTGGCGATGGCGAACAAGGCCAGGCCGGCATACAGCGGCAGCTTGCGCCCGAGCATGTCCGAAAGCGGCCCGTAGGCCAACTGGCCCGCACCGAGCGCGATGAAGAACACCGTGAGGCTCGCCTGCACCGCGCCAATGTCGGCCCGCAGGCTCGCGCCGATGGCCGGCAGCGCCGGCAGGTACATGTCGATGGCAAACGGCCCGATGGCCGAGAGCAGGCCGAGCACGAGCGCCATCTTGAAGAACTGAGTGGACGGGGAAGAAGGCGGGGAAGAGGAAGTCATCCTGCATTTTTGCAGCATGCTTGCCGCTATCCTCCCGCCCCATGGAACTCGACAGCGCCGTCTACCGCACCTTGCTCGAATCGACCCGTGCCATCCCCTGGAAGATCGATTGGGCCACGGCCCGCTTCGCCTACATCGGGCCCCAGATCGAAAGCCTGCTGGGGTGGACGCCGGCGAGTTGGGCCAGCGTCGACGACTGGGCAGCGCGCATGCATCCGGACGATCGGGCGTGGGTCGTCGACTACTGCGTGTCGCAGTCCAAGGCGGGCGTCGACCATGAGGCCGATTACCGCGCGCTGACGGCGAGCGGCGAGTACGTGTGGATTCGGGATGTGGTGCATGTGGTGCGCGATGCGGCGGGCGAGGTCGAGGCGCTGGTGGGCTTCATGTTCGACATCAGCGAGCGCAAGAAGGCCGAGGAAAAACTGCTGGGCCTGCAGAAGGAACTGGAAGACTTCTCCTTCCGCGATGGCCTGACCGGTGCCGCCAATCGCCGCAAGTTCGACGCGGTGTTCCACGACGAGTGGAACGAGGCGCGGCGCCATGTGCAGCCCATCGCGCTGATCATGTTCGACATCGACTACTTCAAGCAGTACAACGACCACTACGGCCATGTGCAGGGCGACGAAGCCTTGAAGCGCGTGGGCCGCGCGCTGGCCTCGGCCGCCAACCGCCCGCGCGACTTCTTCGCACGCTATGGCGGCGAGGAATTCGTGCTGGTGCTGCCCGCCACCGACGGGGCCGCCGCCATGCGCGTGGCCGAGCGCTGCCGGCAGGCCATCTTCAAGGAGCAGATCGCGCACGCGGCATCGCCCCTCGGCCAGTTGCTCACCGTGAGCCAGGGCGTGGGCGCGGTGATCCCCGCGGCGCACGACGATCCGCTCACCTTCATCGATACGGTCGACCGCCGCCTCTACCTCGCCAAGCAACGCGGGCGCGACCGCATCGTGCAGGCCAGCGCCTGAACGGCATGTGAAGCAAGAGACCTTCGACCGCCTGCGCCCGCGGCTGCAAGGCATCGCCTACCGCATGCTCGGCTCGATGGCCGAGGCCGAAGACGTGGTGCAGGACGCCTGGCTGCGCTGGAACGACGCGGCGCAGGATGCGTTCAGGAGCGCCGACGCGTGGCTGGTCACGGTGACCACGCGGCTCGCCATCGACAGGCTGCGCGCCGCCAAGCTGCAACGCGCGCAGTACACCGGCATCTGGCTGCCCGAACCGGTGCTCGGCGATTCACCGACCACACCGGAGCAGTTGCTGGAGCACGTCGACGATGTGTCGGTGGCCTTCCTGATGATGCTCGAACGGCTGGCGCCCGAGGCGCGCGCCGCCTTTCTGTTGCGCGAGGTCTTCGATGCCGAATACGACGATGTGGCCCAGGCCCTCGGCAAGAGCGAAGACGCCTGCCGCCAGATCGTGCACCGCGCCAAGACGCAGTTGCGCGAAGGCCGCCAACGCTTCGAGGTGCCGCGCGAGACCCATCTGCGCCTGTTGACGAGCTTCGCGCAAGCCTTGGGCCAGGGCGACTTCTCGGCGCTGAATGCCATGCTGGCCGAAGACGCCGAACTCATCGGCGACGGCGGCGGCAAGGTCACCAGCTTCCCCAAGCCCTTGCTCGGCGGGCAGCGCATCGCGCAGCTCTTCTACGCAGCGCACCTGCGCTTCGGCGCGGCCGTGCGCGTGGAGCTGGCGGTCATCAACGGCGAGTGGGCCTTGCTGCGTTTCATCGATGGCGAGCTGGAATCGGCGCAGTCTTACGAGACCGACGGCAACCGCATCGTGCGCATCCTGGTGCAACGCAATCCGGAGAAGCTCGCGCGGATTGCGGCGGCGTTCGGTACTGGCTGAAAAATAGTTTGCGGCGAGCCGTCACAAACCGGCGGCACCGCGCGTCTTGTGTGTCATGGACCAACCCAGGAGAAAGCCATGACCCAGCGAATCAACTACCTTCAGCAATCGCCCGAGCTGTTCAAGAAGCTCATCGAGTTTTCGAACGCGACGAAAGACAGTGCCATCGAGGCGTCGATCGGTGATCTGGTCGCCATCCGGACCGCGCAATTGAACGGCTGCGGTTTTTGCCTCGACATGCATGTGAAGCAGGCCAAGATGCATGGCGAGCGTGAGCTGCGCATCTACCACCTGGCCGTGTGGCGGGAGTCGACGCTGTTCAGCCCGCGTGAACGTGCGGCGCTGGCCTGGACCGACGCGCTGACCCGGCTTCCGGAGCACGGCGTGCCCGACGACATCTACGAGCGCGTGCGTACGCAACTCAATGAAAAGGAACTCTCCGACCTGAGCTTCGTCGTGATGGCCAACAACGCCTGGAACCGCATCAATGTCGGCTTCAAGACGGTGCCGGGATCGTCGGACAAGGCCTTTGGTTTGGACAAGGCCCAACTGGCCTGATCGGGAAAACACACCATGAAGATCGTCGTCATCGGAGGCTCAGGCCTCATCGGTTCCAAGCTCGTGGCCCTGCTTCGTGCGGGCGGGCATGAAGTCATTTCGGCGCCGAGCGTCTCGCCGAGAGCGGCTACTTTCGCGGCAAGATCGAGCCGAAGTATCGGGCGTGAATATCCGGCACCACTTGCCGCGGGTCACCGGTCGCCACCAGATACCGAACTGCAGGATGACACGCCGGTGCCGGGCGCTGGGCCGCGCCTCGGCGCGATCGGCTTCGACGAATGGCGGCGCCGTCAGGCGGACCTTGCGCCGCGTGCTGTGGCGGCTTGAGCGCGCATCGTGAGCGCTCGGTAGTCGCTCACACCGCCGAAACGCGCCCGAATCGAACGTAGCCTCTGCGCGCCCTGTCGATCGCCAGCGCGGAAGCCCAGCACAGCCACGCAGTCCACAGCGTGTGGCTCATGAAATGGGCGCCGCGCACTTGTTGTGCTGCGCCGAGTGCGATGCCGCACAGCACGGCGGTGGCGAGCCAGAGGCGGGCGATGTCGGGTGAGCGCTTGATGAAGGCGAAGTAGCCACCCACGAACGCGAACGCAGCGGAGGCATGCCCTGCCGGAAAGCACCTGCCTGTGCCGCCATCGGTGGCGCGGAACCACGCCCAATGCGATACATAGCGTGCGGTGCGCCCGAAGACTTCGAGTTCGGCCGGGCAACTCGTGTTGCTGAACTTCTTCATGCCAGAGATCAGCAGCACCGCCGCGCCCAGGCTGGCCGCGAGCTGGATTCTTTCGGCGACATCGATGCGGTGCAAGCAGCCGGTGGGGCGCCAGATGCCGATGACGACCCACGCGGCGAGCATCCACGACAACCAGCGGCCACCGGTGTGCATCACGCCCTCGAACAGCCAGTGGTCCTTCAGCGGAAAGCCGCCCGGCCCGCCGAAGAGGCGCGCGGCCCGGAGATCGAGGCCCGAGGCGTCCCAGGCGAGCACGACGGCGAGCAAGGCCACGGTGAGCCATTCGAGTCGGCCCGACATCCTGATGTTCATCGGGACGAGCGTAGCCAGCCTCCCTTAAGGAGGCATTAAGGTTCGGGCTGTAGACGCCCGCGCGCCTGTCAAGCGCTGGCCTTGTGGGCCACCACTCAGGCTGCGGACTTGGCCCCGGACCTGGCGACCGACAAGGCGGCGATGCAGCCGACCGAGAGCAGCGGCAGCAGCGCACTGCCCGATTGGGCCAGCGTCGTGATCAGTTCCAGGCCGCCGTGCAGGCGGGTCGCGGCGGGCGCCGTCGAGAGTTGCAGGGGCACGATCTCGCCGAGGTCAGACACGAGCAAGCCGAAGTGCAACCCCTGGTGCTGGAGCACGATGGCGTGGCGCGGTGTCGCGCCGGATTCGCCGAGTTCGCCGGCGATGTCGACGAGCGGCAGTGCCTGGTCCCGCCAGGCGATGTAACCCTGGCGCCGCGCCCCCGGGTTCTGGCCGCCGGCGGGCCGGATCGCCTGCTTGAGTTCGATGCACTCGATCACGTCCTGAGCCAGGATGCCGGTGGCCTGCGAGCCGATGTAGAAGGTGGCCACTTCGGTGCCCTTGGCCACAGGTACGAGCGTGAGGCGCTTGGCCTCGGGGCCGGTCTCCAGCCGACCGCAGGGCACGACGATGACGGCGATCACGTCGTCCACATAGCCGTCGCTGGTCTTGAATTCGCGGTAGCCGCTGCTGGCGGTCGCGCCGACGGCAAAACATTTGCCATCGCTCACCAGCGTGCCGCTCCACGATTCACCGCCGCGCAAGGACATCACCTTCTTCGGCAGCGCCACGGGCAGGCCGGCAGAGGCGCTGATGAGCGAGCCATCGGGCCGCAGAAACGCGGCCATCGAGCCAGCGCGGGTGGGCCGCGCGGCGTCGAGCATGGCGAGGAATTGCGGCTCCGAATCGAAGACCAGGCCCACGCCGCCAACGGTGACGCCATCGGCCCGGATCGGCGCGGTGTAGACATAGGTCGCCCGGCCACCGTACAGCGCCGAAGCTTCGAAGGGCGAGACCGCGTAGCTGGCTTGCGAGCCGGCCTTGAGGCAATCGCCGACCCAGCCATCGGCCAGCACCTGCCCGACCAGCGACGGGTTGCCGCTGGAAGCGACCACACGGCCTTGTGCATCGAACAGCAGGATGTCGGTGTAGACGGTGTAGAGCGAATTGATGTGCGCCAGCACTTCTGCGCTGGCGCCGGAGTCGAGTGCAGCGAGCGTCGCGTCTTCGGTCCACCAGCGGCAGTCGCAGGCGCGTTCGTAGAGGTTGCGGTCGAAGATGTCGACAGCCAGGCCGGCGAGCAACTGAGTCTCTTCGAGCATGGTGGCTGTCACCGTGGCCAGCAGTTCGGCGGTGGCCGCTTCGAACACGCCTTGTGTGCGCCGGCCGGTCGAGGCGATCTCGGCGAGCAGGGCGCGGGAGAAGTCGTGGGCGCCGGTGTCGCCGCCCTTGGCCGCGCCGTCGCCCTTCAGCAAGTGCCCGTTCCACACGACGCAGTCCAGGTTGCCCTGGATCGCGCTGGCTTGCATCGGAATCGAGCGCATGCGTTCCGAGAAGATGCCGTCGCCCGAAAACGCCGCTTCGGCGCCGGTGATGACGGGCTCGAAGGCCACGTCGCACGGCACCATGGCGAGCGCCGTCCAGCCCGGGCCTTCGTAGCCTTGATACGGTTGCGGCCGGCGCTGCACCGCCACATAACTCTGGCCCGCGAGGCGCACATGGGCCGATGCTTGCGGCAGCGGCGCGCGGCTGCCGGTCGGCAGGCGAACCGGGTCGTTCGAGGCGACGACCAGGCCTGCGCTGTCGACGAAAGCGAACAACTCGTCGGCGTTGGCCAGGCGATCGAAGACGCGGCGGACCTCGTCGATCA
Source organism: Rhodoferax sp. (assembly GCA_026224975.1). Classification (GTDB taxonomy): domain Bacteria; phylum Pseudomonadota; class Gammaproteobacteria; order Burkholderiales; family Burkholderiaceae_C; genus LMDS01. The sequence continues at coordinate 27,072 of JAMFRW010000541.1, read as the reverse complement.
GGTCGAAGACCAGGACCAGCACGCCAGCGCTCTGGCCCACGGCGCTCGCATAGGTGAGCGCATGGCCGCCGCAGAAATCGGTGGGGGCGTAGGTCTCGATGAAGCCTCGCCCGTTGGCGGCGCGCCTGACGATGTCGGAAGTCGATCGGCCCGCAAAGCCATCGTTCATGCGCGCGAGCACCTGGCCGTTCGGGGCTAGCAACACGATGTCGCGGTAGACCGAATAACGCGAGGCGTAGCGCTGAAAACGTAAGCGCAGTGCGGCCAGTTGCTCCGGGTCGTTCGACGCGACGGCGTGCGCGACGGCCGCATCGGTCGCCAGAAAGCCGATGTCGGCGGTGCGTTCGAAGAGGTTGCGCGTGAGGATGTCGACCGCTACCTGCGCCTTGTAGCCCAGGCCCGAGGTGGTGCGCGCCAGCGTCTCGTCGGCCAGCGTGGTCATCAGCTCACCGGTGAGCTTGTCGAAGGCTTCGCGCGTCTTGCCGAGGTTGGCGCGGGTGTGCGAAAGGTGGCCCAGCAGTGAAAGCGTGTCCCACGAGCCTTGCAGCGTCTTCAGCGTTTCACGGTGGTCGTTCAGCGTCGGCATGTGCCGCACGAAGGGCCCCGCCTGATCGGTGAACAGCATGCCTTTGTAGCTGAGACTCAAGGGGGCTCCCTTCGGTGAAAGTTGTCCTGACGATCGGACGTGGAGGCTCAGGCGCGCGCCAGGAGCATCCGCGCCATGCGGTAGACGCGAAGCGCCGGCGGCACGGCCAGCCCGATGCAGGCCAGCAGCAGGAAGACAGAGGGAAGGGTGAGCAGTGGGTGCATGGCGTGGCCGTCGGGTGGTTGCTCGTGGGATGCGCCGCTTTTTTGCGCAGTGGTCGCTCAGGGTCATCGGCCGATTGGCGGCGGGTTGTAGGCCTGTGACCGCACGGGCGGTGCAAGATGCACTAAAACCGTCTGGACATCGCGCCGGGCTGGCCTCCTGTCTCTGGCGCATGATTCATCACACCTCATCACCATGACCCACCCCCACGCTTCTTTCGACCGCTATGCGACCCACGGCGGGCTGGTGCTGGTGCTCAACTGCGGGTCGTCCAGCATCAAGTTCGCGCTCTTCGATGCCGGCCAATCACCGCTCCCGCGCACGCCGGTCTGGAATGGCAAGGTGCAGGACATCGGTGGTTCGCAAGCGACCTATGGCGAGACAGGCGTCGAGCCCGCGCCGTTGATGCTGGATGCGCAGGAGCCTTATCACGCCGCGCTGGCGCACATCCGCGAACGCGTACTGCTGCGCCTGGGGCCGCGTCGGCTCGCGGCGGTGGCGCACCGCGTGGTGCACGGCGGCAGCAAGTATGTGCAGCCGGCGCGTGTGGATGCGGCCGTGTTGGCTGACCTCAAAACCTTCGTCCCGCTGGCGCCGCTGCACCAGCCCTTTGCGCTCGACGCCATCGAAACGCTGCTGGCCGCCGATCCCGAGCTGCCGCAGATCGCCTGCTTCGACACGGCGTTCCATCACACGCTGCCGCAGGTCGAGCAGATGCTGCCGCTGCCGTATTCGGCGTGGGAGCGCGGGCTGCGCCGCTACGGTTTTCATGGCCTGTCGTACGAGTACCTCTCGGTCGCACTGCCCGAACGCCATGGCGGGCTGGCGCGCGGCCGCATGATCGCCGCGCACCTGGGCAGCGGCGCCAGCCTGTGCGGGATGCAAGGGTTGCGAAGCGTCGGCACGACGATGGGCTTCTCGGCGCTCGACGGCTTGATGATGGGCACGCGCACCGGCTCGCTCGACCCTGGCGCAGTGCTCTACCTGATGGAGATCGAAAAGCTCAGCCTGGCGCAGGTCGGCCATGTGCTGTACCACGAGTCGGGGTTGCTCGGCGTCTCGGGCCTGTCGTCGGAACCGCGCGTGCTGCTCGCCGCCGAATCCCGCACCGATGACGTCGGTGCGCGCGTTCGCGCGGCGCTGGCGCTGTATGTGCGGCGTATCGTGCGCGAGGTGGGCTCCCTCGTTGCGGTGCTCGGCGGGCTCGATCTTCTGGTGTTCACCGCAGGCATTGGCGAGCACAGCGCCGAGATCCGCGAACGCGTGTGTCGCGAACTCGGCTTCCTTGGCATCGTGCTCGACGATGCCGCCAACGCCAGCCACGCGCCACTCATCTCGGCGCCGGGCAGCCGGCTCGCGGTGGGCGTGGAGCCGACCAACGAGGAGTGGATCGCCGCGCGGCATGCGGCGGCGTTTCATTGATCGTCGACTTGACTTCCTCAGCGCGGCGGTAACTCGATCGTGCCGGCGAGGGGCGTCTGCGTGATGCGTTCGCTGCTCGCCACGACAACGGCCCGATCGTTGCGCGCCGCCGCGCGGCCGAGCGCGGCCCAAAGGCAGCGTACCGATGCCGCATCGAGCGCGCCTGTCGGCTCGTCCAGCAAGACCAGCGCGCGGCCCGACGCCAGCGCCGCAGCCAGCCAGACCTTGCGCTTCGAGCCCGTCGAGAGCATGTACAGCGGCTTGTCGAGGTGCGGGCCCAAGGCGAAGCCTTCGGCGAGTTGCTGCCACGCGGATGCGTCGAAGCCCTCATCGCCATCGCTGAGCGACGCGGTGCATTGGCGTGCAGTCACTTGGTCGAAAGCTTCGGTCGCGGGCTCGCAGAAGAAAAGATGGCGCCGATAGGCCGAGGCATCGCTTCGAAGGTCGATGCCAGCCAGCGTGAGTCGGCCAGTGGCGGGCAGCACGCCAGCCATCACGCGCAGCAGCGTTGATTTGCCGCTGCCGGTGTCGCCGTGCAGCAGCGTCACGCCAGCGCCGATCGTCGCCGACCAATCGCTCACGAGGGCAGGCTCGCCGGGGTAGGTGAAGCCGAGCGCATCGGCTTGCAGGATGGGCGTCTGAGTCGGTGTGGTCATGCGGAGGCTGGGAGCGTTGGCGGAAGAGAGTGGGAGTCGAACCCACCAGACACGCTGAGCGCGTCTCGCCGGTTTTGAAGACCGGGCACTCCACCAGGATGTGTTTCTCTTCCGTGGCAAGACCTTAGCACGCGGGTTTGGTCAAGGCGTCGGCATGCGGCGCGCGCCATCGAAGCTCGTCGCGCCTTCGCGGTCCATGAATTCGAGCACCTGCACCGTCAGGTTGCGGCCGATGCCAGTGTGGTCGCGGTAGGCGGCGGCATCGAAGCGGCCATCTTCCGATTCGGCGGCGAGCTTCCGCGCTTGTGCGATCAACTCGGCCACGGTGTGCGGCAGGTAGAAGCGGTTCGGCGCCACGCGCACCAGTGCGCCGAGCTGGCTGGCGCGCGTCAGGAAGTCGATCAATTCGGGCTGGGGGAGGGCCAGCAGCGTGGCGAGTTCGCCGACGATCGGGGGCCGCAGGCCTGCGGGCTGCAACAGGGTTGTCACGCGGTCCAGCAAATCGCTGTCGGACTGCGACAGCACGGCGCGGTGATCGGCGAGGCGCAAGCGCAGGCCTTCGCGCGCGGCGGTGCCGTCTTCCACCATCGACGCGAGCGCTGCGTGCAGCAGCGGCACTGTTCGCCGCATGCCGAGCAGCTCGGCCAGGGCCGCTTCGCTGGCGCCCACGCTGTCGGGCCGGTCCGCGTGCCAGCGCGCGACGGCAGCGCGTACGCGCTCCCGCAACGCCTGCCAGTGAGTGCTCGACAAGGCAATGGGCGCGGAGCCGGCTGCCATCACCACGATGCCGGGTGAACTGCGGAAGGGCGCATGCAGGGGCGAATGCAGCGGCTCCCGCAACACCGCTGCTTCGCTGGCAGTCAGGTTGCGCGCCAACGCAAAGCGCTGCAGGGCTATGCCGTCGGGTTCGGCTGCCAGCATCGCCGCCAACGCGTCGGCCGGCGCGCTCAGCGCCATTGCCGCCAGGTGCAAGGCACGCGCCGGTTTCGAGCGGCCTCGCGCAGGCCCGAAGGGGTCGATGACCCGGCCCCCAGCCACGGTTCGGCCCGCGGCGCTGTCACGCAGGATGAAGCGGTCGCCATGCAGCGCGGCGATGGGCCGTTCCAGGTTCAACTGCGCCATGCCGCTGGCGCCCGGCGCGATGCTCGGGCCGTCGAGTGTGGCCACGCGCGCGTTCACCGAGGCGGCGCCGATGTGCAGTTGCAACGCGGCCCGGTGCGCGAGTGCCTTGGGCTCGCTGGCGAGCACGTCGAGCTGCACGTCGAGGCGATCGGTGGGCGCGTGTGCGTCGGGGGCCACGACCCAATCACCGCGCACGGGCTCGGCATCTTTGAGATCGACGCCGGCCAGGTTGAGCGCGCAGCGCTGCCCGGCCACGGCTACGTTGGCACGCTGGTTCTGCGCATGGATGCCGCGCACGCGCGCCGCCGTGCCGCGCGGCGAGACGATCACCTGATCGCCCACCTGCACGCGGCCGGACAGCACCGCACCGGTGACGATGCGCCCCGCGCCTGCCAGCGCAAAGCTGCGGTCCACGGCGAGCCTGAAGTGCCCTGCCACCGGACGCGCCGCAAACGCCACGGCAGCATCCGCAAGATGCTGGCGCAAGGCCGGCACGCCGGTTCCGTGGGTTGCGACCAGCGGAAAGACCGGTGCACCGCGAAACGGCCCGGGCTGCAGCAACGCCACCACTTCGCGCTCGGCTTGCACCAGCCGCTCGGGCGCCACCCGATCGATCTTGGTCAGCGCGACCACGCAGCGCGGCACGCCGAGCAGCGTGAGGATGCCGAGGTGCTCGTGCGTCTGCGGCATCGGCCCGTCGTCGGCGGCGATCACGAGCAGCGCCAGATCGATGCAGGCCACGCCCGCCAGCATGTTGCGCACGAAGCGCTCGTGGCCGGGCACGTCGACAAAGCCGAGCGGCGTGGCCGCGCCCACATCGGCATACGCAAAGCCGATGTCGATCGACATGCCGCGGCGCTTTTCTTCGGCGAGCCGGTCGGTGTCGATCTCGGTCAGCGCCTTGACGAGGCTGGTCTTGCCATGGTCGACATGGCCCGCGGTGGCGATGATCACGGGGCTGTGGCGACCATCGCGCTGGCGGCAGGCCCGAACAGCGCCGCAAAGCCCCCCTCGTCCTCCAGGCAACGCAAATCCAGCCACAACGCGCCATCCCCAATGCGGCCGATCACCGGCACGGCGAGATTGCGCAGGCCGGCCGCGAGCTGATCGAGCGCGCGTCCCGACAATCGCTTGGGCCCCGGCGGTGCGAACTGCAGCGCGTGGCTCGGCAGCATGTCGATCGGCAAGGCGCCGCTGCCGATCTGGCTTTGCACCGGCTGCACAGTGACCCGCGCGCGCTCGCCGGCCCAGGCGGCCACGATGGGTTGCATCCGCAGCGCCACAGCCTCGATCTGCACCGCCGGCCGCGCGAGCAGGCGCAGCGTGGGCACTTGGGCCACGAGCCGGTCCGGATCGCCGTAGAGCTGCAACACCGCACCGAGCGCGGCCAGCGTGAGCTTGTCGCAGCGCAGCGCGCGCTTGAACGGGTTCTTCTTGAGCTTTGCGATGAGGTCGGCGCGGCCGACGATGATGCCGGCCTGCGGGCCGCCCAGCAGCTTGTCGCCGCTGAAGGTCACGAGGTCGGCGCCGGCCGCCAGCGCTTCGGCGGGCGTGGGTTCGTGCGGCAGGCCGAAGCGCGTGAGGTCGCAGAGCGCCCCGCTGCCGAGGTCGATGACGAAGGGCACGCCGCGTTCCCGACACAGGTCGCCGAGCGCGCGTTCGTCGGCCGCGGCGGTGAAGCCATCGATTCGGTAGTTGCTCGTGTGCACCTTGAGCATCAGCCCGGTACGTGGGCCGATCGCTTCGGCGTGGTCGCGCAGGTGGGTGCGGTTGGTTGTGCCGACCTCGCGCAACCGGCAACCGGCCTGCACCATGATGTCGGGCAGGCGAAATGCGCCACCGATCTCGATCAATTCACCGCGCGAGACGATGACCTCGCGGCGCCTGGCCAGCGTGTTGAGCACCAGCATCAGGGCGGCCGCGTTGTTGTTGACGACGGTCGCGGCTTCGGCGCCGGTGAGTTTGCGCAACAAGGCTTCCACGTGATCGTCGCGGTCGCCGCGCTTGCCTGTCGTCAGGTCGAACTCGAGGTTGGAGGCGCCGGCCGCCACTCGCATCATGGCGGCAATGGCTTGCGCGGGCAGCGGTGCGCGGCCGAGGTTGGTGTGCAGGACAGTGCCGGTGAGGTTGAAGACGGGGCGCAGCGAGGGCTGGACGCGGGCGATGACTCGGGCTGCTATGCCGGCCTCGATGTCAACTCGAGCGCCGTCGGCACGGCCTGCTTCTCGCCAAGCCGCCAACTCCTCGCGTGCGGCTTCGAGCACCAGCGCGCGGCCGTACGCTTCGGCGAGCGCCACCAGCGGCGGCCAGGCCAGCACACGGTCGATGGACGGCAGATGCGGCCGGACCGCGGCGTTCGTCGGCGCGACGCTAGCCGACGTCATCTCGACGGGCGTCACGTGGCGGTGGCGCCGCAGCGCCCCTCAGTCAGAAACAAGCCGCCGCAAGATCTCCTCCAACGCCGCATCGGCGAGCGCGCGCAACTCGTCGTCGCTCCGGTCCTGGATCGGATGAGCGACGAACACCATCGCCGGGTCGAAACCCAACGTTTTCGACTGCATCGCAGCCGCTTCCACGAACTCGCTGGAGGCAACACCTACTCCCGGAATGCCACGCGCCTCGAGGTCCACGATGTCATGCATACAGCACGACGTGCAGGAACCTCAGTCGGCCAGGCCTTCGACGACGAGCTGGCATTCCGCCGCGATCTGGTGCCGCAGCGCCACCGGCGCGGGGCGCGTGAAGGTCGGCTTGCGATAGCGCTTGACGCCGATGCCGCGCTCGGTGAGGCGCTCGGCGATGCGGTCGAGGAACACGTTGCCGCGTGCCTTCGAGATGTCGAGGATGCCGACGGTCGCTCCGTCGAACGAGGCCGGCCGCGCCGCCAGCGCCCGGGCGGCGGGTGCGCGCTCCGAGGTGGGGTCGAGCAGGGTTTGCGTTTCCATGATCATGCAGTGATCTCCTTCGAAACAGGGGTCGAGCCGGTGGGGCCGGAGGCCGCCCAGCCGGCGATGACCGCCGAAAACAGGCCGGCGGTGCCGCCGGCGCGAACGATGATGAGGCCGCCCGGCCTGAACTTGGGCACCTGCGTTCCGGCCATGACGAGTGGCAGCCCTTCGGCGATGCCGCCGGCGCCGGCCAGCATCTCGTCGGCCGGCGACAGCAACAACTGGCCGAGTTCCTCGCGCAGCCTCGCCTTGGACCAACCGGCTTCCATGAACACGCGGCTGTGCTCGGGCGAAACCACCAGCAGCGCATCGCCGGCCATCGCGAGCTTGGGGTGATCGACGGCCCGCAGGCAGGCAGCGAAGCTGCGCACCAGCGACTCCGGCGTGCGCGATTTCTGGTCGACGATGCCCTGCACGCCTTCGCCGGCAAAGAGCGTCACCACCGACGCGTCGCGCGCGAAGCCGCGTTCGACCGAAAGCGATTCCCATCCCGGGTCTTCGGCTTCGGCAAAGCAGAAGCTGTACTTGCCCGGCGTGCCGAGCGTGGAGCGATCGAGTTCGCCCGGCCGGCCGCCACCCACGTTGCGGATGACGAGCTGCAGCGCGCGCCCGATGGTCGCGTTGGCGCGGTGGCCCTGGCCCAGCGCGTTCACGCCGGAGTTGACGCCGACGCGCTTGGCCATCGGCCCGTTGACGATCACCACAGGCCCGGCAAACATGGTGGTGCAGAGCACACCGTGCATGCCGAATTCGTCGATCAACGCGGCCTCGACCGCAGCCAGAACGACCGGCAGATACTCGGGCTTGCAGCCAGCCATCACCGCGTTGATGGCGACCTTCTCGACGGTGCACGGCGCCAGATCGGGCGGCACCATGCCGATGATCTCGTCGGGCGCGCGCGTCGTGCCCTGCAGCATGCGCAGCACGCGCGCGGGTGTGGGCGGCACGACCGGCAGGCCATCCGTCCAGCCGCGTTCGAAACACGCTTCCATGAGGTCTTCGCCGCCACCGATCTCGACGTTGCGTGAGGCCAGGCCGGTGTTGCCGAAGCGCACGATCAGCTCTTCGGCAATGCCGGGGTCCAGCGTCTTCGAGCCGCAACCGGGCCGCAAGGGCGGCAGCGCCACGCCGAGTTCCGGCTGGCCGCTGATCTCCTGCCAGTCGCCGCGGTGCCAGCCGTGCGTGCGCGCGACCTCGCGGCCACCTTCGACGCGGATCAGTGTCGGCACGAACTCGATGCCGAGTCGGAAGGAATGCTCCAGCGTTTCGTCGAACACCATGCCGGCCACATCGGCCACATCGGCCGCGTAGGCCGCGTCGTCCTGCACGTAGACCGTCAACGGCGACCGGCCCTGCGCGAGTTCGCGCAGCAGCGGCTCGACCAGCGTGCAGGTCGGGCATTCGCGCTTGGCAACGACGATCAGGCCATCGGGCAGGGAACTCATGGGTGGATCGTGTCATCTGCGCGGGCGCTTTCGATGTCGCGATGGAGACAAATCGGGGTGCTTCGGGTATTCACCGTAGGCGGCTTTGCCCGTGGCGCCGGCCAGGGTTACGGCGTGGGCCCCTGCCGATTCACGGGCTGCCGGCCATCATCGACGCATGAAAGACAAATCCAACACCAAGGTGGCTAAGCTCGAAAGCCCCTCGTGGAACGCCGCGCTGCTGGTCTGCAACGTGTGCAAGAAGCGCAGCAACGGCCCGCGCGGGTTCAAGGCCAAGGCCGTGGTTCAGGAAGCGAGGCGAGCGCTGCGCGACCTGAAGCCCCGGCCGCGCATCGCGCTCACCACCTGCCTCGGCCTGTGCCCTAAAGGTGCGCTGGCGGTGGCGTTTGTGGGCGGCGGGAGTGGCGCGCAGATCTGCGCGATCGAATCGATCGCTCAGGTGGAAGCGACGCTGCCTTTGCTCGCGGGCGCAACGCGGTAGAGGGAAAGGGAAAGGGAAGGGAGAGGGAATGAGCCGCAGGAACAGTGACAAAGGCATCGCTTTTCCACTCCATTGATCGGTTCAGTGGACTGGCCTTTCGCCGATAAAGAAAAAATCCGCATAAACGATAGAAACGATATGTCCTCTACCGATGCATTGGTTTCATCGCCCGCCCACGCGCCGCGACGCGATCCGTGGCTCAGCCCGTCCGATGAGCGCACCGCCCGTCTTCGGCAGCAGCGCGTTCTGAAAACAATGGAAGAGCGCCTGCAGATGCCGCTGATCGGGCCCGAAGCGGCGGCCGCCGCGGTTCAGCGCGTGTACGCCGCCGAGTTGGTCTTTCATCACCGCTTGGCACTCTGGCGCTTCGACTACACGGCCGGCGTGAGCCTGTGTCAGTTGAGCGCCGACCTGCACGAGGTGATCCGCGCTTACGGCCTCTGGCGCTGGCTGTTCGACCGCCTATTTGCGCGCCGCAGCCCCTCGACCACCGTGCAAGCGCCCGGCGATCTGCGGGACGCTGGCCATTACCGCGACTTTCTGCAACTGCTGGCCTTGTGCCGCCTCTTCGGGCTGGAAGACCGCATCCCCGCATTGGTCCAGCCGCAACTCGAACGCGCGGGGATGGACGTGCTGCTGGCCGCCCTGGCGCACCTGCCGCTCACCGATCACAACGGCACGCCGCGTTGGGCCGACGCGCCGCCCGCGCTTTGCATCCTGCAAGGTGCGCTGACAAAGCCGAGCGCGGATGGCGACCGGCGCGCGATCGGGGCTTATTGCGCCGCCTTGCGCGAAGCTGCGGCCGATGCGCAAGGCGCCGGCGCCGAAGCTGCGATGGCAGCAAACACCGACTGGGCCTTCGAGGCTGCCGCGCTGTGCATGCGCGGCACGGCGGGCGTCGAAGCCGAGGGCTGGCCGCATGATCTGGCCTGGGTCGGCACGGGCGGCTGGATTTCGCCCAGCACACGGCGCCGCTCGACCGACACCCAACCCGTCTTCACGCGCTCTGTCGCGGCCGTTCCACTGCAAACAAGCGTCAAGACATCCAGCAACGACAGCCGCCACGTCTCCCAACTGCCGGGCGACGCGCCTCGGTTGGAGACCCCGGGCCTCGCGCTGGCGCGCCTGGCCGAGCGGCTGCGCACCCACTGGCGCATCGAGCTGTACCACACCGAAGAATTCCGCTACCTGATCGCCGACAAGTGCCGCTCGCCCGACGGTGGCGCCCGCACCATCGACCGGCTGATCGACGACAACCTGATGCCCGCCATCTCGCGCGAGTTGGCAGCGCGGAAGGCGACCGACGCGCTGCCGGTGGCGATCATCCTGAGCGGCGATATGAACGTCGAATACGTGTACGACCCGGGTGCCATCGGCCCGCTGAAGGCCGCGTTCGACGACGACTCTGCGCGGCGTTTGGCGGGTCGCCAGACTGTGTGGGTCCAACCCACCGAAGAATTCGAAGCAACCGTTCCGGCGGACATGCCTTTGGCCGAAGCCGCCCTGCCGTAAGAGCCTGCCCTGGCGATGCCACGGGAGCGCGCTGGACCTCGGTCAGCCACCGAAGGTGCGAATGCGCCCGTACAGCTCCGTCGCCCGCCGCGTCGAGGCTTCGAGTTCTTCGAGCAGGGGCGCGACCGTCGGCGCGGTATTGCCGTCGGCGATGTCCATCGCGGCGAGGCTGGCGTTGGCGAGGATGGCGCCCATCAGGTCACCGCGCTCGGTGGGCTCCGAAGCGCGCATGCCATCGCGCGTCACGCCGCCCTTGATGCCGTCTGCGGCATTCGCGCTGTTCAAGGACTGTTCGAGGTGGCGGCGGGCTTCGGCCGCGCGTTGAACGCCGGTCAAGTCATTGAAGACGAAGAAGAAGCCGAGCACCGAACCATCGCGGGCCGGCACGACTTCGGCGCGCACTGCGACAGGCAGCGCGTTGCCACCGGAGAGCGTCAGCGCTTGTTCGCCGCGCCAGGCGCGCCGTTCGTGCGCCAGGCCGGCCAGCACCTTGTGCATGGAGGCGGGTTCGGCGAAGAGATCGGCCACGTGGCGCAGCGCGGTCGAGCCAGTGTCGGGGCGATGTACCAGCCGCGCGAAGGCCGCATTGGCGAACAGCACGCGGTGCTGCGCATCGGCGATCACGACCGGCTCTTTCGAATCCGAGACCGTCTCGCGGATCTGCGCGAGTTGGTGCTCGGCGATCAGGAGCCGCACCGCGTTGATCTGCACGATGATGTCGACCAGCGCATCGCCGAAGGCACGCGCCAGCGCCAGCTCGCTCGGTGACCACGGCACCGCGGTGCCGCGCACGATCTCCGACCACGCGGCAAACGAGCGCCGCGGTGAGAGTTCCATCGGGTCGTTGCCGACCACTGGCTTGGTCGGGTCGCCGGCCCAGGTGACGGTGAGCAATTGCTCCTTGCGGAACCAGACCAGGTAATCGGGCTTGGAGGCCGAGAGCTTCACCGCGAGCACGCCGCTGGCGGTCGGCGTGAGCGAATCGAGCGCCGGATTGTCGCGCCCGACGGCCGAGCAGGAGAAGAGACCGTCGAAGGGCTGGCTATCGATCCACTGGATCAGGTTGCGCAGCTCCGGCGTGGAAGGCGTCTCGCCGGCGGTGAGCAGCTCGCCTTCGTAGAACAGCGCGGCGGCGGTGGCATCCAGCGGCTGCAACAGCGTGCGCGGATTGCGAAAGAGCGCCAGCCGCCAGTCGCCTTCGGTCGAGGTGGCTTCCACCAGCCGCTGCTCCAGGCGGCGCACCTGCATCGCGACTTGCGCATGCGCGTAGTTGTCGATGGCGGCGATGCGGGTGGCCACCACTTCGGCCATCAGATCGGCGGCCGAGCGCAGCGCAAAGCGCAGGTTGCGCGCGCTGTAGTGGTGGCAGGCGATCAGCCCCCAGAGCTTGCCCTCGCGCGCCAGCGAGACCACCAGCGTGGCCGTCACGCCCATGTTCTTCAGGTACTGAAGGTGCAGGGGGCTCATGCTGCGCAAGTGGCATAGCGACATGTCCAGCTCTTCGTCTGTGCCGGGCAATTGGCGCGGCACCAGCGGTGCGGGTTCGTAGTGCACATCGACCAGCACGCGCAGCCGGTTGCGGATGTAGAGCTCGCGCGCGCGCTGCGGAATGTCGGAGGCCGGGTAGTGGTGGCCGAGCAGCGATTCGAGCCGCGGGTCGCGCGCCTCGGCGATGATCTTGCCGTGGCCGTCGGGGTCGAACTTGTAGACCATGCAACGGTCGTAGCCGAACATGTCGCGAAAGCTGCGCACCGCCGCATCGGCCAGCGTGCCGATGGTCGACGCACCGCTGAAGTGTTGCACCGCGTCGTTGAGCAGATCGAGCAACTGCTCGTTCGGGATGTCGACCAACGGCGCATGGGCCGCGCCCGCTCCATCCACCGGTTCGATCTCGACCAGCAGCACATCGGTGCCCACGCGGTGGACGGTGCCTTCGAAGAGCTGCGTCGATCCACGCACGGGCAACTTGCACCGCAGCGGCGCCGGGTCGGTCAGGTCGGCCGCCGCGGCCACGTGGCGGATGTTGGCTTCGAGGTCGCCGCCCAGCTCGCTCACCGGTTGCTGCAGCAGGGATTCGACCGGTGCGCCGAGCAGGGCCTCCGCATTGGCGCTCAGTTGCAGGATGCGGAACTGCGGCTCTCGCAAGGCGATCAACACACCGTGCGGCTGCACCGATCCCGCGAGGTGGATGAGCTCCCGCTCGCAGTTGGTCAGGTCCGCCTTGCCGAATGCGGGGCTGCTGAGCACTTAACTTTTTGGCGACGAGGTGGTGGAAGAATCTGAATCGCTTGCGCCACTCATACCGCCGCCCGAGAGCGCCGGCGCGTGTTTGCGGCGGCGCCGCGCCAGGCCGTCGCGGCTCACGCCGAGCAGTTCGGCGGCAGCGGCATCGTCGCCAGCGACGCGGTCTGCGGCCAGTTGCAGGAAGTAGCGCTCGGCCAGCGCGGTGGCATCCCGCAGCAACTGCGGGAGCGTCGCATCGCCGAGCTGATCGGCGAGCTGCTCTATGCTGAGGCGCAGTTCTTCCGACAAACCCGCCGCGGCGACAGAGACTTGCGCCACGCGCCGCATGGTGAAGCCGATGCACTCCTGATCGCCTTCGGTGAGCAGCGCGGCCGAGATCTCGATCCGGCAGGCCGGCGCATGGGCAGGCCGCACGCTCGCCTCGCGGCGCCGGGCCAAGCCGTGGTGGCGCACCTGCGCCAGCATCGCGGCGAGGGCGGGATCGTCTTCGCCCAGCCAATCGGCGAGGGCGCGGCCTTTCACATCAGCCTCGGCGCCCAGGTGCACCAACGCCAGAAAGGCCGGGTTGGCCACGAGGATGCGGCCACTCGAATCGGTGACGACCACGCCATCGCTGGTGCCATCGACCAGCCGCGCCAGGGCGGCGTTGAGGTCACTCGACGATTGCGGCGAATCAACGGCGCGCACCCGCACCAGCAGGCGCATCGCGTCGTCAGTGCGGAACGGCGTGGCGGCCACGCTGGCCGGCGTGACGCGGCCGAGCAGGCGCGCGGCAATCTCGCCCGACTGGCCGCTCGCGCGCGCGGAGGTCAGCAGCGCATCGACCGCGCTGCGCGAATGTCGCTCGAAGCCGAAGCTCGCCGGCCGGCCGAGCAACTGCTCGGCCGCTATGTCGAAGAGTTGGGAGGCGGCCTGGTTGGCTTCCAGAATCTGCCAGTTCTCGGCATCCACGACCATCACCGCATCGGTCGCGACCTGGAACAACAGCCGGTAGCGCGACTCGGCCTGGCGTGCGCGCCAGTAGCCTTTTTCCAGATCCTGCTGCGATTCGAGAAAGCGCTGCTGGATGGCCGCGATGGCCCGTAGGTCACGCCCCACGGCCAGCACCGGCCCGTTTTCGCCGAGGCGCACAGCGGTGTACGAGACCGGTACGCTCGCGCCGCCGGTGAGCAGATGGTTGACCTCGCGCTTGCGGGCGATGCCGCTGGTGGCTACTTCGTTGAGCAGCAGCTCGATCTTGCCCCGGGTGTCTCCGCTCACCGTGTCGATCCACGGGCGGCCGACCCATTGGGAGGCAGATGGTGCGAGCGGCTCGCCGCGGCCCTGGGCCACGTTGCGGATCACGCCGCTGTCATCGATGACGAGGGCGATATCGCTCGCGAGCGAGACAAAGGTCCGGGCCAACTCCGGCGCCCAGCGCGAAAGCGCGCCGAGGTCGGGCTCCTCGCGGGAGGTGTCGGTCGGAAGGCCTGTCGAGAGGCTCACTTGCAAGTCTCCTTCACCCGGGGACGGGCCGTTTTATTCTAGGCGCCGGATGAAGAAGATGGGGGCGGGTATGCCGCCTAGAGGGGCTTGGTTTCCGGAGGTGCGATGGACGTTCCCGGCGGCACGCGCTTGCGGGACTTGAGCCCCCAGTTCCACAGCGCCTCCGACGGCAGCGGCAGCACCAGGAACCAGTGCTCCAGGATCGCGAGGCTCAGCAAGGTGGCGCTGAAGGTCGCGGCCGTGGCCTCGAAGCGGCCGATGCCGTGGCTGGTCGCACCCTGCCACACCAGGACGGCGAGCCAGGTCGAGAGCACAACCGAGACCGGAAACAGCGAGTTCATGCGCGCCCGCGTGAAGTAGCTTTGCAGGTACTCGAGGTGCGCCGGTAGAAAGCCTTCGTTCAGGTTGCGCACGCCGAGGAACACATTGAGCTTGGCGCTTTGCCGCATCACCCAGAGGATCATGAAGGTGAAGAGCCCGGTGTGGTTGGCGCCGCCCCAGGTCACGGCGACCACCGCGAGCGCGAGCACCACCAGCGCCAGTTCGTGGTGCAGCACGGCCTGCAGCGCAAAGCCGGCGCGGCGCCACCCCTGCGCATCCAGCGGGCAGGCGGTGCGGCGTGGGCCGGTCACGTAGCCGAGCAAAAACGCCACCTCCTGCCAGGCCCAGACCAGTACCGCGCAACTGAAGGCGAGGTAAGCGCCGGTGATGCGCGTGTCGTCACGCGTGGCGTAGAGGCCGGCGAGCGCCAGGCCCAGCAGCAGCGTGGTGAACAGCATCGTCCACTTGAAGGTCCAGCGCGGCAGGCCGTCCAGGTAGAGGATCACGCCGGTGCTGAACCACCAGACGAACAGCACGTAGAGCACCGGCAGGAGGTGGTTGAGCATGATCGGATGCGCACCAAGGAACTCGGTCACTGGCAAGCTGCTCGCTGCTTACCAGGTTGGCGCCAGGCGCGCGTTCTGCGGCAGCGCGTTCGGCGTGGCCGGCAGGCAGAAGAGCCGCACGAAGGTCGCGCCCGCCGCCAGGCCCAGGCCCAGCCGCTTCACGCCGCCGATCGGCCCGCCGCGCTTCTTCGCCGCTTCGGTCGCCACCGAGATCCGCCGCATGCGCTCGAGCCCGGCCGCAAAGCGCGCGTCGTCGAGGTTGAGCGTGAGCGGGAACACCTGCTTGGTGATCTGCGAGGTGATGCGGAACACCTCGAAGTCATACGCCGTCGCATCCAGCCCCATCGCCGCATGCATCTCCGGCCGCTGGTGGTCGCGCACATACATGGTCGCAAAGACCGCCAGCACGAAGAAGCGGATCCAGAGCTTGTTGAGGCCGCGCAGCAACTGAGGGTTGGCCCGCAGCAGCAGCGCGAACGCTTCGCCGTGGCGAAACTCGTCGTTGCACCAGCGCTCGAACCACTTGAAGATCGGATGGAAACAAAGCTCGGGGTGGCGTTCTACCTGCCGGTAGATCGCGATGTAGCGCGCATAGCCGATCTTCTCCGACAGATACGTCGCATAGAAGATGAACTTCGGCTTGAAGTAGGTGTACTTCTTGGCCCGCGCCAGAAAGCCCAGATCCACGCCGATGCCGAAGTCCTTCAGCCACTGGTTGATGAAGCCGGCGTGGCGCGATTCGTCGCGCGCCATGTAGCCGAAGAGCTCTTTCATGTCGGGGTTCTTCACCTGCTTCTTGATCTCGGCATAGAGCACGCAGCCCGAGAACTCCGAGGTGATGGAGCTGATGAGGAAGTCCGAGAACTCCTGGTAGAGCGCCGGCGGCAGCTTGGAGCAATCGCCCATCATGTCGGCCGGGCGCTGGAAGTGGTCGTCGTTGGTGTCGCTGCGGAACTCGTTCATCAGCACATCCCACTGCGGGCGGATCGAACTCACGTCGATGCGGTCCATGGCCGCGAAGTCGGTGGTGTAGAAGCGCGGCGTGAGCATGGTGTCTTGCAGCGCGACGGTGGTCGCCTCGGCGGAGATGCCTTGCTTGGGCTCGAAGCTGGGCTTGACGGTGTCGACATCGCTCATCGCGTTCTCCAGGAATGACTGCAGCAACTACTGAACCGCTGGCTTCGCGACCATGATCTGCGCGAAGACGGCGGCATTGGTCGGCCCGAAGGAAGCCAAGTCCACACGCCGGCCGGTGCCCGGGTCTTCCAGCGTCAGGCGGCCATCGGCGCGGCCGATCATGCGGAAGGGAATCTCCGGCCCCACGCCCATGCGCTTGCGTTCGCGCGCCAGGCCGCGCATGGTGCCGCGCAGAAAGCCGTTGGTGCCGGGCGCCACGGTTTCGACCAGGCCACGGCTCGCCGCATCGAGCACGACGATGCTGCCGTCGGGACGGTCTTCGAAACGGAACTCGCGCACTTCGACGGCCGCCGCGTCAGGCTGGTGAACCACGCCGACGCCAGTGATGCGCACGGCGGCCACTGCGACGACGGTGCAGATGACCAGCGCGCACAGGGCCATCAACGGCGTGCGTGGCAGGTTCTCGTGCAGGTGCTCACGTGCGGGTGCATCGGCGGGCGAATCGGCAATGGCGTGTTCCATGGTGCTGGCTCCTGCGTCACGCGGCGAGCGGCTGATGGTGATCGGCGTGAGTGGCCGGCCGCTCTGTGGTGCGTTCGTGGATGGGTGCGGGGCGATGCGCTTGTACCGTCGAAGCGCCAGCAGCCACTGCTGCTGCAGCATCGGCAACAACCTGCCCCGCCGCTGCCGCCAACGACTGCGCCATCAATTGCGCCACGTGTTCGGCCTGCGGCAGCGCCCGCAACATCGGCTGCGTGCGTTTGACCTGCCACGGCCGCACATGCGGCCACAGGTGCACGAAGGCGATGCGGTCGGCGCCAGCCAGCGTCAGCGGGATGTCGCCGCTGCCATCCTTGTTGAGCCGCAAGCCTGCTGATTCGATGGTGCGGTACGGCAGGTTGAAGGTGATGGTGAGCACCACGCCCACGCGCATCACCACGCGCTGGTCGGTGATGGTGTAGACGCTGGTCTTGGCGATCAGCCAGCCCATCAGCGTGAGCACGCCGAGCGCGACGATGGCGAGTGCCGTGAGGATGCCGGCGGTTGTGGCCACTTGCAGCGCGCCCGCGCCGCCTTCGACCAGCGTCACGCCGCGCCACGCCAGCAGCACCGCGAAGTAGACGGCGAGCGAGCGCACATGCATGGCTTCGCGCGCCATCACCCGCCAATCGGGCGAGCCTTGCCACAGCAATTTTTCGCCTTTCGGCAGCGCTTCGGGCAGGCCGTATTCGGCCTCGAATTCGTGCTCTGGCGCCTGGTCGTGCGGCAGCATCACAGCAGCGGCTCCTGGCGTTGTGGCGTGGCGTAGAGCGTGCCGGCGCCGTAGTAGGCCATGATCTTTTCTTCTTCGAGCAGGGTCACCTGGTCGGGTGACTTGGTGCCCGGCACCTGCGCGAAGTGCCGGCCGAGGATGGAGCGCACCGTCACATGCCGGCGGCCGATCTTCGAGAAGTTGATGGGCAGCAGCACGCGGCGGCTGCCCACGTCGGCCGTCACCTCCACTTCGAGGTAGCGGAACAAGACCTCGGAGCGGTCCACCCACACATCACGCACCGTGCCGCCCACTTGCCCATCGGCACCCAGCACCGTCATGCCGCGCGGGTCGGGGTCGTGGCGCGAAACCACGAAGTCCGGTGCCACGCGCAGCGGCACGATCTTGGTCAGGCCTTCCAGTGTCACATCGGCCACGTCGGCCCGCTCGGCATAAGAGCCCGGGCCCACGCCATCGAGCATCGGGTTGCCGGTGGGCTCCTGTGGCGCGCCGAGGTGGCGGCTGGTGGGAGCCAGCGCCAGCTCACGCGTGGAGCCGCGAAAGTTCGGCGCGCTCACGCGGCGGCCATCGCGCAGCAGGAAGGTCTTGGGCCGCGGGATGCGCGGCCAGCCTTGCACCTTGATGCGCCCGCCAGAGCGATCGGATTCCAGCGGATACCCCTCGCGCTTGTCCTCGCGGTGCAGGTAGTAGATGAGGCCTGCGAAGAACACCCAGAAGGCATAGAGCGCGATCTGCGCAACATCGATGTAGGCCGTGATGGCTCCGGTTCCCATGGTGTGTCTCCTGCGGGTTGAAGGCTTGCGAGATGTGTGTTGGCGGGCTGTGGATCAGCCGGGGAATTCGGCCAGGCCGAACTTGGCCGGGCTGCTGACGGGACGCGTGAACTCGGCGCGCCGCTGCACCAGCGGGCCGATGGCGACCAGCGTGGCGAACAGGAGCCCGAGTTCGATGTGATAGACGAAGCTGTAGCCGGTGGCCGGGCTCATCAAGCCGGCACCCATCGCGCCCTGCATGGCGAGGCTCGAAACACCGTCGCGAATGGCGCCGCCGAGCGCGATCGCCACGCCCGCGGCCGAGGCCTGCACGGCGCCCCAGGCACCGAGCGCCAGGCCGTTCAGGCCGTTGCTCTCCAGGCTCATCGCGGCGGTCAGCGTGCCGACCGAAAACAGGCCCGCGCCGAAGCCGATCAGCGTGGCGCCGGCGCGGAACAGGTTGGCCGATTGCAGCGGCTCGGCAAAGATCACCAGCCCGAACGCGACCACGCCGGCGAGCACGCCGTACGCCGCGAGCCTGTTGGCACACACGCCGCGCGAGAGCCAGCGCGCCGCCAGCGCAAAGGCGGCGAGCGCACCGCAGGCCATCATCGCGGTGAGCGTGGTGGTGGCGCCGACAGGCAGGTGCAGGATCTCGCCGCCGTAGGGCTCGAGGATGATGTCCTGCATGTTGAAGGCCGCGGTGCCCAGGCCCACGGTGGTGAGGAAGCGCAGCGACCGGCCCTGCGCCGCAAAGCGCGCCCAGTTCTCGCTGAACGACGGCTTGGGGTCGTTGCGCCCGCGGATCGCGCGGCTGCGCGGCTCCTGCTTCCACAGCGCGATCAGGTTGAAGCTCATCGTGAGCAGGCCCGCGCCCTGCACGACCTGGATCAGCTTGATCTGCGTGAAGTCGCGCAGCAGCAGGCCGAAGAACAGGCCGCTGATGACCATGCCGAGCAGCAGCATCACGTACATCAGCGCGACCACGCGCGGGCGTGCGCGCTCCGGCGCCAGATCAGTGGCGAGGGCGAGGCCTGCTGTTTGCGTCGTCTGCAAACCCGCACCCACCAGCAGGAAGGCCAGGCCGGCGCCGGCGTGGCCTATCCATGCCGCGCCATGCGTGTCGCCCGAGAGCACGATCAAGGCGAACGGCATGATCGCGAGCCCACCGAACTGCAGCAGCGTGCCGATCCAGATGTAGGGCACGCGCTTCCAGCCCAGCACCGAGCGGTGCGTGTCGGAGCGAAAGCCGACCAGCGCGCGAAACGGTGCGAACACCAGCGGCAGCGCGACCATCAACGACACCAGCCACGCCGCCACGCCCAGCTCGACAATCATCACACGATTGAGCGTGCCCACCATCAACACCATCGCCATGCCCACCGACACCTGGAACAGCGAGAGCCGCATCAGCCGCGGCAGGGGCAGCTCGGTGGTGGCCGCATCGGCGAAGGGCAGGAAGCGCGTGCCGACGCGGGCCCACTGGCTGGCCAGCTTCGAATTGAGTCCGATGACTGTCTTGGCCGGATTCATTCTTTGATGATCTCCAAGGCCTGCGACGTGTAAAACCCGCTGGCAATCCGCTGCGTGCGCCCGATGTGCCAGCCCTGCAGTTCCGCGTCTTCATCGATGCGCCGATGCAGCGAACGCTCAGCCACAGGCACGATGGACGGTGAGCGATCACCACGCGGAAACAGCTTGCCGACGGCGCGGAAGACGATCAGCGCCGGGTTGCTCGGCGCATAGGTGAAGAGCACGGCGCGCTGCGTGCGTGCGGCGAGGCCGGCGAGCACGCGCACCGCATCAACAGCCTCGTAGTGGATCAGCGAATCCATGCCGACCACATAGTCGAAGCGGCCGAGGGCCGGGTCCAGCATGTCACCGGAACGAAAGTCGATCGAGCCGCCGTTGGCGAGTGCCGGCTGGCGCTTGCGGGCGAGGTTGACGAGGGTCGGCGAAAGGTCGATGGCCAGCACCTGCGCACCGCGATTCGCCGCTTCCACCGCCAGTGCGCCGGTGCCGCAACCGGCATCGAGCACGCGCAGGCCTTGCAAATCGTCGGGCAACCACGAGAGCAAGGTGGCACGCATGCGGTCGCGCCCGGCGCGCACGGTGGCCCGCACGCGGCCCACGGGCGCGTCGGAGGTCAGCCGGGCCCAGGCCTGCACGGCGGTGCGATCGAAATAGGTTTCGATCTGGCCTCTGCGTTCGCGATAGGTGATGTCGGTCATGGCGCTCTCCTTGATGTGCGATCGGCTCAATCGAAGCCCAGCAAGTCGAAGATGTCGCGGTCTTTCATCGGCACGGCGTTGAGCGGCTCGGTGCCGATCCAGAGCGAAGCGGCCAAGCGCATGTATTCCTTTTGCACCGCCTCCAACTCGGGCGAATACTCCATCTCGAACAGCGTTGATTTCTTGAGCCGGCTGCGGCGGATCACGTCGAGGTCGGGGAAGTGCGCGGCGAGCTTCAAACCGATCTTGTCGTTGTACTTGTCGATCTGGTCGGTGTCCTTGCTGCGGTTGGCGATCACGCCGCCCAGCCGCACGTTGTAGTTCTTGGCCTTGGCGCCGATCGCCTGCACGATGCGGTTCATCGCGAAAATCGAATCGAAGTCGTTGGCCGTGACGATGAGCGCGCGGTCGGCATGCTGCAGGGGGGCCGCGAAGCCGCCGCACACCACATCGCCGAGCACATCGAAGATCACCACATCGGTGTCTTCCAGCAGGTGGTGTTCCTTGAGCAGCTTGACCGTTTGCCCGACCACATAACCGCCGCAGCCTGTGCCGGCCGGCGGCCCGCCGGCCTCCACGCACATCACGCCGTTGTAGCCGGGAAAGACGAAGTCTTCGACGCGCAATTCTTCGGCATGGAAGTCGACCGACTCCAGCACGTCGATGACGGTCGGCAGCATCTTCTTGGTCAGCGTGAAGGTCGAGTCGTGCTTCGGGTCGCAGCCGATCTGCAGCACTCGCTTGCCCATCTTCGAGAACGCGGCCGAGAGGTTGCTCGACGTGGTGCTCTTGCCGATGCCGCCCTTGCCGTAGATGGCGAAGACCTTGGCGTTGCCGATCTTCAGGGAACCGGCAAGAGCGGCATCGAGTTCGACCTGCACGCTGCCCTCGCCATCGAGCCGCAGGTTCTTGCGCAGGCCCGGGCTCTTGATGTCCGGGAAGGGGATGGTCGTAGTACTCATGCAACTGCCTTTTCGAAAACACCTTCGAGCCGGTCCTCGAGTTCTTCACCGGCCCGGCGCAGTGCTTCCAGCATCTTCGCGTCGGGTTTCCAGAACTTGCGCTCGCTGGCTTCGAGCAGACGGCTGGCGACGCGCGCCGACGCCGTCGGGTTCAGCGTGGCCAGGCGCTCGCGCATGGCGGGGTCGAGCATGAAGGTCTCGCTCAACTGTTGATAGACCCAAGGCTGCACCTGGCCGGTGGTGGCCGACCACGCAAAAGTGTTGGTCACATGCACCTCGATCTGCCGCACGCCTTCGTAGCCGTGCGCCAGCATGCCTTCGTACCACTTCGGGTTGAGCATGCGGGTGCGGGTTTCCAGCGCCACCTGCTCGGTCAGCGTGCGCACCACGCCGCCGCCGCTCGCGTCACGCGTCTGGTCGCCGATGTAGACCGGCGCCACGTCGGCATCGGCCCCATCGCGCTGCGTCTTGGCGCGTTTGACAGCCCGGCTGATGCCGCCCAGCGTGTCGAAGTAGGTGTCGATGGTGGTCACGCCGAGTTCGACCGAATCGAGGTTCTGGTAGGCGAGTTGCACGCCCGCCAGCACGTTGTTCAGCAACTGCGACTGCTGCTGCGCCCGGCCGCTGCGGCCGTACGCAAAGCCTTTGCGGCGGGTGTAGGTTTCGGCCAGCTCGTCGGCATCGTCCCAGCGGCTGTTGTCGATCAGGCTGTTCACGTTCGAACCGTAGGCGCCTTCCGCGTTGCCGAAGACCCGCAGCGAGGCGGTCTCCAGATCGCCGCCGTGCTCGGCCTGGTAGGCCAGCGCGTGCTTGCGGATGAAGTTGGCCTCCAACGGCTCGTCGGCGCTGGCCGCCATGAAGGCCGCTTCGGCCAGCAGCTTGATCTGCAAGGGCAGCAGGTCGCGGAAGATGCCCGAGAGCGTGATGATCACGTCCACCCGCGGGCGGCCAAGTTCGGCGAGCGTCATCAGTTGCGCACCGGCCAGCCGGCCGTAGCTGTCGAAGCGTGGCTTGGCGCCCATCAACGCGAGCGCCTGCCCGATCGGGCCGCCTTCGCTCTTGAGGTTGTCGGTGCCCCACAAGACCAGCGCGATCGATTCGGGGAAGGCGTGGCCGTCTTGCTGGTGGCGCTGCAACAGCCGCTCGGCTTGGCGTGCGCCGTCTTGAACTGCGTAGGCGCTCGGGATGCGGAAGGGGTCGAAGCCGTGAAGGTTGCGGCCGGTGGGCAGGATGGCGGGGGTGCGCAGCAGGTCGCCGCCGGGAGCGGGGCGGAGGAAGCGGCCATCGAGGGCGTGCAGGATGCCGTCGATCTCGTGGTCTTCGGCCATGAGGGCGTCGGCGGCGGCTAGTTCGCGGAGCAGGGCGAGTGTTTGGCTGTCTTGATCTTTCGCGAGCGCTTGCTCGGGCGATTGGCCGGCGACGATCGCCTCGATCAACGCCCGCTCAGGCCTCGCACCATGCGACGCTTCTGCGAGCGATAGCAGCAAGTCAACCCGCTCAGCCGATGTCGGTGCACGCCCGACCACATGCAAGCCATAAGGGATCAACGTGTACTCGAGTTCCAGCACATCGTCGTTGAGTTTGGCGATGGCCGCCGCGGCGTTGTCACCCCAGGCAGGTATCGCGGCGGCGAGTTCCAGGGGCGCGGCTTCCGCCTGAATCATGGCGGCCAGTTCGGCGGCTTCCAGCACCGCATCGGGCTCCAGCCCCCGGTAGCGTTCCAGCAGCGCTTTCAGGTCGACCAAACCCTTGTAGAGCCCGGCTTGCGCGACGGGAGGCGTGAGGTAGCTGATCAGCGTGGCGGCGGCGCGGCGCTTGGCGATCGTGCCTTCCGACGGGTTGTTCGATGCGTACAGATACAGGTTCGGCAGGTCGCCGATCAAGCGGTCGGGCCAGCAGGCCGAGGACATGCCGTTCTGCTTGCCCGGCATGAATTCGAGCGCGCCATGCGTGCCGAAATGCAGCACTGCATTCGCGCCGAAATCCTCGCGCAGCCAGCGGTAGAAGGCCGAAAACGCATGCGTCGGCGCGAAGCCTTTTTCGAACAACAGCCGCATCGGGTCGCCTTCGTAGCCGAAGGCCGGCTGGATGCCGACGAAGACATTCCCGAAGCGCTCGCCCAGCACGAAGATGGAACTGCCGTTGCTCTGTTGGCGGCCTGGCGCCGGGCCCCATTGGGCTTCGATTTCCTTCAGGTGCTTCTCGCGCCGCACATGGTCGTCGGCGGCGATGCGCGCATGCACATTGGCCTGGGCGCCGAACATGGGCGCGTTGCCGTTGATGATGCGTTCGCGCAGCTCGTCCACGCTGGCCGGCATCTGCACGGTGTAGCCCTCGCGCTGCATCGCGGCCATGGTGTTGAAGAGCGACTCGAAGACCGAGAGGAACGCGGCCGTGCCGGTGTTGCCGGCGTTGGGTGGAAAGTTGAAGATGACGGCCGCTATTCGGCGATCGGCCCGCTGCGAGCGCCGCAGGTCGACCAGCTTGCCCACGCGCGCCGCGAGCAGGTCGGCCCGTTCGATGCAGCTGTGCATGTCGTGCTGTTCCGCATCGCTCAAGGGGCGGGTGTTCTTGAAGGTGCAGCGGTGCGCGCAGCCGGTGCAGGCGATGTGGTCGGCGCTGCCGCGGCCACCGAAGACCATGGAGCCGGTGGCGCCGTCCAGCTCGGGGATGGCGACCATCATCGTCGCCTCGACTGGCAACAGCCCGCGTGGTGATTCGCCCCATTGGTCCAGCGTCTGGAACTCCACCGGCGTGACGGCGAGGTAGGGCACGTCGAGCCTGGCGAGTATGTCTTCGGCCGACTTGGCATCGTTGTAGGCCGGCCCGCCGACCAGCGAGAAGCCGGTGAGCGAGACCACCGCGTCGATGGTCGGGCGGCCGTTCTCGAAGAAGAACGCATCGATGGCCGGACGCGAATCGAGCCCGGTCGCGAAGGCCGGCACCACGCGCAGGCCGCGCGCTTCCATCGCGGTGATCACGCCGTCGTAGTGGTCGGCATTGCCGGCGAGCAGGTAGGAGCGCATCAGCAGCAGGCCGACCGTGCCGCGCTTGCCGGTGGTCGCCACGCGCGGCAGGTCGGCGAGCGATGCCGACATGCGGCTGGCGGTCTGTGAGTTGCCCATGCGCGGGTGATAGACGCCCACTTCCGGGTACTCCACCGGCGCCTGCGTCTTGGCGATGCCGCGCAGCACCTTGCGCGGGCCATCGGCATATCGATCGACGAGGAACTGCACCATGTTCGCGACGTTCGCTTCCGAGCCCGCGAGCCAATACTGCAGCGTCAAAAAGTACGCCCGCACATCCTGCGCCGTGCCGGGGATGAAGCGCAGGATCTTGGGCAGGCGGCGCAGCATCTTCATCTGCTGGGCGCCGGCCGTGGCGCGCACGCCGGCGTCTTCACTTCTGGCCTCGGGTTTGCCGCGCAGGCGCTTCAGGAGCGCCATCGGACCGCTGGCCGGCGCGTCCATGCTGAACTTGCCCATGCGGGTGAGCTTCATCACTTCGCCGGCCGACATGGCGCACACCATCGCATCGCAGTGCTCGCGCCGCGCTTTCAGGGCCGGCAGCACCGGCAGGAAGTGTTCTTCCATGAAGAGCATGGTCGCGATGACGATGTCGGCGCGGGCGATGTCGGCCTCGCAGCGTTTCAGGGCGCTGGTGTCGCTGCCCCATTCGGCGGCAGCGTGAACTACCAGATCGAGCCCCGGCATGGCGCGCGAGAGGGTGCGGTTGGCACGCGCGGCGGCGCTGGCCAGATGGCTGTCCATCGTGACGATCACGACCCGCATGCTGGGATGGCCCGCATCGGTGCCGCCCGAAGCCGGGCGGGTTGCATCGTCCCTAGCGGCTGAAGTGCGCTTTGGCGTCATACAGTGTCTCGACGGTGATCACCGGTACGCTATGGTCGTGTGCGTATCGCTCGGTGTTGCGGCGTGCTTTGCCGCGCACGAAGAAGGGGATCTTGCGAAGCTCCTTCTCGGCATCGGGGGCCCACTGTGCCGGGATCGCGGCGGGCGGGCTTTCTCCGTGTTGTCTGGCGGTTGCGGCGAGTTCTGCGGGGACCTCGATCTGCGGTGCGGCCTCGGGCGCAGCCGGCTTGTTCGCGTGGCCACCGAGGTGCGAAGGCGCCGCGTCCTCATGAAACTCCGAGTCGCCGCGGAACATGCCGATCAGATGCTCTTCCAGCCCCATCATCAGCGGATGCACCCAGGTGTCGAACAGCACGTTGGCGCCTTCGAAGCCCATTTGCGGCGAGTAGCGCGCGGGGAAGTCCTGCACATGCACAGGTGCCGAGATCACCGCGCAAGGCACGCCCAGGCGCTTGGCGATGTGGCGTTCCATCTGCGTACCCAGCACCAGCTCGGGCTGCAGTTCGGTGACCTTCGCTTCCACATCGAGGTAGTCGTCGGTGATCAGCGCTTCCACACCATAGAGCTTGGCGGCCTCGCGCACTTCGCGTGCGAACTCGCGGCTGTAGGTGCCGATGCCGACCACGGTGAAGCCGAGTTCCGTTGACGCGATGCGCGCCGCCGCCACCGCATGCGTGGCATCGCCGAAGACGAAGACGCGCTTGCCGGTGAGGTAGGTCGAATCGACCGAGCGCGCATACCAGGGCGAGCGCGATTGCACATCGGCCAGCGCGGCCGTCGGGTCCAGTCCTGCCAGTGTCGCGACTTCGCGGATGAACTCGCGCGTGGCGGCAGCCCCGATGGGGACGGTCTTGGTTGCCGGCTGGCCGAAGCTGCGGGTGAGCCACTGCGCGGTGAGCGCGGCGGTCTCGGGGTAGAGCACGACGTTGAAATCCGCATCGCCGAGGCGCGCCAGATCGGCCGGCGTGGCGCCGAGTGGCGCGGTGACGTGGATCACCACGCCCATGTCGATCAACAGCTTCGTGATCTCGCGAACATCGTCGCGGTGGCGAAAGCCGAGCGCGGTGGGGCCCAGGATGTTGCAGCTCGGCGCGCGGCTCGCATCACGCGGTGTGCGCGCAGTGCCCGGTGCCGGAACCGAAGGTCCGGCGAGTGCGCGAACCATTTGATAGAAGGTCTCCGACGCGCCCCAGTTCTCCTTGCGCTGGTAAGAAGGCAGTTCGAGCGCGACGACCGGGATCGGCAAATTGAGCGCCTTGGCCAGACCGCCTGGGTCGTCCTGGATCAGCTCGGCGGTGCACGATGCGCCGACCATCATCGCCTTGGGCGAAAAGCGCTCGAAGGCATCGCGTGCGGCGGTCTTGAACAGCTCGGCGGTATCGCCGCCCAGGTCACGCGCCTGGAAGGTGGTGTAGGTGACGGGCGGCCGTTGCGGCAGCCGCTCGATCATGGTGAACAGCAGGTCGGCGTAGGTGTCGCCCTGCGGCGCGTGCAGCACGTAGTGCACGTCTTTCATGGCGGTGGCGATGCGCATCGCGCCGACGTGCGGCGGGCCTTCGTAGGTCCAGAGGGTGAGTTGCATGTCAGTACCGCCCGGCCGCCCGAAGGTACTGACGCGCCCCCTCGGGAGGCAGCCAACGGAGTGAGCGTGGGGACTGTTTCATCTCAGGCCCTCGAGAAGCCGAGGCTGCCGAACAGGCCGCGCGGCCGCAGCAGCAAGAAGCTCAGGAGCAGCGCGTACGTGATGCCATCGCGCAGCCCCGACGAGAGATATTGCGACGTCATCACCTCCAGCACGCCGAGGCCGACGCCGGCGACCGCGGTGCCGCGCACAT